>JBAZIG010000049.1:497-7722 GCA_041651955.1 Minisyncoccota bacterium | reverse complement strand
GGTTTAAAGCTATAAACACAGGTGTGATAGCATTGGGAAGCGGCAAGCGTGTATGTGCTACCAATGGGAAATATATAGGTAAATATGACATAACAATACCAAGAGAACTGGCGGATTATGAATAACAACTATGCGCAAAAGGTAGAGCTTCTGTTGAGAATAATCCCAATTATTACCGACGAAGGAGTGTTCGCTGTGCATGGAGGCTCAGCCATCAATCTGTTTTTGAAAAATTTGCCCCGTTTTTCAGTAGATGTTAATTTGACTTATATTCCTTTGGAAGACAGGCCGACGAGCATCTCCAACATTAATGTTCATCTAAAAGCAATTTCTGACAGAGCCCAAAGGTCTTTAAAAGGCATACACATTGTACCAAATCCTCCGACCTGTAAACTTTTATGCGAATATCGGGGAAAACAAATCAAGATAGAAGTCAATCAAACTAAGCGCGGCATCATAGGAGGTAATGTGCTTAAACTGCCGCTTTGCAGCAAGGCTCAGGAAGAATTTGGTTTGTACTGCGAAGCCGATATTGTGCCCAAAACACTTCTATACGGAGGTAAAATGGCGGCCGCATTATCCAGACAGCATCCCCGTGACCTGTTTGATATAAAATATATGGATATGTCAATTTTGGAAGCGAAAGAGGGCTTTTTGTTTTGTTTACTGGGCAGTGACCGTCCGATACACGAATCACTTGGTCCTGTTTTGATCGATCAACGCGAAGCACTTCATAATCAATTTGAGGGTATGACGGATATACCCTTTACCTACGAAGAGTATGAAGAAATTCGTAACAAACTTATCAAAAGCGTCAACGGGTTACTGAATGACAACGATAAACGATTCTTGATTGGCTTTGAAATGGCTAACCCGGATTGGGAGCATTTTGAATACTCATATTTTGAAAAATATCCTTCTGTTCAATGGAAGCTAATCAATCTCCTGAAATAGAAGAAGAATACTAATCCGGAGAAGCTAATGAATGAAGCGGAAGAACTCAGAGAGCTATTTATACAATAAAAACTCCCAGGTGTCTACCTAAGGCTTTCAAAGGGTATAATTTCAAATTACCCCCTTTGTCGGGAAATAGTACAAGCCTGCTTGGTCCTCTCTTTAGTATTATCTGTCTCAGTGATCATTTACACAGAAAAATAATTATTACTATTTTTACAACGGCAGAAGACGGAATCGGTCCATCCCCCGTTGTTGTAAAGCCAATATTGGAGTTTCAGTATATACCAGCAGAGGTTGTTGTTCTGTTAAGGTTACTATTGAAGCTCCTTTTTTGTGTCACAAAATTCTATATTTCGGGATACTTTCCATCAAATCTCCTAACAGCAAGACCTCTATTTCCGGAGGCATTACTCAGCTTCCAAAAATACGCTTTTAGCACTTTTTTTATGAATAGAAACAAAATTTTGCTAAGTCATTGATATACAGCCATTCTTGTTTCTATTCGTATCTATTATAGAAACGAAAAAAGAAGTGCCAGGAGGAAACAAGCCATTGTTATTAATCTGTATTTGTTAGAGAATGAATTTAGATTCGAGAGGGTGTCGTGAAACGCGATACCCTTATTAAAAAATATGTTGTAACACAGCGTAATTTATTGTCGGAAAATGGTTGAAGTATACAAGAAACTGGGACAAGGTGAAAACCAGTTCGATTACAGGAAAGTTCCTGCCATTTGGGAGGATCTACATTTAAAAGATGACGTACAAAAAAATCATATCTTTTATGTTCCCCGTACGATTCGCCCATAGTATGACGAACCCCGGGAAATACCACCAGTTCAAAGTCTTTATTTGCTTTGATCAGGGCATCTACTACCAGCATAGTGGAAGCCGGATCTACGTTATCGTCCATCTCACCCACCACAGAGATGAACTGGGTTGGGGAGGTATTTAAAAAACGCACCATCTTTTGAGGATGGCGCGTTAGTGAAATTGTGAAATACCGTCTTACCGCTTCTTCGCATCCTTCCAGCTGCCCTTTACAAACACCGGCGGGGCAAGCGGTTCGTATTTTTCTACCGCTGCAGCTGCGGCAGTGGGTTTACCAAGATTTGGAGCATCGAATGTGGCAAATTCCTCAAACGTAGCTTCCCTGTCCTCGGACAAACGTATAATGCGCTTGTATATAGCAAACCTGGACGGTGCGTTAAAACCTCCGGTATTCAGGTGCATGATGCTGTTATGCGTGGGCCTCCAGGCTCCTGACGCATACGTCAACGCCCCTTCATAGATGCCTACAACATCTTTATACCGGGCGTCACTTAACATGACCGACCATTGTATCTTGGCCGGATCGGAAGTAACATCAACGTTCCCTCCCCAACCCAGTTCATCTCTCTGGTGGATGAATTCATTCTTCGCACTCGCAGGAATGGTTCCTGAATAAGCGTATTCATCCAGCAATTTCCCAAAACCGTGTCCCCCGCTTTCATGCCTTATCAGCTTGGCAAATTCCGCCTCTGAATACCCCGAAATTGTCGAATAACCAATGGCAGAGTTATCTTCATACATATAGCATGTACCCGAATAATTGGGCGAATTCACTACAACACTTACTAATGCTTTAGTCAGGTCAACGCCGGGAATTTTCAGTGCATATTGGAATACGGCATCATCATCTCCGCCCATTTTTGTTCCGGCACCAAAATAAGTGCTAAATGCCGTTTCTGAATCATCCGTAATCTCGCGGTTCTTTGATACGGCAGCCACGGAATACACATCAAAGCGATCCCGCAACGAGGTATAGGGCTCTTCACTAAAGAAAGCCTCTATTGCCTGATTCATTCTATTATCAAAAGAACCATCGGCATGGTCCTTATCTGTAAATGCATCGCCGGTGAATATGAGTTTTATGCCCTCTCCTGCCGTATGTGTCTGGTATGTTCTGACTTTTCCGTCTGCAGAATAGTCTGTGGAAGCATAGTAACTATGTCCTGAACCGGGACCCAGTCTTTCTTCCAGAAAAGTACCCAGTTCATTGTAATTATCTGCAAAAGACAACGTGGAAAACACAATGTTGCCGATTTTGTCAACAACGTGAACGGTTGGTGAACCACCCTGAGCCATCATGGAATAATAGGCATCCTGGTACTTCCCGGTCAGGAATATGGTTCTCCACGGCATTCCCAGATTACCGGCAATCTGTTTGAGCATCTGATCTGTCATGCCCATCTCTACATAATTCTGATCTAAAGTTGAATATCCAATAACATCAAGACCTTTGGATTTATACTGATTGTAGAGTGAAATTAATGTAGGATGAAACGCAGTAGCATAGGGACACCATGATTGCCATGAATACAATACCGTGTATTGGTTGGCTACGTATTCCTCTCCCAGATTAATACGCTTGCCTTCCACGTCATTGAAAGTAAAATCGGGTGCCGGGAAATAAGTAAGGGTAGAAAGATCAAAACCATTCCAAGCTGTAATTGTTCCCCAGAATTTATCCCAGATGTTGGGATTGTTAAGAATAGAAATAGGAATAATGCCCGAGAAATTGTTAGCAGCAATATTGAATATAGTAAGATTGTTCAACGTCCCCAGTTCATCGGGCAGTGAGCCTGAGAATGAATTATTGTAGAGTCCTACCTGGGTAAGATTCATCTGTCCCAGTTCTTTTGGCAATGATCCTGAAAAATTATTGTAATGCAGCCATAGAGATGTTAGCTTACTTAAACCGGCAATTTTGGGTGACAGCTCGCCGGAAAGCTTGTTTACGCCCAGATCCAGATGAAATAGTTCAGGAAGGGAATACAACTCTTCCGGAATTCCTCCGGTCAGTTCGTTCCCGTACAAATTCAGATATTCCAGTTTCTTAAGGTTTCCTATTTCAGCGGGAATACTTCCGCCTATGCCATAGTTGTATCCCAGATAAAGAGCGGTAAGCTTCACCAAATCTCCGACTTCAGCAGGCAACGTGCCGGAAAGGTTGTTTTCCTGCAACTCCAGTCGGGTAACAAACCCATTCCCATCTACGCTTACTCCATACCATTCACTTAGCGGTTTGTCAGAGCCCCAGTTGTTTTTATTAATCCACTGATCTCCATTCAATGCGTTGTACAGCGCCATCAATGCAGGTCTCTGTTTTAGCAGGTCTTCGTCAACACCTTGGGTGATGGTAATAAAACTTTCCTTACCGGCGCCTGTGATTTTTACCTGACCTACCCTGCCTGCATCATACTTGTTTTCTGCAATTTGCAACACAATATTGTAATCTTCCAACCCTTTTGTGCGCGGATTGGTGATGGAAATCCAATCCTTCGCACCTTCCATCACGCTACACGTATATTCAATATTGGTAGAAACAGGTACTTTCAACTCTCCGCCCTTGCTGCCTATTTCAAACTCTTTCTGTGTTACAATCAATTCATCTTTCTGACTTTGGGTAACTGTGACAGTAACAGATTGGCTTTCATAAGCAACGGTAACGGTCCCTGTTCTTGTATCGTACGATTCGTTCTTTGCTGCCAGCAAAATAATCGTATAATTTGACAATGCTTTTGTCTGGCTAACAGACAACCAGGATTTTGCACCCTCAGAAACGGTACAGGTATAAGTTACATTGGCTTTAACGGGTATAGTAACATTACCACCGTCTTTACCAATAGAAAACGTAGTACCGGTAACTTGAAAACCCTTCCTCTCTGCCTGCTGAACAGTGATTGTTTGGGTGGCTTCCCCTGCAGACAGCATTACAGTTGCACTCCTTACATCATAACCGCTATTCTCTGCAGCAGATATTTTAATCTTGATATTATCCCCGGCACTACCCGATGCGGGAGAAACGGATAGCCAGGATTCCGAAGATCTGGCTGTCCAGTCATAGTTGGTACTGAATACAAATTCAGAGGAGGCAGAGCCGGCCTCTAAGGAAATGGATTGTGAACTCCCGGGAGTGATATAGGGATCTTTTGTACAGGAAATAATACAGAAAAATGCAATAAATACTATTGCCGGCATTGGAATCAACCGTTTCATGATTTTAGGATTTTTAGGTTCGTTTTTAAAAATTAATACTCTCTACTGTATTTTATTTATTATTTTTACAGCATCTCCTCTATTCATCAGATAAAAAACAAGGTCACTCCCCCAACGCTCAATACAGCGCCGGCCACCTGCTATCCAGGACATTTTTTCCCCCAGCAATATGAATCCGAATATGGCAGCAAAAGGGGGAGCCAGGGTCATGATCAGCTGCGAGAAACGGGCCATGATAATGGAATAGGAAGCGAAGAGAAAATAATCTCCCAGCACGAACCCCACCAGTCCCGATAAAGACATCCAAAACCAGGTGGCTTTGTCGGCGCCCACCGGAATGAAACTGCCGTTGATCAGCGTCATGGTGATTCCCAGCATAAAAAAAGCACAGACAAGACGGATCAGGTTCAGGTTAACAGATCCCAGCCGTTTGCTTGCATATTCAAAAAAAAGCGCGCTTAGTGTCCACAGGACAGCCACGCCTATAGCTATGGTTTCTCCTTTCATGCAGACACAAAAGTAAGAAAAGATCAATAAAAGAAATAAAAACTTTTTCATAATGAAATGATTATTCCAGTTTTGTAAACGAAACTTACGGTAAGTTAATCGGACATCACGGGGTTGATGTAAGGCAAATTATTCCACAGTTAAAAGATATTTTCAATAAATCCGTCCCTGTCTTTTCTGAACCTGTAATACAAAAAACCGGACATAAGCCGCATAGCAATCTCAAAGGCTATCATCACTATTTAGGAAAGATAAATATTGCCGGAGAGCAATATTATGTAAGGTTTACTGTTCAGGAATTGAAGACAAAACCACAAACATTAAAAAGAGGCTTTGTGCCAAATGAAGTACACTCTGCCTTAAAAAGCGACGTGGAAATATACAAAAATTCCGTAGTTGCGCCCGTACCCTCTGGGTTATTGACCCAGCAACGACAACCCCAACACGGAATTTCTGACACAAAGTTACTACAATTTTTCAAAGATGCCGGGGAGACTAAAGAAAATACTAGCAAAGTGGTAGGCGAGAATAGGGAGCCGCTCCCAGTCTGGCATATTACTAATGAGGACTTTACCAAGTTTGAAACCTCCAAATCCCGTCAGAATGCAGATATTCCAGCTTTCTTTTTTGCTACAAACAAAGAGGATTGGAAAGATATGGGAAGTAAGGCAATGCCCGTATTCCTTAATTTGAGGAATCTAGTAGAAAAACCGGATGCCAATATGCAAGGATCAACTGTTAAAGAACAATTGTTGGAAAAAGGCGTTGATGGTACATACGTGACAGAAGATGGCCAAGTAGTAGAATACGCCGCTTTCTCTCCCACACAGATTAAGTCTGCTACAGACAATGTAGGCACCTTTGACAATGAGAATGAAGATATCCGCTTCCGTATGTCTGATGAAGCCGACAATGAAGCAATCAACAAACAGTTTAATAATGAACTCCAACAGCAAATAGAGGGTAAGTTACCGAAAGGACATATTTATAAGCTGGGTTATCCGAGTGAAAAACACTTGGCGTCCGGTATTGCAGATTTCCCAATGGAAATGTCGGCGAACACGCTTGAAATAAAATCAAGCACAGACTATAAAAGCCAACATCCTTTTGATTTAGAAGATGTAAAAGACTTGCCCTTCCATATTCACAATCCGATTACTATTTTTAATAGCGAGGAGATGAACGGCAGAAAGGTTATCCTCACTAAATTAACGGATAAGAAAGGTAATAATTTTATAGCTATACTTGGAGTAAAGAAATTAAGAGGAAGAAACTATATTGAGGTTAATTCAATTATCAGCCTTTACGCTAAAGACAGTGCCGTAAGAATTGGCAAGTGGTTCGACAGCGAAAAGCATATTGGCACAAACCTACTTAACTGGGTGGATAAAAATAAAGCGTTAGGCTGGTTAGCGAACCACTCATCCAACGTGAATGCAGTTGGCTTATCAGCAAAACGCATCACAAATATAATACAAGAATTTGAGAATCCAACTATTGAAGACAAAAAGGACGTTCGCCTCCGTAACCTGGACCAGGCAGGCTTCTATTCCACCGTAGAAGATGCCCTGGAGCGATTACCGCTGGAAAAAGGTACTCCGGACCAAATGAAAGCCATGCTGCATAAAAACGGCTGAAATGGACTGGAGGCGATGAACAATACGGTTAGCTTATAAATAAATGAAGGGAAATTGCTTAATACAATTTCCCAAAACGATTTT
>JBAZIG010000049.1:0-487 GCA_041651955.1 Minisyncoccota bacterium | reverse complement strand
GCGCACCTGACCTTCTTATATCGCACATCAAAGATACAATGCTTTTTTCTTTCGCATTATCGTTTACACAATTTATTGGATACTGCCGCTTTTTTCTATTTTTCTTTACTCGGCAGCTGCAAGCTGCTGTTAAATTATGTGTTACAAAATTCAATCCATCTCATCATAGTTTTCTCCCAGCATCTCTTTCTTAATACAATAGCTCACAAAGTCTGACCGCACTATGTCCGGGAAAAGCTGGTCAAGACAATGTATAGCGGTTTGATCCAGGTAAAAGGTGACACGTTTACGTGGCCCACTACAATAGGGCTTGCGGCCTCTTTTGTGACGTTTTTCCTTGTTATGCTCGTTCATAGTGTGCGGTTTTCCAGGTTAAATTTTCAGGGGAAAAAAGGATTGAATAATCCCCTTGGAACGATCTACGGGTTTTGATATCAGGAACACAGGGAAGACCTTTATGGTTGTGTTCATTATCTTGGATTTCACA
>JBAZIG010000048.1:0-7730 GCA_041651955.1 Minisyncoccota bacterium | reverse complement strand
ATTATATCTGCTCAGACGCAGGTACGGGGTACTGTTGTGGATGAGAACGGAGATCCTGCAATTGGTGCTACCATACAAATTAAGGGAACTACCCAGGGTACTGTTACCGATATAGATGGTATTTTCACCTTATCGGCTCCTTCAAACAGTACACTTGTCGTTTCTTATGTTGGTTATGAAACACAGGAATTACCCGTTAGTGCAAATATGAGAGTTGAACTGGTACCCGATTCTGAATTATTGGACGAAGTATTGGTTGTGGCTTTCGGTACGGCGAAAAAATCGGCATTCACCGGCTCTGCTAAAGTTGTCGATTCCGAACAATTGAGCAAGTCGCAGGTAACAAGTGTTACAAATGCCTTAGCCGGTGCTGTGCCAGGATTGCAGTTGACATCCAACAGCGGTGCTCCCGGGTCAACAGCTTCGATCAAAATTCGTGGGTTCAGCTCACTGAATGCAGGTAACGATCCATTGATCATCGTTGATGGTGCACCTTACAGTGGTGATTTGAGTAATTTGAATCCCAACGACGTGGAATCAATGACAGTATTGAAAGATGCAGCTTCAAACGCTTTATACGGTGCACGAGGAGCGAATGGTGTGATCATGATTACCACAAAAAAGGCAACTGGCAGGGGTGATGCTGTGATCACTTTTGATGCTAAATATGGATCAAACGCCAGGGCGTTACAACATTACGATGTCATAACAAATCCGGCACAGTATTACGAGATGCATTATGGTGCTCTGTCAAGATACCATATGAACCTGGGTCTTAGCGCGGAAGAGAGCTGGCTGAAAGCCAATGCAAACTTGTTTGGTGATCAGGGTAACGGAGGTTTGGGATACAACGTCTATTCTTATCCTGAAGGTCAGTTGCTCATTGGCTTGAATGGGAAATTGAATCCTGAAGCAACATTGGGCCGTGTTGAGAACTATCGAGGAACTGATTATCTGCTCTTGCCTGACGATTGGGAGAAAGCGGGTACGCGCACCGGTTTACGCCAGGAGTATAACCTGTCGATCAGCGGTAGCGATGAGAAATCTTCATTTTTCGCATCTCTCGGTTATCTCAACAATGAGGGTATTACAAAGGCTTCCGATATGGAACGTTTCACCACTCGTTTAAGAGCGGACTATCAGGCAAAAGAATGGCTGAAAGTGGGTGGAAACATCTCGTATGCGAGATTTGACCATAACTCCCTTAGCAACAACGGTTCCAGTACATCGTCTGGAAATATCTGGGCATTCACTTCTCAGCTCCCTCCAATTTATCCTGCTTATCTTCGTAATCCTGACGGTACTATTATGGTAGATGGTGACGGCTTCGAAATGATGGACTACGGTAATGGCATGAATGCCGGTCGTTCACGTCCTTTCATCTCGGATGCGAATCCCATTATGGACAGCTACCTGAATACCGTGAATTCTGAGGGAAATGCATTCTCAAGTTCCGGCTTTGCGAATATTACCTTCATGCCCGGCTTGACATTGACCATCAATGGCACACAAAACCTGGATGAAACACGTACCACATACGTTTACAATCCCTACTATGGCCAGTTCGACACTACTGGCGGTACTGTTTCAAAAGCACACGGACGCTCTTATGATGTAAACTTCCAGCAATTATTGAATTATTCCACCTATTTTGGTCTGCATAATTTTGAAGCTTTGTTGGGCCATGAGTATTTCAACAGTACTTATGCATATCTCTATGCTGATAAGTCGAAGATGTTCTCTCAGAGCAACAAGGAATTAGGGGGTGCTATACAAGACGGACAAAGTGCCTACTCTTATAAATCCCGCTATAACAGTGAAGGTTATTTTACGCGTTTACAGTATAACTACGACAACCGTATCTTTGCTTCCGCATCTTACCGTAGAGACGCCTCTTCGCGTTTCCACCCGGATTCCCGTTGGGGTAACTTCTGGTCTTTGGGTAGTGCATGGTTGATCAATCAGGAAGACTGGTTCAATGTTGATTGGGTTGACGAACTGAAATTGAAAGCGTCATATGGTGTTCAGGGTAATGATGCCATCGGTTCTTACCGTTATACAGACGTTTTTAACATCACCAACTCTTCCGGAAATATCGGTACTGCTTTTGAATCGAAAGGAACAAAAGATATTACATGGGAAACCAACTCAAACTTCAATATTGGAACAGAGTTCTCCCTGTTTAAACGTATTTCAGGTAGTTTAGAATATTTCCACCGGAAAACAACCGGCATGTTGTTCTCTTTCTCAGTAGCTCCTTCTTTGGGTTATTCAAGCTATTTCGACAATATTGGTGATATGTATAACACGGGTGTTGAATTGGAACTAGCTGCCAACATCGTGAAGCAAAGAAATTTCTCATGGGATGTGAATTTCAACCTTTCCACCCTGAAGAATGAGATCACTCTTCTCCATGAAGACAAAAAAACCGCTTCTGAATATGATGCCTCCGGAAATGAATACAAAGGGTATACAAGTGGCAATTTCTTTATTGCCGAAGACCTTCCAATGTATTCCTGGAGATTGAAGGAATTTGCCGGTATTGATGAAGATGGTCAGTCAATGTGGTACAAAAACATTGTGGATGAAGAAGGTAACATTACTGGTCGTGAAGCAACCGCAACGTATGCAGATGCCGACTATTATGTAAACAATGAGACAACCATTCCCAAAATGTTTGGTGGTTTTGGTACAACCTTACAGGCATATGGATTTGATTTTAATATTAACTTTTCCTATCAGCTTGGAGGAAAACAATATGATGGTACCTATGCCAGCTTTATGTCATCACCAACAAGCTCTAATACAGGATTCAACTTCCATGAGGATCTGTTGAATGCATGGGGACCTGAAAACAATTCAAGTGAAATTCCTCGTTTTATGTTTGGTGATTTATACAGTGCCGGTTCATCGACTCGTTTCCTGACAGATGCCAGTTATTTGAACATTGAAAACATGAATCTGGGCTATACCCTTCCCGCAAAATGGACCAAACAGATGCAAATTAACTCCATCCGTTTGTACGGTTCTGTTGAAAACGTATTCTATTGGTCAAAACGCAAGGGATTCGATCCTCGTCAATCATATAGTTCAACGACCAATGCAACCTATTATTCGCCGATGAGGACTATTTCCGGTGGTATTACACTTAATTTCTAAACAAATTAACTGATATGAAAATGAAAAAAAATATATTATTATTATTGATATTGGCTGTGTCGGGCTTGGCGTTTAACAGCTGTATCGAAGAGACATTTCCAGAAGGGGATACCGCAACCTCCGAGCAAATCGGAGCTTCGGCTTCAGCTTTGGAAGCATCCCTGAACGGTATACCATCGCAAATGTCCAAGGGCTATTTTGTATATGATGACCAGGTTCATGAGACAGACATGTCTTATCCTCAGTTTATGATTGCACAAACTGAGATGCTGGGTGATATGTTCCCGCTTGGTGAAAACTCCGGATATGACTGGTATCGGAATTACAATACCTTTGATAGGGCTTTCGGAGAGACAAGCTATTTTGCATATCTGCCTTGGTTTACGCTCTACAAACTCATTAAATCGGCAAACGATGTAATTGCTGCAGTGGATATTGAAGATGAGAGTTTGACTCCTGCAATCAAGGGGGCAGCAGGTGTAGCTTATGCAAACCGTGCATTCAACTATTATATGCTCATGGTATTCTTTGAACCGGTAGAAAACATCTACACGGACGTTTCGAAAGTGAAAGGATTGACAGTGCCATTGGTAACTGAAGGTACCACCGGTGATGACGCCAAAAACAACCCGCGGTTAACTCGCGAACAATTGATGGAATTCATCCTCTCTGATCTCGAGAAAGCGGAAGCCCTGATGGATGGCTACACACCCCCTTCAAGACTCTTCCCCGGCTTAGCAGTTGTGTATGGCATCAAAGCCAAGGTTTATCTCTGGGATGAACAATACGACAAGGCCGCTGAATTTGCAGGCAAAGCGATCACTGAATTTGGGGGTACTCCCGTAACAGCATCGCAATGGGAAGATGAGAAATCCGGATTCAACACTGCCAACCAGGCATGGATGTGGTATGTGAATTATCCTGCCGAAGGCATGCAAAACCTGGCCAACTTTACAGGCTGGATTTCCGGCGAAGCCGACTGGGGTTATTCTTCACTGACCAGGCCGGGTATCGATCGTTCACTCTATGATAAGATCGCGGACAACGATTTCCGGAAGAACACATTCTTACACCCCGACAAGTATGCTTTCCACAATTACAAAACATCACGTGATGTTGATTATATCAACGATGCACCGGCCTATTTGTCACTCAAATTCCGTTGCAGAGAGGGTGATTGGGAAACCTACAGCATCGGTGGAGCCGTTGACGTACCGGTGATGCGTGTGGAAGAGATGTACCTCATTGAAGCGGAAGCCGTGGGCATGTCTCAGGGTGTCGCTGCCGGATTGGCAAAGTTGAATTCATTCATGCAAAGCTACCGTCAACCCGATTATAACTTTACCACCGGTGATCAACGTGCTTTCCAGCTTGAAGTACTCACACAAATGCGGATTGAATTCTGGGGTGAAGGCAATGCCTTCCCGTCTGCAAAACGTATCAAACCGGATATCGTCCAGAATTACGAAGGTACAAATGCACCTGCGGACAATTTCAAGATGAATGTGAAGGGCATCAAACCCAACTGGAACCTGGTTATCCCTATCAGTGAAATGGATGCCAATGCAGCTCTTGAAGGATACAACAATCCTGATCCTACTGGTACGGTATCAACACCTACTCCAATTGGTGAATTTGCTAACTAAATAATAAAGTGAATATAGTTATGAAAAAAAATAAATATCTTTTGGGAATATTGGCGGTACTCTTCGCCATTACGTCACTTTATTCATGTAAAGATGATGGTCCGATTTACGAACCGGCTGAAAAGCTTGATGGAACAACTCAAGGCGTATTTTTCCCGAGCACAAACCAGGCAGTATTTGAACTGGAACCCACTGAACCGACGCAAATCACCTTGACGATAGCCCGTGCTTCAACAACCGGGGCGATCGATGTGCCTATTACAGTCTATTTAAACACTGACGATGTGTTTAATGCTCCTTCCACTGTCAGCTTTGCGGATGGTGAGGCTGAAAAGGATTTTACGGTCAGTTTTCCAAATGCTTTAGAGGGGAAGACTTATGAGTTACGTTTATCCGTTCAGGGAGAAGAATTCGTGAATATCTATGGTTCTGCCGCTCCCTATGTCGCAACCCAGGTCACGCGGATTAAGTGGACACCTACTGCGGAGCCATTGATTTATATTGACGGAACCTTTGCTACTTTATTCGGTGTAAGTCTCTTACCCATGTATGTTGAAGCTGAAAGAGCTGAAGTGACCGGGATGGTACGTTATCGAATGAAAAATGCATATAAAGTTCCTTCCGGTGATGGAGAGCCAGATGCAGATGGTATTTATGATGGTTATCCCTATAATGCACCGGGTGATTTTGATGAAAGCAATGATTACATATCCATTATTGAGATTGACAATGCAACCAAGGAGGTATTCATGTATGCGCATGATATCGGTGTAGACTGGGGATATGGAATGATCTCAATCGGTTCAGTGTATCGGAATCTTTCTGAGAATAAAACAACCTATCCACTCGGAAAAATTGCAGGAGATGTGATTACTTTTGGTCCAAATTCACTATACTTCAGTATGGCGGGTTATCAGGATGGAGGTAAATATCCTGCGGATAATCCAACGGTGATCTATTTGACGAAAGATGCTTTTTTCGCTGCAAACATGAAAATTGAAGATTTCAATGATCTTGAATATGTGGAGATAGAAGGTGAAGTTGGGGAATATGAATCAGTTGCGTTTAACAGTAGTTGGAATCAATCTTTGTCTAAAGCAGTTGATGTTGACCCCGAAAACGAAGATAGTGAATACAAAGACTTGTATTACCTGTCGAACCTCTATGCGAATGGTTATGGAGTTGCGTTCTATTACAACGAGGAAGAAGACAAACTCAAAGTGGTAGAGAATCAGGCGATCGGCGTACAAGTGTTCGGGAAAGAGCTGTATGTCTCGCAAAGCGATGAGGTGAAATCAACAGTGGAGGTAAATGCAAAGGGAGTAACAGTTTATACACTAGGGCTGATGTTCCACTTTGAAGATGGTACCATTGTGGGTGATTTTGCTGAAAAATTCTATTACTCAGAAGAACCGGCAATCTATGAAAAGGCTGATTTCCTTGGTGCATTCAATATGACAGGACCAAGTCAATTCTCGGGTGAGCCCTCTGCTGATTTCGAGGTGACGATTGCTGAAGGAGAAAGTGCTGACCAGCTCATTATCACCGGTATCGATTATGCTGAAGAGGTGATCGCCGGTTTTGATGCGGCTACCAACACCCTCTCCATTGCACCGCAAACGCTTGCAGACTTTGTAACCAGTAGTGCTATCTACGATATGACACTCTATACAACCACCCTTGCAGGTGATGTCAGCACTACTGCTTCCATTGATTTGACATTCAACATGCAGGGTAGCCTGGTAATTAAACCAAGCAGTGAAGCCGATGGTTATCTGATCAGAAGTGAAGTAGCTGGCGGCTGGCTTGATGGTTACTATGGTATTGAATTCTCTCCTGCAACAACCAGATCTGCGGCTGTTCAATCACAAGTAGTACCCAGTTTCAGCGTTCAATCAGCTAACTTTGTAAAAAGAGAAACGGTTGAGTCGGTTGATTTCAGTAATTTTAAAATAAGTGGGAATATCTATGACAGGCATTTGAAAAGGAATGTCAGCATTCTTCCCATCAATTGAGAGATTAAGTCATCATTTGATCTATTTGAGAGGATACTATTTTTTAGTATCCTCTTTTTTAACCTCAATGTTTTTACATTGCATGTATCTTCACCTATAAGAAAAGTCAAACAAAGTACTAGGCATGTAATCAAGAAATGGACTATCTTTGTCCAAATAAAGAGTTTTTATCATGCGTACTTTGTCCATATTCTTCCTTGTGATGCTCCTTCTCTTCGCAACTTCCTGCAACAAAGGGGGAGATGAGGAGATGTTGACCAGATTGAATGTATGGGACGCTATGCTTGACCATGATGCACAGCGGGTGGCAGATAGCCTGAAGACCATTGACCGGGATGAGCTCTCACGTGCGGGGAAAGCTTATTACGACCTGCTGAAAGTGATTTCAGACGACAAGACTTATGTCAATTTCACCAGCGACTCGCTGATCAATGCGGTGAGTGACTACTATCGCTCTTCCAACCCTGAGCACAACAATTTTATTCGTGCACTGGCCTACCAGGGGATCGTACGTACCCGCCTGGGAGTGAAAGACAGCACGGTCTATGAGCCACTCCGGGAGGCAGGTAAGCTTCTCTCTGACCGTCCCGACTCAGACCCCTCCCTGGGCTATATGATCCACTATTTCCTGGGAAATATCCATTACAACAACTGGAATTTTAACTCCGCAAATGAGTATTTCCAGCAAGCTCTTAACCTCGCAAGAGATGAAAACGACTCAACTCATGTGTTCGATACTTATCTTGCACTCTATTGGAACGAGATGGGACAAAGGAATTTTACATCGAGCCAGAATTACCTCGATACCTTATCACTCTTTTATCAATTATTGCCCGAGAAGGATTATTTTATCCTAAATGCGCAATCTGTCTTCTATGATCTTGTAGGTGATTCGGAACGAGCCCTGGAA
>JBAZIG010000047.1:0-7816 GCA_041651955.1 Minisyncoccota bacterium | reverse complement strand
CGCTGTGAGTACCGCGTACAATTGAGTAAGCATCCGATAAAACCCGTTTAAAGTTATCAAATTCGACCCAACTTTGTTAGTCACTAACAAAATTTGTACGATTTTGGTGAAAGTTAGACCAACTTCAGTGAAGTTGACAGAAAGTTGTACAAGTTCTTGTAAAGTTGTACAACTATATTAAAGTTGCTTGTTTTCCTGTGATTTAGCCCACTCAGCGGGCAGCAGTTCTTCCAGGTTCCCTTTCCCGTTGCTGTAAAAGTGTATTTTTGAGAGCACATCTTCCATCCATTCAGCAGGATTTACACCGGCTGCCTTGCAGGAACCCAAGAGTGAGTAAACAACGGCAGCCCTTATGGCAGCCTCTCCATTTCCACAAAACAGGTAATTTTTTCTTCCCAAAGCCAAAGGACGTATGGCGTTTTCTATCAGGTTGTCATCAATTTTATACCTGCCGTCCAGGTGATACCTGGAAAGCTGTGGAAAGAGGCTGTAGGTATAAGCAATGGCCTTTGCCGTACGGCTTTGGGGTAGCAGTGCCTTATAATTGTCATAAAGCCATTTTTCAAAGGTTACCAGTATGGGATATGCCTTGGTACATCTTAGTTTTTTTCTTTCTTCCAATGATAATTCCTGTTCATCGGCTTCCTTCTCTATGGCATAGAGGGATTGGATCTGAAGCAACGCCTCGGTAGCCAGCTTTTTGTTCTCTTTCAGGGATTCATCAAATTTGCGCCTTGCGTGTGCCCAGCAACCCAACATCAGTTTTCCGTCAAGTTGTTCCATGTTTTGATAAACTTGATATCCATCGGTCTGAATGGCACCCTTGAAGTTATGCAACAGCACCATGGCCGTTTTCTCTGATCGGGAACCCCGGTCGTAATGGAAGAAAACTTCTCCGGTATCCGGACTGCGCACAGCCCATACGTACCCCTTGACAGCTCGTTTCTTTTCATTGTCCACTACAGGAAGTGTACTTTCATCTACCTGGATGTAATCACAAGCGAGAACCCGTCGTCGAAGATGGTCGTAGAGTGGTTTGAGCAGTTCACAACTCTGGGAGAACCAGTCTCCCACCGTAGAAGAGCTGATATGCACTCCAAGATTTGCAAACCGGGCAATTTGTCGGTGAAAAGGTATATGGTAAAGGTACTTTTGGATGATAATCTCTGTCAAAAGGGATGTGTCTGCCATGCATTTATGCAAGGGTGCCGGGGGAAGTGGGGCTATTAGTACGGTGGAAGACTCATTTTTTCCATCAATCCGGTCTGATTGGTTTTTAAGAACGTATTTTCTGCGAATCGTCTTCTTGATGTAGAACTCAGCCGGTTTGAGAGCCAGTCGGCTGGTCTCCTCAGAACCTATGCAAACATATTCCTGGTCGTTAATGCCTTCAGGATCAATGATGGTCTCTTCTACACGAAGACCTTCCAAACATATCTCTTTACGCGGGGTACGTGGCTTGTTAACGGTGATGGTTCTGGTAATCAGCTCCTGTTCCTGTTGTGCTGCTTTTTCCAACTCTGCCTTCTCCCGGTCACTCAGTGGCTCTCCAAAGATATCAAGCTGACGCACATTAGGATCTGTGGATATGAACCGTTCACTCTTTTTGCCAAAAATGATTTTGCGAAGACGGTCTATCTCGAATTCCAGCTTTGAAATGACGGCTTCTTTTGCGGATAATTGGTCGCGAAGAGAAGCGATCTCATCAACCAATTTTTGTACATCTGAAAGACTTGCCTGTGGAGCCATTTAATGCTGTAATTATCTGATACAAAGATAGTAACAAGATCTTAAACGGCCAAATATTTTGAGCTTTTTTTGTTAATAATTTACTCTTTTTAAACGCTTTAACCGCGCTCCCGGATCCGAGACGATTCCCTCTACCATCATCACCAGGTCTACCCATGTCATCGTGATGGATCCCTGTTGAGAGTTGCCTGTGGGAACACGAAAACGACCTTCTTCCAGAAGCTTTGAGTAGATCACCAGACCGCCCGGCTCCATATGAAGCAGTTTTACCCGGTTCCTAGCCTTGTTCACAAAGATGAATACATCTCCATCACGGACATTACGGCCCATATGGTTGGTTACAAGACCGCTCAATGTGTGGTAACTTTTGCGCATATCGGTTGGTTCACTGTAGAGAAGGTACCGCATGCTGTCGTTCAGGCTAAACATGACCCCGACGTTCTGCTGAAACTATGATGGTATTTACCATCACCGGATCTAAAAACCCCCGGATACGCAGCTCTGCTCCGCCTGCGGTCCGAACTTCGATCTCCATCTCGCCCTGGGCAACATAGGTTGGAGGTGTGTTTTTATTCCCTTTCCCTTTTCCTAAAAGACCGCTGCCCTGGATATTGATGGGAAGAAAGGAACCTCCCACTGGAAGAGAACCCGCTGATTGCTCCCTGGCCTTCCGTTTCCAGTAATAATACTGGTATGGTTTTATGCCTTTTACGACCAGGTATTCCTTGTTGTTCTGTCCGGAAGCTTGAAGGTCTTGCTCTAATAGATAATATTCTTCGAGTGTCATGGCTTTTTTGTTTGGAAACAAATGTAAAAAGCCCAGGATACTCCTACAATATGTGGTTTATCGGATGCTTACATTCCGATTCGGAGAAAATCAGCAAAACGGCACTGTCCAGAACTTTGTGTAAATGATAATTGAGTTTTCATTATTATGATAGCACCCTGTCCTCAGAATAGTAATAAACTGAGTCAAAACAATTTTTCAGTCCATGCCTGTCGCTCTATGCGCAGCCTATTATACTACTCTTTTTGAAATATTGCACAGATTTGATTGTAAAACGAAAAATCTTCTTCTAAGCAAAATCCATATTTTTCAATCTCATTATAAAGGGGTTTGGAGTCTCTATAATTTCTCATATACGTATAATACTTGCCCTTCTTAAATAGATTCCCACATTTATAACTATTTTCTTTATTACATCTTCGTAAAATACTTGTGTCATTACGAGGTACAATTAAAACAAAAAACCCATCTTTTCTTAATTTGTTGTATGAGTCTTTAATAATATTTGAATAAGAATCTAAAGGGATTACATCTGCTACTGCTATTGAAAAAATTATATCACAATTAATGTTTAATTGTTGGAAATTAATATTATCAATAATTCTACAAATCACTCCATTAGAATTATTCTTTAGAAAATCAAGATAATCAAATTTCTTTCCTTGTTCTGTATGATTTCTTAATAATTGAATTTTTGTATCAACAAGATAAAGCTCTTTGGCAAATTTTATAATTTGTTCAAAATTTCTTAGTTTTCCACAACCATAATCAACTACACGATTTTTGTTCCCAATATTCTTTAGTATTGACGATTTATTTATCAACCTAATTAGCCCGGGTGATATTGAATGTTTTCTCCCTTGAGCCGAGTATTCCGAATTAATTAATATATCATCATTCATCGAATGGGATATTATAGTTAGTACATAATTGTTTGAAATTTGTTTTTAACTCTAATAATAAATCCGGATTATTATGTATTTCACTTATTTGTGCAATTGTAGCATTTTCAACTTTTATGTTGTTTGATTTTTTCCATAACCAATTTAGAAATAGAAGAAATAAAAGTGCTAGAGAGAAAAATGGTACTGTAATCAACAATTCATTGTCTGGTTTAACAATCGCTAATATATTAATAATCAGAAATGATAAAATAAATGCAAATTCATTCATTTGTGTTAACCAATATATTGTAATTACTTCGTAAAAGCGTGTCCTTGTATTTATATGAATTTTCTCAATTTCATCACCAACAAATACATAATACAGTTTCTCCATAAAAATGCTATTATGTGCATTAATCTCTTCAAAAAACCTGGCAGTATTTGAAGCGTTCAGAAAGGGCGTGCAGAGTCTTGGCAGTATAAAATCTCTGTCAAAATATTTTCGCCATCTTATGATATATCTATCATAAAAATGGTCGTGAATTTTGAGTATTTCGATTAAGAAATATGAAATGCATCCATAAATAATAAATATAGATATCCCTTTTATCCAAAACTTTAAACCTGGATTATCTGTAATAAGTTCCCCTATAAATATATCAATTTCAATTTTCCAAGATGTTGGAAAAATGAAAAGATAGAATGATAAAGAAAGCAAATACATTACAGGAAGAAAATACAAAAAGGTATTGTTTCTTACATCTTGGTATGTTTTATAAATAAATCTAATTTTCATAGTCTTATATTTATAATTGTGATTTTTGTCCAGTATTGTTTCGTCGAGCTATAAATAGAAGTTTTATGCTGACAAATTATAGTCAACAGGTTTAATTGGTGATAATATGATTAATACTTACTTTTTATATTTTTCTCTATCAAAAGCCGTATCGACTTAAATTATGCCTAACTTAAAGTGTTCTATTTATTGTTAAGTAACAAATATACAATTCTCTCTCAATAATCCATTATCTTTCAATGTATAAAGGAAATAGTGAACACTTATTTTTTAACACTTAAGATACATCTATACCAGCAGAATTGAGGAGAAAGATTTGTGAGGTTTCGTCTAAAAATTATTTATTCGTTACTTGTAAAATGCGTTTGTTATCTCAAAGAATCTTGCCTTGCTACATATACACAACTTTGCTAACTACATAATTTATTGAGAAGGGCCTTTCTTCTCTTTTTTTATATTCTCACTACAATATATCTTAATACTATGTAGAGCAAATTGATTTGAATAAAATATTTGATTATTCTTTTTATTAGTGCTAATTTTACATACGTCTGTTCCAGAAACAGTTACATTGTTCAGAAATCCGCACATAAAGTTGGTTATTACGCAAAGCTATAATTAGCATTAAATGTAATATGGCTTGACATATTAAGTTCCCATATAACTAAACGACAATATTTTATACTGTTATCACAAAATAAATTCCTCATAATGAATTAATTAATAAAATGATTAAAAGACTATTCTTAAATGATAAGTTCATTTTAGGGCTTATAATCTTAAACACTCTAATCATTTTTATCGGTGGTTACGCTACCTCTCCCCACCATAAGTTTATTGTCTCATTAGCTGATAATTTAATAACTTTCCTTTTTATCGTTGAGCTTATAATTAAGTTAAAATCACTTGGTACCAAAAAATATTTTTCATCAAATTGGAATAAACTTGATTTCTTTTTAATAGTTATTTCAGTACCAACTTTAATAGCTTTTATTTTTAATCTGAACACGCTAGATATAAGCTTCTTGCTTGTGTTTAGAGTTCTGCGTGTTTTTAAAGCTTTTCGTTTCTTAAAATTCATCCCAAATGTCAATCAACTAATAAGTGGTGTTAAAAGAGCATTAAGAACATCTGTCTTTGTTTTTATAGGATTTGTGACTTACATATTTATTGTAGGTATTCTTTCGTTCTATCTTTTTAATAGTAGTGGTTCTGAATATTTTACGAGTCCGATGATTGCTCTTTACTCAACATTTAAAATTTTTACAGTTGAGGGGTGGTACGAAATCCCAGAGCAAATAATAGCTTATTATTCAACGACTAGTACGTTTTTTATATATTTTTATTTCATCATTGTAGTATTAACAGGAGGAATTCTTGGGTTGTCTCTGGTGAACTCAATTTTTGTTGATTCTATGATTAGCGATAACAATGATGAACTTGAAAAGAAAATTGATAATCTTGATATAAAAGTAACTGAATTGATTAATAAAATAAAAGAAGATGAAACTAGAGAACATCTTGGATAATGTTAATTCCCTGGAAAAGAACTCATTTCTAAAAATTATTGACAACATTAAATCCAGCAACCCCAAAAACTGCAAAGAGATAGATAAAATCCTATCTGACAGTAGTAATGATTTAAAAAGTGTAGATAGTATTAACATTGTTAAGGTGTTTAATCTTGTCAAAAGTGAGTTCGCAGAAACAGTAAAAACAGAATTTATTAATACAACTTCCCAGTTAGATATCTTTATCGATATATTGATAAAAGACGGGAATTGTATTATGAACCTGAATTGGCTTGCTAATTTGTATCAAGTAGAACTTGATATAATTAAAAAGAAAACACAACAACTTAAAGCGGAACTAGTATCTGAAAAATCAGAGATTGATGATAATCGAAAACGTGATTACAACATTTACAAGGCGTGTGTTGAAACGGCATATAAAAATGATATTGAAAATAACCGTGATGCGAAAATCACAACAGATGAATTATCACTTTTGCTAACTTTATCTAACAAGCTAGAGTTGTCACAAGAAGAAGTGAAATTTATCAATTATTTGATTATTCCACCTGAAAAATTAAAAATAGAAAATGTAATATCACTGTTAAAAAATATCGGTGTTATTTTTTACTCAAAGAAATACAATTTAGTTTATGTTGCGGACGAGGTTGTTTCAATACTTCGAAAAATCAGAAAAAAAGAGTTGGCAGATAAATATTTCCGTAGGGTCTTAAACACTTTAAAAGAGTCTCAAATCAATCTTGTTTGCAGAAAGCACAATATTGATATTAAAGAATTAAATCGTGAGTCAAAAATCAAACAAATTCTGAAAGAAGGAATATCATTTTCTAATTTATTAGCTAATGAGATACATAAAGAAAAGACAACCCTTACAGACAAAAAGAAAATTATTAATGAATTATGGGAAAAAGGGCTGAGGGTTTCTTCTCCTTTGCATGGAAGTACAATCGATGAAAAAATAAATAATATTATTGCATATTTTGAAGAACTAGAGCGAGACGAGAAAGTAGGTATTTCCATTGAAGGCTATGAAAAACTATTAATAGATTTAAATGCAGAACTCAAATTATTCCGAAAATATATATCTGAAGAATTTGAGTTTTCTGAAGATATGAATATTGACAATTCAACCTTGCTGGATTATAACATTAAGCCACGGGATGTGTTAGATATTATCCCCTTGGATGAATTGAAAGTTTTCGCAGAAACAAAACATATTAAAACAAGGGGAGATATTGTTTTAAATATTTTAGAGGCATACAAAGATGCTGAGAACTTAATGATTGAGAACTATGAAGCTTTAGGGTTTAGGAATCTTGCAGTTTTAAAAGAAAATGGAATTATCATAAAAGAAAGCGAAATTGGGCTTAAGTTTGAGGAGATTACAAAAATAATATTTGAAAAATTAGGGTTTAATGTTGACGAAAATCTTAAAAAGAAGTTAAATACAACTAAAGACAAAGCCGATATCATACTAAATCTTGGTAATAATGATATAATTATTGTTGAATGCAAAACAGTTAAAGAAAGCGGTTATAATAAATTTAGCTCTGTTTCAAGACAAATTAAATCATATGTCAAAATAGCAACGAATAATGGATTAAATGTAGTAAAGTCATTATTAATAGCACCCGATTTTAGTAATGACTTTATTAATGAATGTGATTTAGAGTTTGAGATTAACCTATCATTAATAACGGCAGGTTCATTAATCCATATCTTAGAAGGATTTCGTAACTCAAAACTCAAACTGTTTCCTTATCAACTTTTAATGAAAGATGTCTTGATTAAAGAAGAAAGAATTCTTAGAGCAATTATTAAATAATTCTAGACAAGGAAAAAGCATTTTTTGATGGTTTTTTATGCTAAATGGGGAATGTCTGGGGAATTTTCAGATAACAAAAAAGCCAACCAGCTGTTTATTAACTGATTGGCCTCTTTTGGAGCGGTCCGGACGGGACTCGAACCCGCGACCCCGTGCGTGACAGGCACGTATTCTAACCAGGCTGAACTACCGGACCCTGATCGTTTGGGAGTGCAAATGTAGGGAATGTTTTTGAAACTGCAA
>JBAZIG010000046.1:0-7870 GCA_041651955.1 Minisyncoccota bacterium | reverse complement strand
AATCGTTTTAGGGTGACGCATTGTCGAAGTCAGGAAAAAATAGCCTTGCATTTGGGCTTTGAAAATGCCACTTATTTTATACGTAAATTCAAACAAATATCGGGGATCACACCGCTTTCTTTTCGTAAGACCAAATAACCCTGAAAAGTTCCATTTTTACCTTATTTAGTTCTGCAGGTGTGAGATGTTATCGTTTTAGTTTTGTATTTGTGAAAAAAGTAACATGAAAACATTTTTATTAATTGCATGGGTTATGATTACACTAACGGGTTGTTCCTCGGGGAACACAGACATTTCTAAAGAAATTATCTCATTAGAAAAAGCCGCGCTTGAAAAGTGGAACCGCGGTGATATTTACGGCTATCTTGATCTGTATGCCGAGGATATCGTTTATTTCGATCCTATGATCGATAAACGGATGGACGGGTTACAGAAAATAAAAGAGTATTACGAATCCTGGGAAGGGGAAATTAATGTAACAGAATGCGAAATGATTGATCCTAAAGTGCAGGCCGTTAAAGATATGGCCGTGCTGACTTTCAACCTCCGATCTGTGGAAGGCGATTCTCTCTACCAGTGGAATTGCACCGAGGTGTACCGTAAAGACCGAGGCAAATGGCTTATCATTCAGACTCATTGGTCGTATGTAAAACCGAACGTAAAATAGTGCCGGGGCAGTTTTCGTTTTTATCTGCCCAAGGATATTCATTACCTCTTTAGTGACTGAGAACGAAAACCTTGATCTGTGCAGTGAGATCGGTCCGTATAAAAAATGACAAACCATACGGCTTTCTGCGGGTCAGGGAAAGCAAAACATATAATCAGAACAGCATGAAACAATATACCGACATTGGAAAACAATTAAAAGACACATTTGATCCTTATATTAATGTCGATGTTAAATTATGGGATGCTTTTGCGGACAAATTAACCCTGAGAAAATTCAAGAAGAATGAGATCATTAAAAACGCTGATCAAATAGAGCATTATATAAATTTTATATCCGCGGGTTCTGTTGGCAATTTTATTTCATGTAAAGGAACTGATACATGTATCAGTCTTTCGGTTGCCAATAATTTTAGTTCCGATTATTATTCGTTTCTAAACCAAAAACCGAGTGTGATATATTCCATGGCATTAGAAACCACTGAATTACTGTCTTTAACACATAAAGATCTGTCTGAGTTGTATTCCAGATCCGCTATGGGTATCTGGATTGGAAAAGCTATTGCTGAACAATTGTTTATTCAGCGTCAACAGGTACAGATAGATCTGTTGACATTGACTGCAGAAGAAAGATACCTGAAATTACTATCGGAAAAGCCCGAGATCTTTCAAAAAGTATCGTTAAAACACATTGCATCCTACATAGGAGTTACTGCAGAAAGTTTAAGCCGGTTACGAAAAAACATCTCGTTATAGCATTTCTTAACATAGGTTAATATTATTACCGGAAGGTTTTATCATTTTTGCACAGATAATTAAACAAAACGAAAATGCAATCATCCGTGGGCTCAGATAAAACAAAAATTTTTGCGATCATTTTGTTTTATTTCATCGCAGTTATAATCCGGTATTTGACTACTAAAACCGGATTATTGGATCATGTAGATAATACTTTCCTGAATATTTGTTTACGGGGTGTCGGGCCAACCATCGGGGCATTGGTCGCATTAAAGACATTTGGGTTAAAACTTACTTATAGTTTTCAGGGAAAGCTTAAACCATTACTTTTAAGCGCTTTTGTGTTTGTTGTGATTCCCATAATTGGTTTTGCCATTGTCGGAGTTAAGGAAAGTGAAAATGTAATAGTCAGAAGCAATGTATACCTGGCAGGAGCAAAACTCTGTTTTTATTTTATTATTTATGCCATGCTTGAAGAAATCGGATGGAGGGCGTTTTTGCAGGAACAACTCGGCTTTCTTAACAAGTACCTTAAATATGCGGTAATTGGAACGCTATGGTTCATATGGCATCTGAATTTTGGATTGACGATATCAAATCTGATCTTCCTTTTAGTGCTTTATTTTGGAAGTTGGGGAATGGGGATAGTAGGGGATAAAACAAAGTCGATTCTTGCTGTCGGAGCATTTCATGCGCTTTACAATCTTTTTAGTGTAGATTATTTTGATCCAAAAGGGAAAATCATTGTATTGTCGCTCAGCGCAGTGATATGGATTTTGTATATTGTGTTTTATGATAGCATATCAAAACGAGTTTTGAATTGGAAACAAAAGCAATATGATGAAAATTGAAAGGATTATCCAAAATAAGAAACAGTTTCTTGACCTATTGTTGCTGGCAGACGAGCAGGAAGATATGATTGACAAGTATTTGCCCCAGGGTGACTTGTTTGCTTTATATGACGGTGACCTGAAAAGTGTTTGCGTGGTAGTGCCTGTAGATGGTGAAACCTGCGAGTTGAAAAACATAGCCACATACCCTGAATACCAGGGCAAAGGGTATGGCAGGGCATTGGTCGGGTTCATTTTTGATTTCTACAAAAACGACTACAAATCAATGCTTGTCGGGACTGGTGAAACGCCTGCAATTCTCTCTTTTTATGAACGTTGCGGATTTGTAAGATTCCACCGGGTAAAAAATTTCTTTACCGACCATTACGACCATCCAATGTTCGAGGGCGACATACAACTGGTTGATATGATCTATCTTAAAAAGGATTTGACTGTGCCGAGGTCCAGGGTATCGGCATCGGCAAAATTTTCCAGATCGGCCCCAGGTAGATGAACTGCCAGTTTTTGCTTTATTCCAATTCCCGGCCCATCTGGTCAAAAACTTCCAACAAGCTATTCAGAACGGGAAACACCTTCCATTGGTGCAGCCAGACGCGGTCTGGTGCGCAATAAACCAAATTATGGTTTTTAAACCACAGTTAATCAAATATTTATAATCTCAATAGGGAAAAGTTGCGCACCAGAAGCGGCCTGGGACTTTTTGTATCTCGTCAATAAACAAACATTCTCCCCCGGATTTATAGAATTCATGGGCCAGATCTATAAGTCTGTTTTCACCAAAATACATATCATCATTGGGTTCACGGGGTTAAAACCATCATGGACACCCGTACTGTTTTAGCGCATTTTCATAACAATCCCTGATCTCGTCCACCAGGCTTAGGGGTTGGAGGACCCTAACATTGTCTCCATAGGAGAGGATTTCCATGAGCAGATCATAGGTAACGAACAAGGTGAGTTTAATGAGCAGCTCCTGTTCGTTATCTTTCAGAATCACCTGGGATTCGTGGAGAGGCAGTGATTTTACATATTTCCCCTGAAGCGGATTAAAGGACAAAACAATCTCCCGGGGTTCCGGCTCGTTAGGACTGATTATGCCAAAGCAATATTTGAAACGTTCATTGATATCAAAATTCATGGGTAAGCTAAATTTGGTCCGGGTGATCTCCATCCCCGAAATCCTGTCCAGGGCAAAGGTTTTCACATTTCTGTCTTTCAGATCATTGGCAAGCACATACCAACGGTTCCGGAACTCCTTCAGCGCGTATGGCTCGGCAAGACGATGTGAAATCTCGTCGTCCATGAATTTTTCGTACGTGAAGGATATCTGTACCCGGTTTATTATGGCATGAAGCAAACCGTACAGGTTCCCGGTTCCCTGTGGCCGGCGTTTTTCAAAATGAATGTGACTGGAAATCCTGTCGCTGATATTCAGCGCGTTGAAGGTGTCAAAAGCCTCCATAATCCGTTCGTTCGCCTCGGGTTGGTCATCGTATAGGACATGATATGCTTTTTGAGAAGGATCGTATTGTATTTCAATATAGTATAGCGAGCCAATATCCTGGATATCTCTCTGGAAAGTACGTTTTGACACGCGGAAGTCGTACCCCTGAAGTTCCGATTCCAAAGCCAGGTAATCCGAGATTTCCTCAAAAGAGGCAGGATGTTTTCTGAGTTTCTTGATTATAAGGTTGTACCGGGCAATTGATTCTCTCTTTGACATGTCATTATCCTTTTGTGAAACCTATTAAGTTCCCGTTATTCTTTGAAAGTAGTTCTGTTTTACAATAATCGACAATATTATTGAAATCGACGGATAATCCATAAACGATCTCATGGATTTCTTTCTTTCTCACAATATTGTTAATCTGGCCTCCCGAAAAATCAAATTGGGTTGCCAAGGCTTCACATTCCGTTTTGGAAAGATTGGGCAGTTTAGAGTTCCAGATTTTTGCCTTTACCGCCATGTCGGGTTTTTGAAACTCGACCTTAAATAAAAAGCGTCTTTCAAATGCAGGATCCAGATTGCTCACAAGGTTGGTGGTGGCAAATAATATTCCTTCGAAGTTCTCGAGCTCTTCCAGTATGATGTTTTGAATGGCGTTCTCTGTCTGCCCCACGTTGGAATTACCGATATCGCGGCGTTTTGAAATAACAGCATCGGCCTCGTTAAAAAGCAGGACCGGCGTGCGTTCACAGTTTTTTGAACAGGCTCTGTAATCGGTGAAGACCCGTTTTACGATTTTCTCACTTTCCCCAAACCATTTGGATTTTAACTGACTCATGTCCACTTTGAATATTTCCCTGCCGGTATCTTTGGCAAACTGATAGACGGTCTCTGTTTTACCGGTGCCCGGCAATCCGTGGAACAATATGGTGATCCCTTTGGGCATACCTTTTTTTTGTAACCTTGTCTGAGTCTCCGCAAAGTGCTCTTCCTGCATGAGTGCTTTCAGAAATTCCAACTGCCTGTGCTCCGTTTCATTAAAAAAAAGAGCCACCGGGCTAATTTTTGCAGGGTCAATAGTATCCCGGCTTTTCTTATGCAGGAACAGTGGGATATCCGATTCCTGAAGCAGGGTCAAAGAATAATCGGTAAGTTTCAGCGCTGCATCGTTCAGGAATTCGCCTTCTGTGTTTTCTACCAGATTTTTGTAGATGAGCGCATTG
Source organism: Minisyncoccota bacterium (assembly GCA_041651955.1). Classification (GTDB taxonomy): domain Bacteria; phylum Patescibacteriota; class Minisyncoccia; order Minisyncoccales; family Minisyncoccaceae; genus UBA2558. The sequence continues at coordinate 2,945 of JBAZIG010000046.1, read as the reverse complement.
TTTTTTTTCAGGATTGCATGGAGATATCCTATCCTTTGTGCCGTGTTATCAAAAATACCCCGCAAGGCACGCTCAAGATCGATTTTGTCATCGCCAGTAATCGTTTTCCAGATCACATACAGGTAAATGGTCAGGTCTTCCATGTCAAGATTTAGTTCATCGATCCTTTTGATCAGAGGGTAGTGCAGCGACGAGTTGAAGAAACGCTCAGTCTCTACAAACAGATCGATGGAAGATATTTCCTCCTCGTCCCGTTGCACTCCTAGCAAATAAAAAGCTTCCAGAACCTCCAGCTGGTTCTTCGGTTTCTCTTTTTCGAGAGACGGCATGGGCTCGTTTTTCATGATCGCCTCCAGTATTTTTTGATTGAGGATAATGTCCACGGTGGAAGATAACATAATCAAACCTTTTTCTGAAGTGTCCTGTTTTTGAATAATCTCTTTGGTGAACAGGTCCTCCATTTCATCGCCGTAGTCCAGAAATTTCATCGGGTTGCAACCCAGGTACTTGATCAGGTTCTGCAGATTGCTGCAGGATTGGTCGTAATTGAGGGCAAAGACCAGAGCCACTATCAGTGATTGTTTTGAGGAGGTGTGAAAGTAATCGGATATTACGTTCAGTTCTCTGGCGGCTTGTTTAAAAAAAGCTTCTTCGAGCTTACATTCTTTGGCCTGTTCATAGACCTTTCCAATGCATTTCAATAATCGTTGTTTACTGTTTTGTTTCATATTACAATTTAAGTATGTAATTCATCGGAATTCCTGAGAGATCGGGCTCGGGCCGTCGGATCCGGTGATGGGTGACACAACTAAAAGTAATTGTGTCTATGTCAAGGAACGTGAGATGATTTTTTGGCTCCCTGATCTCTTATTCCGGCGCAAAGATATGGCCTAGATGCGACAAGATGTGTCGCAGTACACACGATCTGATTTTTTTTGAATGCCGAGGCGAGAGGTCCCCTCAGATGCAAATTTTTAGGGAATGCGACACAGTTTGGCGTGCTGAGCGACTAAATTTGTATAGTATTAACTACAATTCTTCATCGAAAAAATTTGATAATGAATAAATAAGAACTAAATTTATATAACCATTATCTTTTATGGCATAATTTAATAATCAATCATAAAGTTATCAAGTAATATGTCAAATCTAGAAATATCTATTTCAGAAATTTACTCCAAATTCATTAGCGAAATGTCAATAAATGCCAATACGGGCATAGTCGAGCCTGGAATTACTTTTGATACTAAGGGCGATATAATTCGCTTTGGAGGTTATCCTTATGTTGGATCCAAATATGCTACAGCACAAAGAAAGATACTATTTGTAGGTTTAGACATTGGTGCTGATGAGAATGGAAGGAATAATTCATACCATACTTTAGAAGAGCGCAGGAACAGTATTGCTCATTTTAGCAGTGTCCCGACTGGATTTTCGAATAATCCCTATAATCCCCACATATCAGGTACGTATGCTCTTACTCTTGCAATTCTTAGAGACCTATATGGATGGCAGGATGCATGGGTTCGTCTTTCTTCTGATGTGAATATTTCGGTTAAAAAGGCAATTAATAATAACCACAATGAATTGCCAGTGGAAATTATTGAATATATAGGACTAACAAATTTATTCAAGTTCGTATCAGTAAATCGTTCCGATAGAACCGGTAGTAGAAATCGGAGGTGGATTAATAAAAACATCGAATTTAAATTATTAGAAGATGAAATTGATATTTACGCTCCAGATATTATTGTTCTACAGGGTAGTGGAAGATACCTCCCCTCTAGTACAATTGAATCATGGAGAAAGAATATATTTGTAATAAATGGTCACCATCCATCTGCATGGCGATATGGTGAAAACAAGATTAGTTATATAAAAAAACTCCTCGCTTTATATGAAGACTCTTGTCTATAATTGTTTAGGGTATATAAATAATTTAACAAACTGCTTGCAGCTTACATGTCTTCCATCGATAACCCGTGGTATGAAATGTTGTAGTCCTGAAATTTGCCCGTCGATTTAATGAAGTGGGCGGCTTTTACTTTCAGGGTATCCATATTATTATTCTGAGCCTTGCGCTTCAACTCATAGAAAACAGCTGTGTTTGACAGTTCGTTTTCTGCTACTATGTCTATCTCATACCCGCCCTTTCTGTTCCACCAACCCCCGATCCGGATGAATTGCTTCTGCTCAATGAGGATATTGCGGAAATACTGTTCCAAAGCCATCCCGCTGAATGTACAGAAGTTTTATCACACTGCTCGGCTTCTCTTTCCCGAATGACGGCATGGGCTTGTTTTTCATGATGGCTTCCAATATTTTTTCATTGATGGTAATGCCGCTGTTTGACAGCATGCACATACCTTTTTCTGACTCATCCTGTCCATTCAGGATCCCTTTATTGAACAATTCGTCAAAATCCTCGCTGTATTCCAGCAATTTCATGGGCGTGCATTCCAGGTAGGCGCTCAGGTTCCGGATATCCACACTGTAACTGTCATAATTGAGGGCAAAGACCAACGATACAATGAGCGCCTGTTTTTGCGGGACATTGAAGTAATCCGACACAGGCTTCAGATCCGGACCGACCTTTTCCAGGGAAGATTCCTCCAGCTTGCAACCCTTGGCCTGATCATAGACTTTTCAAATGCTTTTCAATAAATTTAGTTTAATATTCTGTTCCATATATAGTTATAATGTTGACAATTAGTTGGTACTTCTGTGAGACGGGGCCATGGATGACATAATTACTTGGATGACACAACTAAAAGTAATTGTGCCTATGTCAATGAACATAAGATGGTACCTTTTCACGTGTTCCCAAGCCGATTCTGATCAGGCTGTTTCTGATGCGCAGGCTTAGCTCCCATGCTTCTTATGGGAGCACTCCATTCATCAGGAACTGCATCAGACCCATATATACTATTCCATTGTCATTGGTA
>JBAZIG010000045.1:0-7917 GCA_041651955.1 Minisyncoccota bacterium | reverse complement strand
TTTTGTTGCGAAATATCATTAGTGTCTACTAAACTTTTTGTATAAACTTTATAATTATTTAATATTTAACAAGATACAGCTAATAATTTAACATCTACATTTGATTTCATATATTGTTTGAGCTTAAGCCTCAATGCAATATGAATACTGGAACTTATGTATTTACACAACTTATCAAACTGCTGCCTAAGGAAGCTTTTGATTGGATCGTCAAAAATTATGAAGGAGACAAGTACGTCAAACACTTTACCTGTTGGAATCAGTTGCTTGTCATGATGTTTGGTCAGTTGTACGGTTGTGATAGACTTAGAGAACTCGTCAGTGTAGTGACTGCACACTCCAGAAAAGCTTACCATCTGGGATTCGGGAAAGAAGAGATTAAACTGGCGAACCTTGCCAAGACCAATGCGAACAGGGATTACCACATATTTGAAGAGTTTGCTAAGAAACTCATTGACATAGCGCAAAATAAACGAATTAATACACCTTTTGAACTCTACGGAAAGTTTTATGCGTTTGACTCTACAACGATTGATCTCTGCCTCAACCTTTTCTGGTGGGCAAAGTTCCGCAGTACTAAAAGCGGAATCAAAGCTCATACGCTCTTCGATGTGGTTACCCAGATTCCGACCTATATTCATATCACCAACGCCAACGTTCATGACACCCAGGCGATGGATCAGATCCCTTATGAGCCCAATGCTTACTACATCTTTGACAGGGGCTACTTTGACCTTGGCAGATTGTACAAAATCAACATCATTAACTCTTTTTTCATTATCCGTCAAAGAGGCAGACTTCAGTACGAAATCTTTGACGGAGAGGCGCTTATTGAAGACGATGACGGTGTCATCAGTGACCAGATCATTGAACTTACCGGCTATCAATCCAAGAAGAAATACCCCGGGAAACTTCGCAGAATCGTGTATTATGCCAAGGAGCTCAAACGCACGTTTATATACATCACCAATGCGCTTTATATCAGCGCAAAAGATATTGCAATGCTTTATAAAAAGCGCTGGCAAGTTGAGCTGTTTTTCAAATGGATCAAGCAGCATCTGTATATCAAAGCCTTTTGGGGCAACTCTGAAAATGCTGTCAGGATACAGATCTACAGCGCCATATGCGCTTACTGCCTTGTCGCTATCGCCGAACATGACTGCCATCTCAACCGTAGTTTGTTCGATGTACTCCGCGTTTTGCGAGGTTCTCTCATCGATAAAACACCGATTAGAGAACTCTTCGAAAAACCGGTCGACGATGGACCTGAAATATGTGAAAACGTCGGCTTTCAACTTAGCTTAAATTTTTAGTAGACACTAATGAGTCTTTTTCATTATTGTAATGTTTTAGTTTCAATCTATTTTAAATTACCAGCATGGTCGTTATATATATGGCACTTGTGACGGGAAATCTCAAAATCCATACTGGGGTTTTAATCTTTACAGAATAAGAGAAGGTAGAGGCACAACCAGCAGATAGCAAAGAAAAATAAGATGTATTTAGCCTGGTTATTCCTGGAATCATTGCAGTTATGATTTTAACAAGGAAAAATGTAACTTGATGTTACATAGGCTATGAATATACAAAAATGTACTGAAAATTACCCTCTTTATGCATGATGACTTTGAATTTGGACGGTTTGAACCTGTAACTGGGTGGTTTGGGTTTGAATTAGGAAAATATTAGATCCAGCAAGGAGAGGCAAGTTGCCTAGTGACCAGGTTAAGCTAAATGCAGCACAGCTCAGGTACAAGCTATGAAAAGTCTCAGTGGTAAAACCCACCCGGCATGAAGTAAAAATTGCTTCATTTTTTCCTTTACAGCTACATTAACGTGCCACGAAGACAGGAAACTTTCACGGATGTTGACAACCTTAAAACCAAGGAAAAGCCCCTTTAATGATGACGGTGTTATATAGCCAGTCATAGGAGAGGTAAGGGGCAGGAATGTCAAAATAACTGCCTATTGGAACTATTGACGACCAGCGTTTATGGTGTGGAAGAATTAGACATGTTCCCGGCAACTGGTGATATATTTTTGTGGTATAGAAATAAAATCAATATTAAACTATTGAACAGTATGGCAAAGGAATACGAAACTGCCACTCTCGGCAAAAGAGGCCGCAAGCCCTATTGTGTTGATATCCGTAAACGGGTTACCTTCTACTTGGATCAGAGTGCCATTGCTTGCCTGGGTGAAATCTTCAACGATATATCACGCTCGGCCTTTGTCAGCCACTGTATCAAGAAGGAGATATTGGGAGAGGACTATGAACAATAGGCAGGCTCCCGATTAACTTACCAACAATAAAGGAAGCAGCCAATAAGCCGAGATTTGCCCATCTCCGATTACTTCTTGCTATCCCTTAATGACATCACCCAGCCTGGAGCCGGGTGATGTTTTTTATCCTCTGGTTGGTTTGAGTGAAGTGAAAGATTCCCCTGTCGGCCACTGCCGGTGGCTCGTCTTTGTTCCGGTTCCTTGTTGTTCTCTATCGGGTAGCCCGGTAGCAGCATGAAACTGCAGGGCAGGAGCTCTGACACATATAGCTGCATAGCAACCGTTTGTTTCCTTCCGACACTTCTTTTTTAGTTTCTATTATAGCAATAAACAGAAACAATATCCACTGTCTTTCAGTGACTTACTGTAATTTCTGTTTCTAATCAAAAAAAGTGCTAAAGGGTATTCACAGATTACGGTTAACGCCTACGGCAACCGATCTGTCGCTGTCAGCAAATGGAATGGAAAATATCCAATAAATAGACAACTAGTCTATAGTCACATAAACTAATCCTGTAAACAACGGACAGATTCCCCGACGTTCTTCGTGGCCCAGCCAAAGAATCCACCTATAGAATCGTAGGATAGGCCCCGTTGTAGGGCCCATACGTCATCTACCTCTATAGAAAGCCACCAGAAGCATCTGTCACCAATGTTTTCGAACTTATCGGCAAATTTTTGACCACCTGGAAGGCCCGTGAAACCACTTTCATTGGTGGCTCCCTCGTTTGGGCTGTTCCAATGAGAGGTTCCTACTTCTTTCATTTTACCCCCCGCACGGGCTCCCCCCCCCAAATTACCCTCAAGTGTTGTCCATTCTTCCTCATCGGGTAAATGCCAGCCTTCTGGGCAGGCTGTCATTGCGGCCGGCCAGGTATAGAGGACACCATAAGTTTGGTAGTTTTCTGTGGCTTTGGCAGCAGCTACATCTGTGCCGTCGTAATCGTAAACGTAATAATTTGCAGTTTCATATGGGCCAGTCTCACTGGGTAGATACGCCTGTGTGGCTTTGGTAGCAGCTAAATCTGTGCCGTCGTAATCGTAAGCGTAGTAATATGCATTTTTATTTGACACTGTTCTTGGGGCAACCACACTGGGTAGATACGCCAGGTTTTCTGCCATCCATACTTGCTCTCCAATGGTTATCGTTTTATACACTTTGCCATCCCGGGAATCAGTAAATGAACCGTAATCAAATGTCGTTTCTCTTAATGTGGTAAATGATTTTTGCTCTCCATAAGCAGTTCCTTCGGAATTTGTGGCATATGCCCTCACATAATAGGTGGTGTTAGGAGAAAGGCCGGTGATATTTCCGGTAAAAGCTCCCAAGCAACTCCCGTTTGTTGTCTTGGAATTTGCCGTTGTCGGATTCTCAGATGTGCTCCAGCAGACACCTCGAGCTGTTACAGCGTCACCTCCATCACCAGTTACATTGCCCCCGCAGGTCGCGGTAGTGGTAGTGATAGTGAGGACTTGACCTGTTAAAACAGTAAGGAGCTCACTATGCTGGACACAACGAACATTAAGACCGTAGTTCCTTCTGGAATGTAAATTATCCACCCTAATAATATTATGCATGTAAAAGCGCATGGCGTCATTTGTACCGTATTCATTAGAACTCCACCAATTGCCTTCATGACCAAGATAGGCGAAGTAGCCATGGGAATACCTCCCCCCCGGAAGGCCCGTGAAACCACTTGAGTTAGTGGCTTTCGCGTCCGGTGTTATCCAAAGAGCAGTTCCTGCTTCTTGCATTTTGCCATGGGCAATTTCATTTCCTCCCAGATAATTAATCAAGATGGTCCATTCTTCAGCACCGGGTAAATGCCAGCCTTCTGGGCAGGCTGTCATTGCGGCCGGCCAGTTGTATAGTACTCCGTAGGTTTTGTATTCTTTGGTGGCTTTGGCAGCAGCTATATCTGTGCCGTAGTAATCGTAAACGTAATAATATGCAGTTTCATTTGACTCTGTTCCTGGGCCAACCACACTGGGTAGATACGCCAGGTTTTCAGCCATCCATACTTGCTCTCCTATGGTTACCATTTTATACTCTTTGCCATCTCTGGTATCAGTGAATTTTTCGAAAATTTTTGTTTGATCCAACATAGCGGACAGAGACAGGGTGATATAATTTCGGTGCCCGGCTTGTATGGACTTTGCCGACTCTACCGTTGTGGTGGTGATGTGCCCTTCTGTTTCCAAAATGATTTGTAAAGTATCTCCGGCTTGTATTCCAGCATTCATAAACATCCTTGCATTTATAATCTCTCCTGTTTCCAGCAACGGAGGATCTTCCCACCGGACCTTTACCCTGTCAGAGGCTTGTTCATCCATCACGGGAAGTACAGATGGATTACCCAGATCGATGGTAAAATCCCCCGCCAGTTTTCTGTCGGGAACATATAACGTAACCGATCCAAGTGTTTCTCCCACTAAAGCCGTCCCGCTAACATCTATGTTTATATCCAGCATGGTCATGATCTCCCGGAAGTGGATCCCGTAGCCATCCTGGTCATTCCCTGTTACGTGGGAACTGACCTTCCAGTCATAAGGAGCAATGTTATTGCCGGTTTCGTCTTGAACCTGGTCTGGTTCAAGAAATCCGCGTACAGCAGCGTGATCGTTCCCGGCGGTTTCCGTGTAAGGATAATAAGCCCCTACAGGAACCCCTGTCTGGCCTCCCCTGAAAACACCGAAATTAGTCCCGGCACCCGAAATAAGAGTCATGGGTACGTTCGAAGACCCCGTGCCGTAAACACCAATGGCATCACCTTCTTCCCATAGGGTTAGTAATCCATCTGTGTCCAATGTGGTCTTGGTTGAAATATCTTCACTGGATGAAAGGATACCCCCTATTTCAATGTAATCTTTTTGAAGAAGGGACATACACCTTTCTTCTTCCTTCCTGCAACCAATTGCCAACAGGGTAATAAATATCATTATTAAGATCTTTTTCATAGTCATTTTTGTTTATAAAAGATCCCCGTCATCAATATAACCGCCGACACGAAGCTGAGTGATTAATAAATCCAGATGCATATCCTGACAAGAAATTCTTATAGTAATATTGCGATCTTGGGATGTGGTATTCGGTTGAAGATTAATAGACAATTGGGATGCGCCGGCATTCCCCGATAACGTGTTCAATGTTAACCAGTCACCGTTTCCGATGATCTCTGCCGTCCAGGATAGATAAGCTGTAACGGTTATTGTATTGTTGGATCCTCCTTCTGGCATTAGTGTCAAAGTGGTTTTTGATAATGAACAACTTGCAGGGGTTTGCAGCGTGATCTCTTGTCCGTAAGCCGTACCGGTTGCATTGGTTGCATAAGCTCTTACATAATACTTTGTGTTTGGCGAAAGACCCGTCAGATTGCTTGTGAAGGTTCCTGTTCCCGCTCCATCTGTGGTTTTTGAGCTTGATGTGGTCGGGTTCTCTGATGTGCTCCAGCATATACCTCGGGCGGTGACTGCAGCTCCTCCATCTGCTGTAACATTATTATCGGAACAAGTGGCTGTTGTGGTCGTAATACCAGTAATCTGGCCTGTTGTTACTGTTGGCTTTGTTTTATTTGGATCGGGATTTTCCTGAGGGGTACAGGAGTACAATAGTAATCCCGTTATAAGTAGTAAAACAATCTTTTTCATTATTGATAGTTTATTGTTTAACAAATTATTCATTTGGATATCACGTCTGTGTAATTTAGTGTAAAACACCCAAATTACACTCTTTCATATTATTATACTGCTTAATCAGCCCCCAGACATTTGATTTCAGACACTATGGTCTGGGTGTAATTATCAAAGGTCAGCACCACTTTTACCGTGTGGCTACCCTGAGTGAGGGTAATCACATCCCCTGTATTGTGAGGCTGGTCGTTAAAAAACCAGGCTACAGTATTAGGCCTTACTATATTTTCCAAAGAAGGATCATCGTTTAGCTGAAGTATTAACTTATCCCCCGCCCTGTACGCTCGGCTCGTATTTAAGATCATATAATATCCGCTGGAAAAGAGCTGGTTATCCCTTGGTCCCACTATTGCGGAAACCATGATGTTGCGGTCCAGGTCATGTTGTTCTTTCCAGTCTGTGGTAAATGGTCCCATGGTAAAGTCAGCATAGCCACCCATAGGTACCATGGGTCCTTCATCTGCTGTCAGAGGATACCCATTATCACAATCCTTGACATAATATCCGAAGTATACCGGTTTTCCTGCAGGAATGACCAGCTCGTGGTCGGTTACATCAACATTCATCATGGTTCCGAAAGACGGGTTACTGACTACCTGGGTTAGAACACATTCCTGGTCTATGAATGCAAACACACCCACTTCCGCAGCCGATGACCCGTTTACCTGGCATGATATGGTGTTTACAATGTAACCTGTATAAGGCGCCATTTCCTGGGCCGTGAAACCCACCGCTCCATAGATGGCCCCTCCGGGCGTGCCCGATCCGATATTCCAACGCTTGAGCCCGTGCTTATTGAGCACCCCGTTTCCGGGATCAAGCACAGGAATCATGGTAAAGTCCAATGTGATTGTTTCTGAATGACTTGCCGGGGTTTTTCGCTCCGCTAGATAATACCCTGTTTTAGAAGCCTGTATGAAAAAGACTCCTGTATCCCTGGTCTCTGTTGTAAAGGTATATGCTCCCTGCTGGTCTGTAACCACCGTAGTGATCAATGTTCCTGCTACATTGGACGAGGATCTTATCGGACCTCCGTCCTTAAGCAGATCAGGAGCATTGACCGGAGCGGTCTCATCTGCGTTATCGTAGAACAGGGACATGGTAACCCCGGTGACAGGTACACCTTGCTCATCGGTCACCCTTCCGCTTATCGTTATTTCCTTATCGGAAACATTTTCTACTGTTGCCGAAACCATGATGTTGCGATCGTGTGACCAGGGCTCAGTCAATCCGGTAATGCTACGTGCAACATATCCCCCCATCGGGACCATGGGCCCTTCATCTATAGCGATGGGGTAACCATAATCGCTGCCTTTGACATAACAGCCGATTTTCACCAGTTTCCCCTCCGGAATGATCAACTCATACGAACTCACATCCACAGTCATCATGGTTCCAAAGACCGGATTGTCCACTTTGCGGTCCAGCACCACATCTGAATCCATGGTTACAAAAACACCCACTTCTGTCGCAGAACTGCCACTTATTTGGAAGGATATGGTTTGTATCCTTTTACCCTGGCATAGTACTAGTTCTTCTGTCGAGAACCCTACAGCCCCGTATATCGTAATGTCGGGTTCTCCGTAACCTAAACTACGTCCTTCCCATGCATTGTGTTTTTTAAGAACATCTCCAGTGAACTGTACTATCGGAAACAGGGTGAAATCCAGTTGTGTGTTTCCAGCAATCTCCCCACTGACTCCCTTTTCTGCAGTATGGTAATCCTGTTTGCTTACTGTTACAATGTATCGGCCTGAAGCAGTCTGTGTTGTAAAGGAATAAGCTCCCTGCGCATTAGTAGTAATTTGGGAAACATTCTCCAGCGACCTTTGTGGCGAGATCCGTATACCATTCTCTGCTGATTTCCAGCTTGGTGCAGTGGCCGGAGAAATACCATTAGACGCCTCAAATGATAGGATCACAGCAGCGCCAGCAACAGGATTT
>JBAZIG010000044.1:0-8213 GCA_041651955.1 Minisyncoccota bacterium | reverse complement strand
ACTTTTTATCGTCAATTTCTGATGCCATATTTTAATAAAATTAAGTATTGTTCAATTATGTGTGTGACTTTTGGTGATTGGCATTGTTTTATACATTCTTCAAGCCACTCTTGGATATGTATTAAATAAGATATTGGAAAATAAACACTCCCTTTTTTATCCTTTAAAAATGCTGCAAAACGTTTGTCTTTTACCTTGCCAGGATCATTGCCGTACTTGGTGAGGTAAATAACCCTTAAATTTTTATCTGTGTAGGCTTTCCCAGTAGGATGAGAATAATTCCGGTAGTATTTATAAATCTGGTCAAAACAACTATCGCCGCTGTCCCATTTGTTTTCAATAATAATTGCAAACTTTTTTTGTGGATCGTTTGATTTGATAGTAATATCTATTCTACCCTGATCATTCTTATTCTTAATTTTTTCCTCTTCTATTAAAAGATAGTCGTTTGGATTATCATTGATAAAATTTTCAGAGTCATTAGGGCCAAGAATTCTCTTGATAAATAACTTATAAAATGTATCTTTTTGCCCATGCGACCCCAATGGGTTTAAAAGTTCTGCCAAGAGCGGTGAGTGCAGATTCTCTTCAGGTCTTTTGAATTTTATGATACCAAAAATTGAAAACTCCCAAGCCTCATAAATATTTCTACTTTCTCTCTCAGCCAGGATGGCATTGTATTCATCCGAAAGATTCTTCAAACCAGATTCGTAGCTATTAAAATAGTCAAGAAAAATCTGTTCATATTCATCTCTGAATTGGTTTATCCTCTGCTCAAAAGTCATCATAGTGTATATTAAATGTGGTATCTATGATCATCGTCCGTTTGTTAATAATCTAATTAATAGTACTCTTATGCAATAATGCCGCACCTACGTTATGGGGTTCGGCATTATGTTTTCAATTTCACTTTGTAATTCATTATATCTGTGTTTATTAGATGAATATAGTTGTAATAATGCCGATAATGATAAGCCCGCATACTACAAACAAAACTGTTTTTAAGAGTTTTAATTCTTTATCTTGTTGGTTAAGTCTTTGAGTAATTGTTATGTGGTTTTCGTTTTGCTTGCTTTCTATATATTGTTTTGCTTCATTAATCTTATCCTGTGGTCTGAATTTACGGAAGTATTATATCATTTTTAGGGAAGGCTTCAAAAAGATACACTCTTTGCCAAGCTTATGTGCAGTTTTGGCTGCAGCAACTTGGTGGCAATGTATGGAGCTAATTGGCATTGGATTCATGAATTATCGTATGTCAATTATTTCCACCTCAACATCCTTGTCGCCTACTTTTACCCTGTCACCAATTGTTTTTCCTTTTATTGATGCGCCTAATGGTTTTAAGATATTCACAATTTGTACCCCATCAATAAACTCGCCGCCGCTAGTATCATAGTCTACTAATTTCACTATAAATTCTTTATTGATCTCTACGTATTTTATTTTAACCATACTATTAAGACCAATTCTGTTGTCAATAATGGGATGTGGTATAAGATCTTCTTTTCGTTGATATTGTTCTTCACTCTTGTTTGAATACCGGTTTAGTATCGACCATTCAGAGTCGTAATAATTATTGTCGTTAGGTTTGCCAGTTGCTGTGAAACTTTGAAAAACTAAACGTTTGATTTCATTTAGAATTTCCAATGGTAAAAATCTATACTCAATGCTGTCAAATTCATTATAGATCACTTTATAGCCTTGTAGGTGTAGCTGCTCTCGTGTAGAAATATTTTCAGTTAAATGAGCCTTAAATTTTCTGCGGCCATTCTCGTCAAAGTAAATCCCAATAATTCCTTCAGAATCAATAGTCTGAATATTTACCAATTGATCATTTTTGTTCAATCCATTCAGATACTCCTTCCCAATTTTTCTGGCAAGTAAAATAGGAATATGCACCTTGTTTATATGGCCTGATTGGTAGCATTGTAATAGAAATCCTTTCTGATGGCATTCGAGAATCGGAATAACATAGTCAGCTTCTAGGGGCTTGTCAACAGTAAGAACATATGTGCCTGACTTAAAAAGGTTAAAATATCGAAGTATTTTATCTGTTATTGCGCGTGAAGATACTTGCTCAAAAGGTTCTCGTGTAGTTTCGTCGCCATCTGTTTCAAGATCCACCTCTGTACTTATTATCTCTAATGAATCACCCGTTTTGACTTGTATTTCTTCTCGCGATTGTAAAAGAGATTCTGATTCATTGTCCTCAAGTACAGGAATCATATTCCAAAGTGGTTCTAATGCTTTCTCTCTATTTGTGTAGTATTCATAACCCCGGACTCTGAAAAACTGCCAACCACATCTTTCAAGCACTTTTTGACGCATTACATCATTTTGATACTGTTCAGGGCCATGCCATTTATCACCATCACATTCAATAGCTATTTTGGTGCCGTCCGGGAGCAGAGCAACCATGTCGATTCTATAACGACCATTGGCAACTTTGTATTGAGGTAATACACTTAGTTTCTTTCTGATAAGATCGTTGTAAACGTCCACTTCAAACCAACTTTCGAAAGGTTCAGGTTGTGTACCTATTCGTCTTTCAATCGGTGTATGGAAAATTGGTTGGTATGAATTGTAATTTTTGAAATGGTCTAATAATTTGTATCGTAAGTCATCTTTATTGTTTAAATCGTCCAATTGTACCGAATGGAATAGCCATATCTGCTCCTTGGCTCGACTTACAGCAACATTAAATCTTCTTTCGTCTTCAGGTTTTACAAGCGCAGACCGTTTGTGATTGTGAGCCGTAACTAAGCTCAAAAAAATTATATCCCTTTCATCACCTTGGAAAGAGGCTGAGTTTCCGCAAATAATTTTTCGTTTGTGAAATTCTTGTTCTCCAATTCTTTTCAAAAGAAGGTTTTCAATCAAACTTGCTTGTTGATTTCCCTGGAGTGTTATTACTCCAAATGTCTTTCGTTTATATTTTTCGTCTTCAACTAGTTTGCCTATTACTTCAGCAATTTGGATAGCCTCAGGTTCATTTATTATGTTTGCACCACTTCCTTCTGTGTAACCTTTTGCGCAATACTGTGTAACTAATGGTTCAAGACGGTTTTCTGAATACTGTTTAAGTGGGTAAAGTCCTTTTCCTTCTGGAGTATAAAAATAACGGTTTGAGAATTCAATTATCTCAGGCATACACCTGAAATGTTCTCTCAGGACAATAACTCCATCACAGAAAAGTTTAGCAAGGTCAAAAAAGCTGGATTCCGTTCCGTAATAATCTGAAAATGGAATTCCATCCAGATGACGCTTTATGTAGGGAGTCATTGTATTTGCATCCACGCCAATATATTCAGGAGAAGTCTGTTTGTCATCTCCAACAATAATAATGTTTTTGGAAATGTAGAGCAGAAATATTGCATCAGGCCCAAGTTGACTTGCCTCATCAATAATAACATAATCGTACATCTCTTGTTCTGGCTGAACTGTTTCTGCAACCTTATATAAAGGCATAATCCAACATGGTACAGCATCTTTACAATATTCCATTTCTTGTTGGGCAATTTTTCGAAACTTGATTGCTCTTTTGCCTTTCCCAGTCTTTCCAATTTTCTTGACCGCCATTACCCAAGCATTTAAATGCTTTCTTAAAAAACGGTTTTGCTGAAGATCTTCTATAACTTTATACCATGCCTTCTTTGAGGCAAGCTGTGCGATAAGCCTTCTTTCTTTTTGTTCTGATTCATTGAGTAATCTAATGAGCTGATTTTCATAATTAAAATCCATCTGCTTTTCAAGTTGGTGCTGAGCGTCCCTGAAATAGATGGCTTGTTTTAACTTATGTATATCATGGACTGAAAAGGTGTTATTTTCTACAAGTTGTATCGTAGATGGGATTTTAGAACAAAGTTGTGAATGAAGATTTTTGAAATTCAGAAAATCCTTTTTTTTGTCAGTCAATTTATCGTGCTGATGAAGTAACTCACCATAAACGTGATAATCCAATTTCTTATAAGATTCAATGATTCTCTCTTTAATTGGGTGAAGGTTAGCGTCATTAAGGTATTCTATAGCTTGACTAACTAAATCATGGTACTCGGATATACCTTCACGTACCTTACTATACTGACTTTTTAATATAGAGGTGTCTAGATCTTCTTTATCAAATAGCTTTATTTGCAAACTGTTTTTCGTTTCAATACTAGATTTTGATACTCTTGCTTTTTCAATTAACTCTAATAGGCGTTGAACTTCATTATGGATATTTTTGAAAAAAGAAAATTTCTTAAATAATGTGTTTTCTTTTGGTATTTCCTTATTCCAAATTTCTGATAACTCGATAAAGTCCTGTTGAAAAGAAATATCCCTCAGTACTACTTCAAACTCTTCAACAGTATCACAAAGACTCCCATTTACATGCACCAATTCAGTAAAATATAAACGTTCTTTTATCGATTTTGGCAGAAACGGTTTTTTGATAGCAAAAGAAAGTCCTGATAGTGAATTCCCCTCGTTTAAATAGGAGAAAATTATTTGAGCATCGTTTTTAAGTTGCTTTAAACTTTTGCCTTGAGGGTATGAAACCTCTACATCTTTATCAATCTTTCTCAAATCAGAGGATTCGAACCGTTCAAGTACTGTTTTGGATTGATTTAGGATTTGTTGCCATTCCTGTTTTCTGCCATTCAGAGACGAACTGATAACATCACGAGTAAAGTCAATCTGTAATGTATCTACTTCGTTGTAAATCTTTTGAAGCTCCTTTAGATGTAGAGTTATTTCATCAAAATCTGAACAAGAAATTTCCAGGTCTTCATCTTTTGGAAAGTCATTGGCGAGCTTGTTAGTAAGTCTTGCATATTCAGTTAACTGATTAAGAGAAAGTATTTTGTTGATTTCTGGAATTTCATAATTAAAATCATCTGTTTCAATTTGCTCGTAATTTTCATGAAGCAAGATGAATTCAGTAAGCTTGGAGAGCAATTCATCATCTTCGGTATTGCTAAAATCATCTTTATACCATTCAAACAATTTGGCATCACTTTCAAGAACTTCAGCAATTTCAGTTAATGTTCCATTGTAATTCTGATTTATTGTCTGCTTTCTTGTGGCATTCTCTTTAATCTCAACAATCCTTTTTGAGAACTCAGCAATAAGTTCTCTTGTTTTCTTGATTTCCTTGTCTAAATCTTCAATCTGCAATTGGTACTCTGTAAGATTCGCCCTCGAGAGTTCATCGTTTATAGTATTAACACTTGATTGTAAATCTTGGATAGATGATGAATCGCCACTTAACACGTTAACTGCCAAGTCCTGAAATTCAGGGGGAAGCTTATCTTTCAAAACTTCTAATGCCCTTTTTGTATAAGCTGTAATTAACACATTTTTTCCATTTGCCAGCAAATGACAAATCAAATTGGCGATAGTATGAGATTTCCCGGTCCCTGGAGGGCCTTGCACAAGAACCTTATTGTTCTTTTTTGTTTTTTCTACTATCTCTAATTGTTCATCATTATACTCCTTTGGGAAAAATAATGGCTCAAATTGAGAGCAGACTGAGTTATCTGGTGATTTGGTTTCAGATTCGACATTTGTAGGAATTTCTATGAGGTCATTGATTGTTGGGATTTCAAGGAAATCTTCACTATTCTCAATATTCGCTAAAATTTTTTCATATAAAGCCGTAAAGCACCGTGTATTCCTCTTTCTTAACAATAAAGCAGGAGAAAATGTAATATTTGGTTTTGAAGGAGTTCTACTTGGCTTTTCGATAGAGTGGGTATAACTACCATCGGGTGATACTCTTTCTGCAAATATTTGTAGAGCATCTTCTATTTGGTCAAAAATAGTCTCTATGTTTTTTTCTTTAATGAAATTCTCTACCGCTTTTTCAGCATCAATTATATTTTGTGAATCAAATTGGTCATACAAGTCAAGGATTGAATCGGTTTCGATTTGTGGGGCGGATTCCAAATTTGGTGAGATTGCAATTTGAGAGTTCTTGAGAGAATATACGAAATTTATATCTACTCTTTGAGTTAAAATATGTCTAAAGATTCTCGGACATTCATCATTTTTCTTGAAGTTCAATAGCCCTACACCAATCACCAATTCATACTCCTCTCCAAACTGTTGAGCTTTATTAAATATTCGGAAAAGTTGTTTGTAAATAGTATTTAATTTTTCATACTTCTCATAATCAATGTTGTATGTTTCTATTCTCTCATTATATTCTATAAGGTCATCAATCCATTTTTTGTCTATATAATGTTTTAATTCGTTTTGAATCTTTGGGTAATCTTTAATTGAAACTGTTACTCTGTTGTCTTCAAGTGTTTCTTTTAATCTGGGTTCGTCATCGTAAGTTAATAATGTTGGTGGATCAATCCATTTCTCCAAGGTGTCTGAAAGCTTGGCAAATTCTGGCTTTACTGGTTCTTTTGGCTTTCTTATTTTTAACCAATAATCACTGTTTTCATTGAAGCCAAACCTAATAATGTTTTCAAAAAGCTCATTCTCAGGAATGTCATTTAGCCAAAATTTCTCTGGGTACTGTGATTCTTGAGTGTCAATGTCACGGACTGGATTACTCCTAAGTTTGGAGAATTCTTTAAGGTAACTAAAGATCTGTGTATATTTACTTTTTTTCATCTCACTCAAATCTTCTTTTATTTATTCAACATTCCGATGGCGTAGGCACATTTTTTATCCTTCGTTCCCATACAATATTTATCATTTACAGTTTTTCTGCCTCCCCAAGATCTTTGGATTTGGGACTCTCTTTAAATCGTTTTTTATTAAATATGCCCTTTGATCTGGATTTGCAATAGTATTATGTGGCTTTAAAATAGCCATCTATTATGACCTATCCCCAAGTTCTAGCTTTCATCATAGCCATCTCTACCCTCACAATGTAGTCCATTATCTCTTTTTTCCTTTCCTCATTGTCTTTATAGGTAGTATCCATCATCTTCTTCAATTTCCTAATTTGCTCATTCCCAATATCTTCAAGTTGTCCAATCAACTTCTCATACTTTTCATCATCTAATATTTTGTATACTTCTCCGTTATCCTCAACTGTTTTACACATGTCCTCAAGATTTTTAACTGAATCCTCAACCGGAACGTTTATCCCAGATAAAAAAAGGTCATCTAATTCTTTTACTTTAGATACTATGTCTAATGGACATTCGTATAATGCATGATGTAGACCTGTCTTAGCCTCTAAATACATGTCTACTAATGCCATGAAATCCAATTTCTTCAATTCTTCTAGAAATTCTTGTGAATTCATCTCTTATATTATTTAAAAATGAAAAATCCACTCTGCTTTTCTTGTCACGGTTGTATACCATTTAAAGTTGTGATGTACACTTTAATATTGAATTTATATTAGTTCTTCTATCCTTGGAGATCAAGCAAATTGATTATGCCAAAATCGAAGATTACGGTTGTTAAATAAATCGACGTTTTGTGCGTACATATGAACAATATAACTATTTCTGGAACAGTGATATGTAAAATTAGCACTTATTCAAGAATACTCAAATATTTCATGAAGAAAAACAGAATGTGATCTCCTCATTTTCTCTTCTCAAATAACATCGCGCATCCATCCAGCAATAGCCCGTGAATCAATATTACCGCCTACATATTTCTTCATTTATAATATTTCTGCAAACAAGGGTCCAGTTCTGACACGCGGGAAAATAAGTATCCATTACGTCAAAATATGACGTAGTGGACAAAAATTGCTTCCAAAAAGGATCTTACTTAAAGCCGAGATGTAAGCCGAGATGTAAGCCGAGCCGAGGCATCAGTCATTCTCTTTCCGCTCCGCCAACTCCGCTCCATTCGAATCACTGATCTTATCCTCACTTCCGCTCAGAGATTGTCATCCTCCATTCCGCTTCGCTCCATTCCGGACCACAAACTCTTGTCGCTCCAGGGTTCATCGGTATTCGCTCCGCTCATGATCCTTATCCCCGCCCAGCGAACTTCGTTCGCCTCCCACCCAAACCCAGCGGTGTTCGCTCCGCTCACTCGCCGTCGAAAATGAGCCCCCGCCCGGGACCGGCACCGCATCCATAAACAAAAGAATGAAAACGCCACACCTTCCTTCCCTGGATCTTTCCTCAGGTGCGCACTCATTTCCAGTCATCTTTATGCAACTCTTTTCGATTCCAAGTGATGGGATTAGTACATTGTATCTTAATAGTATGTACTCGGTGCTGACAATATGGCTTCTTTGCCTT
>JBAZIG010000043.1:0-8624 GCA_041651955.1 Minisyncoccota bacterium | reverse complement strand
TGTAGGCTTTGTGCTGTTTGAGAAAATCCCTGTAAATCAATTGTTTAACAAATATCAAATTTCAAATCCCGAGGATGATTTTCCTAACTTATTCAGTTTCAGCGAATCTTAACGGGACACTAGTGAAAAATCATATGAATTTGTGTGAGTGACTGACAAAGTCTGCTCGGAGTTGGTAACTTTATACGGGTTTTATCGGATGCTTACCGTTCTTCATATAGTCATACTTCTTCAGAATTTCAAACGCTGTTGCATTCAGAGGGACATGGACCGTTATGGAATTCCCATCTTTTGTCTTCTAGGGAATGTAACTGATGCACTTGCAATTCCAAATGGAATAAATCTGATAAACACAAATACAGTTGTACAATTATTGGGCAGTAACACTAAACTATCAAAGCCTATCTTTAAGAACAATTTTACGTTCTAATTTGCCATTAAAGGCTTTCCAACTTCCTTCACCGCTCCTCCCAATATCTGAAATATAAAGGTCAATAATAAATTCGCCATCCCATTCGTCATCACCTGGTTCTGTTAATATTAGTCTAAAAACAGTATAGTTACCTCCTAAACCAGTAGGCTTTTCCCACTTATTAACAATTTTTCCTTTAACTGGTCTTCTATTTTTACCTGTCACATTATACCCTTCAACATATTCACCATCAACTTTTTCAATAAAAAGCTTAAAATCCTTAGAACCAATAGTCCCAAGATAAGTATCTTCAATTAATTTATTCGCCACTAAAGATGATTCTTCATGATATAAATGATCATTAACTACAATATTAGAAGAAGTTTTTTGTTTTTCTTGTTTATTACCATTAACAGGCAATAAGAATTTTATTACAAAGAAAAGTATTACAGCTCCAAGAATACACAGAGTTCCGATCAAAAGTCCTTTTTTATTTTTACTTATCCAACTTGAAGAGGCGTTAATTGGGTTGGGTTCAGAAATCTCTTGAATAGATTGATTTTGAATGTCTTGTTGTATATTTTGAATTTGCCCGTTCTCTTTAGGAATTATTGATGGTTGTTCTGTATTCGGATTACTAATGATAGGACTGTGAATCATACCAGAATTGTTTAACAATTTTTTATTAGCACTATTAGCTGCGATAACCGCCCAAATAATACATGCTATCCAAATAAAAATTAAACCAAATCCCAAAGTAATTATTCCTACTGCTACCCCAAGAATAAGCATGATAATTCCTCCAGCAACAGAAGAATAAAATAGCCCAAGGGGACCGAATAAAAAAGTAAGGACAAATGCCAATCCTACACTTTTAGACTTACCAACAACAACAACAGTCTGTGGTGATGTTGTTGAGTTGCTTGAAGAATTCTGATTTTTCAAGTTTTCAGTACCGCTGTATTTTCTTTCCATTTTTGGAATAGGAGGCGGAACTGATTTAAATCGACCATATAATTCAGGCAAGGTTCCAGCAGGTTGCCAGTCTGCCAATCCTTCAAACCAAATTTTTGTCTCTCTTCCAATGTTTTTTTCTTGTAACTCCTCTAAGGTAAAGGGGCCAAAACTATTTGCTCCATCTGTATAATAGTATTTCTTCATATTATTCTGTTTTTTTAGATTTTTATGGTAGACTAATAAGGTGCAAGTTTTTTTTAAAAGCAATACCCCGAATTGAGTGCGATTGATACTCACCACCTTGTGGCTGCTGCAGTATACCCATATGATTAATATTCTTATGTATAAATTATTTTTTACTGAATTTTAATCCTGCACACATCTTACATAAAAAAAACATGGATCAAAATCTGTTGATATTTGGGATATAGTGGCTTCTGCAAAATTAGGTTTTGGTTGATATGTTGTAAATACAGTGAAATAGAACTCCCCTTCTTTTTCTAACGCCCAAAAATATGTACATTTATCTTTCCCAAAGAAATATCCTTTTGAGCAATAGCCACCTGGTAAAGCATTGAACCCACTATTCACTTCCACATTTCCCTGATTTTTTAATAATTTTGCAAAACCTGAATATTCCAACAATTTCCACCAATCTTTATAACTTGGTATATGCCACCCTTTTGGACAAAGATTTCCCGTCTTTATAGCACTCCAATTGTATAATGCACCATATACTGTTCCATTGTAATTGTCATGCTCATACCAACAGTAAGCAGGCTCTCTTGAATATGAATTGGATTGATTATGAAATTGAAGTGATTTCCCATTATTTAATTTTGTTACTCTTAAATTTTCTTTCATCCAAAATTGTGAACCAATTTGAACGGTAGCATAAGAATTACCATCAATATCTCTGATAAACCGATCCCCTTTATAATATACTTCCTCTGATATTACTTGTCCGGTTTTACTTGTAATAGTCCACAATCCATCCTTTTGGCCGTTTTTAAAGATGCCAATAACTTCTTCTCCATTTTTGTATATCTCCTGAACAGTTTCATAATAATCACCGTTCTTAAATATCCTTTCTAGAATTATTCTTTCTTTAATAAGACTTCCATTGGTATATGACCTTTCACGTTCTATCTCTCCGGTTTCAGTATAGAAATTATATTTCCCATCATCAATAATATCCTTAGAATAGTAAATTGAGTCTTTTAGTGTGCCATTTCTATACCACTCTTTAAATACGCCATTCTTTTTATTCTGTTGATATATAACCTCTTGTTGAATTAAGCCGTTCTCATACCAGATAGACTCCTTTCCATCTTTCTTACCAGCAACAAACCGCGTTTCTGATCTCTTTGTGCCATTTGCATCCCATTCTATGATTATTCCATCAAACATGCCGTTAAGATAAGTGATCTCAACTTGTTTTGTCCCATCCTCGTACCAACGAGACACCTTGCCATTCATTTCATCTTCAGAATAGTTTGCCTCAGACTTCATATTCCCATTCTCATACCATTCAAAATGAGCCCCTTCTTTTTTCCCTTCAACGAATAGACCTTCATACTTTTTCTTATCAGGGCTAAAACGTTCAACAAACAAACTGTTTTTTTTGCCATCCTTAAATTGTCCTATCGTTACGGGCCGATTGTTGATTAGAAATGTATCTAGTAAAATGCCCGTGAATAATTGCCCGTCTTTATAAGCCAATCCATTACTGAAGCGTAGATCATTATAGCGAGCCAAAGGAAGATCCTCTTGCGCCATACATGGAATAAATAACAATACTATTATTAAATATAAATACGTCTTTTTCATAACATGTCTTAATAAAATTTTGTTCCAGAGAGATTTTTTTCAATTCTTCGAATGCAACAATCCCCTATCATATGGATTACAAGCTCAAGATTCTTTCGCTATTAATGTTATCATTTATTATGTCATGCTATCAATGATTATTTTTGTACATTATGAATTTTCCGCTCTCTAGTCTTGAATACATCTAACAGAAAAATAAAAGTAATTATCTAAAACTGCAGGAAGCATCCCAGCTGCAGTTAAAAATTTTGCCAACCATGCATAGTAAGCATAATCTCTGTTATCACCATATAAGTTGTTTCTTCTTTTTGACGTCCAAAAAAATGAATTTGCTCCTTTCGCAACAAAAAACCAATACTGTTTCCTGCCTCCTGGCAAACCAGTGAATCCACTACTATTATCAGCACCCTCATTTCCCATGTTTTTATATTTTTTATTGTCATCATAATCCCAAAGCTCTGTACCAATAGATTTTAATTTACCCCCAGCAATTTCTTCACCTCCTAAAAAATCAAATAAAACTTTCCATTCTTTAGGACTTGGTATATGCCATCCTTTTGGGCAAAGGTTACCTCTCT
The DNA here is from genome assembly GCA_041651955.1 of Minisyncoccota bacterium. Classification (GTDB taxonomy): domain Bacteria; phylum Patescibacteriota; class Minisyncoccia; order Minisyncoccales; family Minisyncoccaceae; genus UBA2558. Next base: position 4,847 of record JBAZIG010000043.1, on the reverse strand, counting down.
CCACAGCTTCCCAATTGTATAACGCACCAAACAAATTTCCATTCTTTTCGTCATTCTCATACCAACAGTAAGCCCCCTCTTTTGGATATGATTTTGGCTGATCATTTAACAGTAGAGATTCTCCGTTGTTCAATTTTGTTACTTTTAAATTTTCTTTCATCCAGCATTGTGAGCCAATTTGAACAGTAGCATAAGTATTACCATTAATATCTTTGATAAACCGATTCCCTTCATTATATATTTCCTCTGATATTATTTGTCCGGTATTGTTCGTAACAGTCCACAAACCATCTTTTTGACCGTTCTTTAAAGTGCCTGTTACTTTTTTTTCACCATTTAAATATATCTCTTGGATGTTTTCAATATAATCACCATTCAGATAAAAACGTTCTTCAATAATCTTTTCTTTAGTAAGTTGCCCCTTGTTATATGTTACTTCGTGTTCTATTTCTCCAGTTTCAGTATAAAAATTATATGTACCATCAGCAATAATATTCTCAGAATAGTATATTGAATCCTTCAGAGAACCATTGCTATACCACTCTTTGAACATACCATGCTTATTTCCCTGTTGATATTCAGCCTCTTGCTGGATCACTCCGTTCTCAAACCATACAGACTCTTTCCCCTCTTTTTTATCAGCAACATACGACATTTCATTTCTCTTGTTCCCATTTGCATACCATTCAGTTATTAACCCGTTTTTCATGCCATTAAGATAAGTGGCATCAATCTGTTTTTGCCCATCTTCGTACCATAAAGACACTTTACCATTGATATTATCTTCAGTATAGTATATTTCAGATTTCAAGTTCCCGTTCTCATACCATTCAAAATGAGCCCCTTCTTTTTTCCCTTCAACGAATTGACCCTCATACTTCTTTTTATTTGGACCATACCGTTCAACAAACAAGCTGTTTTTTTTGCCATCCTTAAATTGTCCTATCACTACGGGCCGATTGTTGATTAGAAATGTATCTAGTAAAATGCCCGTGAATAATTGCCCGTCTTTATAAGCCAATCCATTCCTGAAGCGTAGATCATTATAGCGGGCTAAGGGAAGGTCTTGCGCCATGCAAGGAATAAATAACAATACTATTACAAAATATAAATACGTCTTTTTCATAACATATTTCATCAAAAATTATTCTTCGAGAGAAATTTTCTTTTCAATTTTCCTCACACTTCTTTGTATTGATAAAAATGCTAGTATGGTCGCTATCAGAACAATCAATAAGATTCCACTACCCGCAACAATAAGCGTACGGTATCTGTAATTTGCCTTTAATTCCTTTCTTTCATTGTATTTCCTTTCTGCCCTATAAAGTCGTTCTGCGTACCTTTCCTCAACCTGATTTACACCATATTCATACTCCTGTTCAATATGGTTGATCTTATGATTTCTATCTCTGTTTTTAATTGTATATACCCTGTAAAACTGATTAATCATAGTGTTATGCTCACTTTCTTTGAAATTAGGTAATAATGTCAAAAACATATCAGTGGCTTCTTTCTGTTTTGCGAAATCCCTATCAAAAAAAGATGAGTAACTATTTCTAATGGATGTCAAAACAGAAGCACGTTGATTAGGACCGATTTTTGAAAGAATTGATGATGTATAATCAATCAATTCATTACCTGACGATTCGTTTCTTCTCAAAAAGATTAAAGTCTTGTTAATATGACTCAACTCAACGTTATTTGGTAATGCCAGCAGTAATTTGGATACCGACATACAATTCTGATACGTGCTATTTACGGTTTCTGTGTTATTATTAATTAAGATATCAAAAAGTTGAGCACGCATTCCTGCAGGTCTATTCTTGATTACATTAATATAACCATCAAGTAAAAGTTTCTTTTGAACATATGTATCAGCATCCGTTTTTTTATAGCAAGATTCTAATTTTGAAAGTATGCCGGGTATACTTACGACCCATGACCTATATTTTTCTTTTTGGTAAAACTCCCAGTACTCTTTACCATGGGGATAAGTCCAATATCCAGATCCTGACCAATCACTTTCTGTAAAAAGTGTCTTATAAATGTCTAAGGATATTGTATAGCTGGCAAGCCCTGTGGTGTCTATGATTGGTTCTTGTTTAACAATTTCCGGTTCGGATGTGATTTCTTTTTGAGGAACAATGGGCGTTGCTTTTTGCATTGACAAATCTGAAAGTGTCACGGCAACAGGCGCAGGATACTCAGCTTTAACAGGATAAGGGTCTTTTTTTACCCTGTCCTTAAAAGTAGGTGCTATTGTCCATAAAAAAACTACTATCCCTGCAGCTACTGCGATGGAAGCAAGTATGATTATCAAATGCCAGACAATCAAAGACAAATTAAAGACATATTTATCTTCAACTTTTGTGAAATAGTTATTTTTTTTCATCTTAATTAGGTTGATTTACGAAAATTTTAAAGTATAATTCCCAATGAAAAGCCTATATACCCATCATCAAGATCCATATATCTGGGTCGATATCCTAACAATTCATAACTTAATGCCAGATGCATCCCGAACTTACGTCCAAGTTTGAAGCTTATACCTAAAGATGGGCTCAGATATAACCCACCGTCATAATTGGGATAAAAAGTGTAACCGCAACCCAAAGCAATAAAGGGGGATACGCGACGAGGAACAAAACGGGTTCTTATATCAAAAAATACAGGAATATAGGGACGGAAACGGCTATTCGCATCAAATCTAATACCTGCTCCTACTCCTAACGATAACCTTTTAAATCTTATTCCATTGATCATTTGAGCTTTCAGAAGGCCGTTGTCTAGGCCATGAGCTGTAGCAATGTATCCGATTTCGATGATTCCCTGATACCCTTTGGGGAAATTCTTTTCGTTTGTTTGTGCTGTGGATTCAGACTCGTCTTGGTCTACGACACCTTCTTTTGCGATTTCAATTATTTCATCATTGTTGAAAAGTAAAACATTTTTTTCGTCAAGTTGGATTTTTACATACTTATCAGCTTCCTGTTCAATGATCTTACCCCTGACAGTATTGCCATTTTTCAGATATACTACATCTAAATAATCAGATTGGGCTAATAAATTGATTGACAGAGTTCCTAATAACAAATAAAGTAATATTTTTTTCATTTTAGTTGATAATTAGTTTGTCTTGATTTATAGTAATATGGAGTATTTTCACATCTGCTTTTTCTTATAATCAAAGATCTGCCTGACTAATTATAGCTATAAGCAATGCCAAGAAATCTGAATTCAGTTCCTTCATGGCTTGTAACTGGGACAATAGCATAAATAATTGGAGCGCCTAATTCAGCAGCTTGTTTTTTTGCTTCTTCAATTACCTTTGCTTCCATATATGAACCTGGTTGATATGTAATTTTCTTTGTTTCAAAAACTACAATATCTCCCCTTTTTACAAGGCCCTCCACCTCCGAAGCATCATATGTTAGTATAACTTTTTCCCAATCATCCTCATCATTAATAACTGGTATTGTCACATTATTGCAGGATTCTTTACGCCCACTGGAGAAAATGATTTCTTTTATCAGATTTTTTGAAAGAGTTGTTATTACTGTTTCTTCAGGATATGAAAAAGTGATTTGATGTTCATTGACAGTAATAATTTTTGCACTGATTTTAGTATCGTCAATTTTTACGATCGTGTCATTATCAGCAGTTTGTGCATAGGAAGTACTACATATAACAACAAAACACAAAGTCATTATTTTTTTCATTTTCATAACATTAAGAATTAAATCATTTTTACAATATATTTTTTATCTGAAAAAAATCTCTGATATAAATTAAAGCATTATTAATCCTTTACACACCTTACAGAAAGCCCATGTTCTTTCAACATTGGGGACCTATATACTTTACTTTCTGAGCAACTCAAGTAACGCCACCAGGCAGCCACTTGATCGTAGTTTTGAGTTGAACTCCACCAATGAGATTCTCCTAATCGTGATTGAAATGTTCCATTATAGAGAAGACCACCTGGAAGAGCTGTGAACCCGCTTGAGTTGGTTGCACCAGTGTTTGGAGAAGCCCAATATTCTGTCCCCGGATGTTTCAGTTTGCTACCTTCGGCTGTACCTCGCCAGCCAGTTATTTCTGCCTCTGATTGTGACATTCCAAGATACATCTCCAATTGTTGCCATTCTGCATCACTGGGAAGATGCCAGCCCGGAGGACATGCACCTTGTACGCCACTCGGAATAGTATTACTGGTCGCAGCTCCATTCATGGCTGCTGGCCAGTTGTATAGCACACCATAGGTTTGGTAATTGGCTGTAGCTTTGGCTTCGCTTACACTTGTCCCATTGTAATCATACACATAATAGCATGACGTTGTTTGTGAACTTGTGGCCGGGCCTACAACCGATGGCAGGTATTTCAGATTCTCTGCCATCCATTCCTTGCCATCTATGGTTATTGTTTTATATACTATCTGATCTCTTTGGTCCGTATAAGTTCCATAATCCGGACTAGATCCAGGCTCCTTTGGATAGTCCTTTACACACCTTACAGAAAGCCCATATTCTTTCAACATTGGGGTCCTATATACTTTACTTTCTGAGCAACTCAAGTAACGCCACCAGGCAGCCACTTGATCGTAGTTTTGAGTTGAACTCCACCAATGAGATGCTCCTAATCGTGATTGAAATGTTCCATTATAGAGAAGACCACCTGGAAGAGCTGTGAACCCGCTTGAGTTGGTTGCACCTGTGTTTGGGGAAGCCCAATATTCTGTCCCCGGATGTTTCAGTTTGCTACCTTCGGCTGTACCTCGCCAGCCAGTTATTTCTGCCTCTGATTGTGACATTCCAAGATACATCTCCAATTGTTGCCATTCTGCATCA
>JBAZIG010000042.1:5645-8701 GCA_041651955.1 Minisyncoccota bacterium | reverse complement strand
TTTTATCCCCCCTCCCTCAGCATATGCTTCATGACCGACCATGCGTTCTCCTACTGTCTTGGGTTTTCCGCGACAAACTCAACGGCTGCCGCAAAAGCTTCGCATGCCGACTTACAGGCTGACTGGCTGCCGGTGAGAAGTGCGCCTCCGAAGTTCGTCTCTGACGGGGGACCATAAAGAACACACATGGTGACATCCGCCGCTTTCAGCGCAGCATCTACACCATAGAGGGCTTCGAGCGGGGGGGCGATCAGGTATGCGAGGGCTTCTCCTTCGGGCACGCCTGCACTTTCTGAGAGATATGAACCTGTGCGTGATATGCAGAAAGCATAATACGGTATGGAATCATCCTCGTTTGCTGACACAAAATGTGCGACATTCTCGATCATATTAACCGCTGCCGCGAGTCCGCTCTTGACTTCGGCAGGGTTTGGCCCGGCAAGTATCCCGATTATCTCTCCGGCAAGCTTTGTATTTGCGTTTGCAGCTCCGCCGTAGAAGCTCTTTGCATATACCACCTTAACGTCAGCCGCTTTCGTGGCTTCGTCCAATGCAGTATATGTGACATCGTCACAGTCGGCCGTAAGCAGGGCTATCGATTTCTGTTCCGGCTTGAGCCCAAGTGATTTCGCAAGATCAGGATCAACGTTGGGTATTATTTTGGTTGCAAGTACTTTGGCCGGTAATGGGTCTCTCTTCATGGCTATCCCTCCTGTTCGTCTACAACTTCAGATCTGTCCCGCAGCTTTTGCGGTCGAGCACCGTCTTTATCAGTTCTGCGACGTGAGCTCCCGCTTCAACCGAAGGAGTGCCAGCCTTGTGGATATTTGACACGACTGAGCGTCGTGCTTCAGGCATTCCGACTGTTCCCTTATATGTAATGTATGCGGACATTGATTCTGCAGTGATAAGCCCAGGACGTTCGCCAATGAGAACGCAGGTCACTGTCGCACCTGTGATCTCTGTGACATGGTCCATAGCCCCTACCCGTCCGTACTCAAGGAAAAAGGGAGTTCCGACTTCGATGCCGTAGCTCGAAAGGCCCTGCATTATCGCCGGCAGCAAATCGGCAATATTAGCTGAGACTGATGCCGAGCTTAGTCCGTCGGATACAAAAATCTGGACAGTCGGGTTTTTCTTACATTTCTGCTTAATGGTCTCTACCGCTTCGTCATTCAGCTTCCTGCCAAGATCCGGTCTTGTAAGAAATATGTCTTTGTTGTCACACTGGGATCTTACTGAGAAAAGCCCCATCTTTTCGAGAAATTCATGATCAACGATAGAAAAGACTGCATCCTGAGCTGCAGAGTGAGCCGCGCGAAACTGCAGTACAGGGTCCGTCTTATAGCGTGCACCGGCCTTGCCTATTCCAAGGCGGCACGGAGCGTATTGTTTAAGTTCGTAATAGGCGTCCCTGTTGATCGGATTCTCAACAAGATACTGTTTACGGATGTCCACTTCCGTAACATCAGGAATGAACCCTTCCTCACAACCGGAGTCTGCTCTGCACAGCGGTGCCGGTTTGACCGGTGCCGACATGCCTGATATATTCATTTCGCTGAGTACCTGCTCGATTATCTCTCTGAGTGCATTTTGTTCGATCATAGTCTTTTCGCCTCCTCTCTTACTTGCTCAGGAAGACTGAAGCATCCCCGGCAAGCGGTGTAAGTTTCCCGTTTTCGGAAAAGCCCATTTTTTCCAGCCACTGGTCAAACTCTTTTATCGGACGGAGTCCGAATGTCTCACGCAGAGCTGCTGCTTCGTGATATCCTGTGCACTGGTACATGAGCATGCAGTCATCACCCTGAGGAACTCCCATGACATAGTTGCACCCCGCTGCTACCAGAAGTGTCGCAAGATTTTCTATGTCGTTCTGGTCCGCTTTCATGTGATTTGTGTAGCATGCGTCACAGCCCATCGGAATTCCCGTAAGCTTGCCCATGAAATGATCTTCAAGGCCTGCACGGATGACCTGTTTAGAATCGTAAAGATACTCAGGTCCTATGAAACCAACGACTGTGTTGACGATATACGGCTGGTAACGTTTGGCAAAACCGTAGCAACGCGCCTCCATAGTCACCTGGTCCCACCCGTTGTGGGATTCCGATGATAGCTCCGCACCCTGTCCGGTTTCAAAATACATGACGTTTGGTCCGGTGGATGTACCTTTGTGGAGCATCATATCCCGGCCTTCATCGAGCATCTGCATAGTGATCCCGAACGCCTCGTTGCCTTTTTGAGAACCGGCTATTGACTGAAACATAAGGTCTATCGGAGCATTGAATTTGTTCGCTGCGTCTGTCTGTGTCGTCACGTGAGCCAGGACGCTTATCTGTGTCGGTATCTCCCACTTACGCTTGAATTCGTCAAACATATTTAGGATCCTCACGACATTTTCAACTGAATCGTCGACCGGATTCAATCCAAGGACAGCATCCCCGCAGCCGAGACTGAATCCTTCCATTACAGAAGCCATGATGCCCTTGGGATCGTCCGTGGTATGGTTCGGCTGAAGCCTTGAGGAGAATGTCCCCGGAAGGCCTATCGTCGTATTGCAGTGCGCTGAAACTCTCATCTTCTTCGCAGCGTATATTAGGTCCAGGTTGCTCATAAGTTTGCAGGCAGCTGCAACCATCTCGCTTGTTAGGCCTCTTGACACGCGTCTTATCATAGCTGTGTCCGTTTTTTCGCTGAGCAGCCACTCTCTGAATTCGCCTACCGTCATGTTCTTGAATCCATCGAAGATCTTTTCGTTGACAGCATCCTGAATGACCCGGGTAACTTCATCATCCTCATAAGGTACTGCCGGTGTGTTGCGAAGTTCATTCATATTGACATGAGAGAGAACGACCTTCGCAGCAACCCTTTCTTCTGCTGATTCAGCTCCAATGCCAGCGAGACGGTCTCCCGACTTTTCTTCGTTGGCTTTGGCCATCACTTCGCGCAGGGATTTAAACTCGTAGCTATGTCCGAACAGTTTTGTCTTAAGCTTCATGCTGACCTCTCACCTCTCTATTGAAATTTCACTGATCAAGAATTAAATATCAAAGTCTTGA
>JBAZIG010000042.1:4426-5635 GCA_041651955.1 Minisyncoccota bacterium | reverse complement strand
TGATCACCACAGGCAATACATGCCCACCGCAAACCGGTTCTCCGATATCGATGTAATCGCCGCTCAAAGCCTTGATGCCGTCAATGCATACCATTGGTTTCTTATGGTTCAGCCTGACATTTAACGCATGCCCGAGTGCTTTTCCAATATCGTGTTCCACAACCAGGATCAACGGATACTGACCGTTTATCACCTCCTCTGCTCCGACTGCTATCGCGTTTGCCAGATACTGAATGTCTGAAAAAGTGTTATAGTTATATCCTGCAAAAGCAATAGCTATCTGCTCCAGCTTGTCTTCGGGCTTGTATAGTGGGATCTGAGAGCGAATCGATGCAATGATTTTTTCACTTGAAGATTCCTCTGTTTTACCGATATTCAGAATCGGGATGTTTTTAATAGGAAGCAGGCCCTGGGTGAACAGGATCGTGCTCCCGCTTATTTCCGTCGTGTGGACTCCCGCTCCGACTACCGTTGCGCGTATCGTCTCTGCAGGAACGATCGTTTGGACCTGTTTAAAATATTTATTGTTTCTGACAGCCTCTCCCAGAAGCACTCCAATATCCCCGTAACGGTAGACATCCCCGGATGTCTGGCTGCCGTTGTAGATACAGTCGGCAACACCTCCGGAAAAGGTCAGCGCTTCTATTTTCGGGATGTCATGCAATCCTTTTCCGTTGTTTGTGTATATGTAGTCAATCGACTTCTCTGCAGGAGCCAGTCCGATCGACTGAGAGAGCACGTCTGCCATGATCGACACTGTCCTACGGAGCAATCCCTCGTCTGCAGCATTGCCGGCATTAATAGAGATGCCGTTTTCACTTGCAAGCTGTCTGATTTTTGGAAAGACAGATACTATCCTGCCCTTTTCTACGCGGATCAGTCTTCCTCCGATGTCAATACACGTAACACCGGCCAGCCGCCCTTTGTCATATACCGCAATGTTCGTTGTACCGCCTCCGATGTCAAGATTAGCCATTACGCACCTTTTTTCTTTGGAAGCAACATCTGTTCCCGCACCCCTTGCTGACAGTACAGATTCCAGGCCCGGACCTGCTATTGCTACGACAAAATCTCCGGAAGAATCGGATAAAGCCTTTAACACCTGGTTTGCGTTTTTCTTTCTTGCCATGTCTCCTGTGATTATTACTGCACCGCTATGCACCATATGCGGGGTCATTCCGGCCTTGCGGTACTCTTCACTTACAATTT
>JBAZIG010000042.1:0-4416 GCA_041651955.1 Minisyncoccota bacterium | reverse complement strand
GTAAGGGAGTAAAATATATGTCACTTTTGTAAACGACCTGCTTGTCCACAATTGATATCCTCGGAACAGTAAAATTGCTCGCTCTGTTTTCAACGGTCAGCTGGCTAAAGATCACGTTTGTAGTGGTCGTTCCTATGTCTATCCCAACGCTGGATATTACCTGTCTGGAAATGAGATTGCTCATAAATTATTCCTCCCAAATACGAACGCAGCTCCGCTGCAAGGGTAATTGCACCCTGAAGCGGAGCTGCGTCACTCCGATCACTTGTGAGCGGCTTTACGTTGCTGACTCACACGTGTTTAAAATTAAAAATATCTCAACTTACCTTGAAATCAAATGATGCACATGTACCATATCTGTTAGAATCTATTTTAAAATTTCCGCCAAGCTTATCTTTGACAAGCGCCCTGACAATATTAAGCCCAAGGTGGTTCGTCTCCGTCGAGTCAAACCCGCATCCGTCATCGATCACTTTGATCGTGGAATAGAGATCGCCTTTTGAGACTATGATCCTTACCATTCCGACATGCCTTCCCGGGAATGCATGCTCGATCGAATTCTGGAGCAATTCGTTAACTACAAGAGCCACTGATGTTGAAACATCCGCGTCTGCCTGGAAGTCATCTCCTTCGAGAGTAACTTCTATCCTGATGTTCACGTTGCTGTTGCTGTCTTCAAAGTATTGCAGAGCGTTATTTGTAATATTGATGATAACTTCCCCTATGTTGACCCTGTCGATCCCAACCTGAGAAAGCAGTTCATGTGTTACTGCTATCGACAGTATCCGGCTCATGCTTTCGCGCAGTACCATCTGTGTTTCGGGGTCATTTGCCCTTCTGATCTGGAGACGAAGCAGGCTGGCGATTGTCTGGAGATTATTCTTGATCCTGTGGTGCATTTCCTGGATAGCAACAGATTTTAGAATAAGTTCCCTCTCTCGTTCTTTCTTATCCGTAATGTCACGTATAATGAGAGCAAACCCCATACTCTGCGAAGAGAGATCCACGTGCCTTATTACAAGACAGTTGTTCCCAAGCCCTACCTCAACTTCCGTCAGTCCGGAAATATCATCTTCCGTGTCGGAAGGACAGATCTGCATGATGTTATGGTAAGGTTGTCCCAGAATGTCGTTTACATAGCCAAATTTTTTATACAGCTTGCTGGCAAGCGAATTGCGATAAGCTACATACCCGTCCTTGTCTACGATCACCAGAGCTTCGTCAATGCACTCGGTCAGCCAGTTATGTTCCTCCGTCATATGAGTTATTGCGCTTGCTATGCGGTTATAGCTCTGCTGGGAAAAGTGGAGGCGTTCACTCTGTGCTCTCTCTTCATCTACCCTTTTTTCCCGGATAAGTACACCGATCACCCGTCCCTCGTTTTTTATAGGTTCCACAGTCTGGATGACATGAGTATTCTCTTGCGTGATCGCTTTCATCTGTTTAGTCGCTATGCCGAGCTTAAGTGTGCGCGCAACTGCCGGCTCATTTTGCGGTTTAGCCAGAAGACCCACTACTGTGTTTCTGTAAGACGAAGGCACATAATCGGGTTTTGCTTCTGCAACAACTATTGCGTCCTCAGACGTCGAAGGGCAGTCAATAAAAATATCTGCATCCTCGAGATTTGCTAGAGGCTTGAGTACGACAGACATTCCTTCGATAATAGAAATGTCGTGGTCGCTGAGATCAGTATATTCCTTACAAAGAAGAGCTACTGTGCTTTCCTCCGGCATCTGGTATCCACCTTGCTCTGTTGAAGGATCAAATCGGCAACGTGACGCATCGAGATCGATTTGCACAAGCTGAGATTCTTTATGTATCTGTAAGCCTCTTCCTCTGTCATGGACAGTTCCTCCATGACGCGTCCCTTCGCTTTTTCAATTATCGTCCTGTTCTCAAAACGCTCGGATATCTCGTTGATATCTCTCCTAAGCTTCTTGATTTCATGTATGTGTTTGAACAGCAGTTCGATGGTTGGTATAAGAGATTTTACATTAATTGGTTTTACCAGATATCCGCTTATTCCGATGGCCTTTGCTTCTTCAACAAATTCCTTTTCTCCATAAGCTGTAAGCAGTACTACCGCATCAGCAAGATTTTCCTCTATGATAAGCCTGGATGCCGAGAGTCCGTCGAGATAGGGCATTTTGATATCCATCAAGACAAGATCGGGGTGGTGTTTCTTACATGCTTCCACTGCATCAAAACCGTCCCCTGCCTCTGCAACAACATTGTAACCGGACTCCTGAAGAAGTTCACGCAAATCCATTCTGGTAATAGGCTCATCATCGGCTATAAGGATATTAAGCTTATTGTCTTTCATCCGTTGTTTCCTCCGTATAAGAAATTTCGCGGACAAAGTCATCCAGGCCTTTTCCTGTCAACGCACTTGTGACAAATATTACTTTGGCCCCTGCCATCTTTAGGAAAGTCCTTGCATTGTTTATCTGTGTATCCGTAGCAATATCGGCTTTTGTGACCAGTCCTATGACCGGCTTGCAGAAAAGCGCCCCATATGCGGGGGGAAAGAGTGTTCCGTCCTCTGTCGCATCCTGCACAAAAACGATCACATCCGCGTCTGTTGCAGCTACTGTAAGTGATCCCCTAAAAGAATATCTTTCAAAATATTCTCCCGGCGTATCCAGTATAAAGTCGTCGATCAATGTGAGGGTCTGAGTTTTGTGATAACGTATGTCACTGTCCGTTATACGCTGACTTAGTGTAGTTTTGCCGGACATCGTCCTGCCTACCAGTATTATACGCTTTCTGCGGCTCATGTCTTCGTTACATTTGTCGGAGCAAAGCCCATGTATGTACAGAGCGTGTATATTACATCCTGCATAGCAGCCTCTACTGCCGCTACATCTCCGGTGATCAGAAGAGAACCGTTAAATCTGTCAACAAAACCGATATTTATATTTGCTGCCTTTGAAGCAACATCAGCCGCTATCATGGCACCCTCGCTGGGAGTTATTGTGAAAATTCCAATAGATCCTTGCGCATCGATAAGACCAAGTTTAGCGTAGAGCTGCTGGACAGGATTGGCTATGACATGCGCCAGTGTCACTTGCTTGCCAGGGACAAATTCCTGGATTATCCTTACTTTATTTTCTTTTGTCGCCACTTACATCGCTCTCTTTTCTCAGAGGAATAAATGCCGTTGTCAGTGTTCTCCGTTGTATGCTTTTCGAAAAAGATCAACAACTTCGTCTCTTGAACATTTTATTGGGTTTGATGCCAATGTAGGGTCAGCCATCACTGCATCTGCAAGCGGATCAAGGGCAGCTTCAAAATCACGCCGCGATATCCCTGCGTCTTTGACAGAGGTAGGAATGTGCAGTTTTTCAATAAGAATTCTGACGGCTCGTACGGCACCTAGCGCACTTTGACGCAAAACCGAAGTTTTAAGGATCCTCACAGCACGTACAGCATCGACCGTACTCTGCCGCAAAGCTGATGTTTCTACATCCAGTATAGCTGCTATCTCGGCATAACGGACCGCTGTGTCGGTAAGTTCTGTCGAGCAGCCTGAGTTAAAGTTCATCGTATAAGTAAGGAATATACCGTTAGCCCGTCCGTGCGGCACATGAAATTTTGCACCGAGAGCATGAGCCATCGCGTGGTTCAGGCCGAGTCCCGAGTTACTGAACGCGATCCCGGCCATACAGGCAGCATTGTGAACCGCCTGGCGAGCATGGATATCATCCGGGTTTGAATATGCCCTGTGAAGGTTCTTGTGGATAAGTTTGATAGCCTTCTCTGCCATGGCGTCGGAAAAATCGTTGCGTTCTTTGGAAACAAATGATTCTATAGCATGTGTCAGCACGTCGATACCGGTATCGGCAGTAACCGCAGGAGGTACGCTCAGGGTAAGGCCTGCGTCCAAAAGAGCCGCTTCCGGCAGCAGCCTGTCGTCAGCAATTGGATATTTGATCTGTTTTACATTATCCGAAATAACGGAGTAACGGCTGACCTCAGAACCGGTACCGCTTGTGGTAGGGATAACGATTAGACGGTAGTGCTTTTCATCATCGAGGCTTTCAGCAAAAAATTTGATCGCCTTCGCAGCATCTGCCACAGAACCGCCGCCAAAAGCCACTATGTTCTCGGCTTTGGTTCTGGCAAGAACTTCTATACCAGATGCTACTGTCTCCGTGTCAGGATCGGAGCGAACATCTGAAAAAACCGAATAGTTTACTCCGGCGGATCCAAAATAGTCAGTGACATATTTTACTTTGCCGCTTTGATACATATGCATATCTGTGACTATAAGGACATTGTTCAGTCCGTACAGTGCGCTTGCAAGAGCTTCGGCTCCCATATATATCTTTACCGGCATGTTAAATATAAACACCTGGACACCCCTGTCAAAACGCAAAAATCGCCCTAAACATACGTTTAGGACGTTCCGTCACG
>JBAZIG010000041.1:0-8740 GCA_041651955.1 Minisyncoccota bacterium | reverse complement strand
GTGCCTTTTCAGGAATATCTTTTACGACCATTGTTACGTACCCTAAAAGCTGTTGCTCCTCTATTTCTTCAAGAATGTCCTTTATAGGTGTCATGCAGGAGATGCAATCCGATGGCTTGATAGCAAAGAAAATTTCCACTTCTTCACCCTTGCATATTGTAGTAAATAATATACTTAGTAAAGCAATGATTTTCAATCTGATTCGCATTGAATGCAAAAAACAGGGTTTTCTATTTGTCAGCATCCTCATCCTCTCGTATTCGATATACTTTTGTCGGGAATCCATCACAGTTCAAGGCTACTCCCACAACCTGAACCTTGTGTTGAGTCGTTTTAAAGCCTTCCTCGTCAAAAACAGTATATGCTTCTATTGGATATGAGGGATCAGTTATTATCGTCAAACAGTTTTCATCGTATGGGGGATGGCAAATAAGATCAACCCCATCAGGCCCAATATATATCACCTGAATATGGCCTCGAATATATATGTTCTGTGCAGGAAGATTTAGGCTAATAAAACCTAAAAAGCTTAATAAAATAACAAACTTTTTCATTTTGATTTGTTTTAGTTTTCCGGAGTGTTCATATCCACTTTTTACAATTCTATCAATTAAATCACAAAAAGTCAATAGCCTTAGAAAAAGTTTCGGTGAAATTAGGGTTAATGCAAATTATATCAGCATGTTATGTTAAAAAAGTTTCGCTTTTTCGCTTTCATATCTTATTATTTTCCTGCAATTTCCCAATTGATTTTGGAGATGTTGGAACGAATATTATCTGTTGTAGCGTTCAACAAACCGAACGTTGATACACCGTGTAAACCCTATTCCTATAACTGATTTACAAACTCCTGGAATAGCAGTACCTTTTCTGCATCGGATTGCTTGAATAAAAGGTGCTCAAAATCACGGTATTTCTTTTTAAGGTCGGTTTTTTCAACAACTTGTGATAAAGCGGTTTTTAGTTCTTCTTTTGTGTGAACATTATGCTTCACAGACAGGTACTGATAGTCCGGATCAGTTTGTCCCAAGAGGAACATGGCATCGTAAAAATCACGTCCTTTTTGTCTTGTAAGTAAAGCCGACAGTTTCATGGCACACAGGATCGAATCGGGAGGAACAGGGAACGGGAAGAAAAAACCGGCACGACGAATAAACACGACTTTGGGCGTGTACCTGAAACCCTGATCCTGGCTTTCAACTTTAATCAGAAAACGCTCCTCTTTGTGTCCCGACAATCCAAGATCGTACAACAATTCAGGAAAATAAAAGTTACGCCTGAAAGCTGTCAATTTTTCTAAATTTCGGTCGCGTGTTTCAACCCGGAAGCCGGAACGTTGAAGGAAAACCAAAATATCGTCAGTCATTCTAATGAAATCATCTTTTGTAAAATCTTTACAGTCAAAATCCAGATCTTCTGAAAACCGATCAATTCCTTTTACCAGTCTAAGATTTGACCCTCCTATGAAAACCACCTTTTGTACGTAGGCCGATGTGGATAACCAATCAAGGATCATCAACTGTATGTATTCCTTGATCATATATTTTTTACTAGTGATATTTTGCCTTATATCCTCAGGGAAAAAACCTTTTATCTGCTCAATGTCTATCATAATTCGTATACTTTTTTCATAATATTCACTCTTTTGATTAATGCCTTGCTCTCATAACGACAGGCATATTCGTCAAACCTTGTTTTATTAAGGTCATTTGCCATAAAATCATAGTCCAGTCGTAAATTCTCAATTTCGGCCTCAGTATTATAAAATGGATAGAGATACAACAAATCCAGCAATGCCTTTTCCGGAAAGGCAAACAGGATTGAGCGATCCCCCATGGGCTTTAGTTCATAGCCAAAAAACAGTCCTTCACGTACTTTTTTGTATGAATAAATCCCAAAATCATTTTTAAATACTGCCGTCTTAAGTGAAGATACGGCTGTAATTTGGGTTACAGCTTCCGGAATAATACCATAAAATGCGAGAGCTGTATGTAAACTTATATAGGAAGGTTTGTAAATGCGGTTAGATATAAACAATGAGAAACCGGGCTTTTCAAGATATTCCCTAAAAGCATAAAAACCATTACGCAACTTAACCAACAGTCCCTGCTTCACCCAGCGGGTCAGATTATTGCTGTTGAATTCCGGTTGCAGAACATAAAGCTGGTGTGTATTAAAGCATCCGTAATCAAAAAACGCCTGTCGAAATGCGTGAAAATTCATTTCCGTTTCTGTTTTTATACAAATATAGTGATTTTTAGAAACAAACAAGAAGGCTGTCAATCGTTTAATAAAAATCAAATGAGTATATTTGTTTATTTATACAGCATGAGTAAAGTTTCTATCCGTTTCTTTAACGACCGCGAGGTACGTGCCGTATGGGACGAGGAATACAACAAATGGTGGTTTTCGGTTCTTGACATTGTAGCTGTCCTTACCAACCAGGACAATTACATCAAGACACGTAACTATTGGAAATACTTGAAATCAAAGCTCAAAAAGGAAAACAGTGAACTGGTTAGTGCCACTAACCAGTTGAAAATTCTAGCACCTGATGGAAAAAAACGGTTTACAGATATGCTGGATTACAATGGTATCATTGCCCTGGCCAGACAATTCCCAAGTAAACAGGCAAGCCGTTTCATAGATTGGTTTACCTACAGCGACGAAACCATTGACGGAAAAAGCAAACATAAGGCATACGCCTTGTTTGAAAGTTCATTAATTGACAACATTGAAGTGGGCTCCGTTAAAGGATTGCAGCAAATTCACGCGTATCTGTTTGGCGGGCTTTACGATTTTGCCGGACAGATAAGGCAGAAAAACATCTCCAAAGGCGGTTTTAAATTTGCGATGGCTCAACATCTGGAAAATACTCTACGGCAGATTGAACAAATGCCCGAGAATACATTCGACGAAATTGCCGAGAAATACGTAGAAATGAACGTTGCCCATCCATTTATGGAAGGCAATGGGCGCAGCACCCGCATCTGGATAGATCTGATACTGAAAAAACGCCTGAAAAAATGCGTGGATTGGAGTAAGATAAGCAAAAACGACTACCTGAACGCTATGGTAAAAAGCGCTTCCGACAGCACGTCAATTAAAAACCTGATAGAGGGAGCCCTGACTAGTGAGATCAACAGCCATGAAGTATTCATGAAGGGGATCGATTACTCCTATTATTACGAAGAAACATAACCATTTCCCTCATGGTATTTCATCCTCTCTCACAGGCCCCCCATTCATTTTTTACAAGTCAATAAAACAAAACGGTTGATAAATTAAAAAAATTATTATCTTTGTTACTGCCGTAACAGTTACGACGGTAACATAAAAAATAAAAAGAATGAAATTTTATGATAGAATAAGCGAATTGTCTGAATTGCAAAGGATCAGGATTCTATCGCACAGTGATCATTCCCGGCTTACTGTTGTTACGGGAAGAAGACGGATTGGAAAAACAAGTCTGATTATGAAGTCCGTTGAAGGATTGCCAACTGTTTATCTTTTTGTCAGCCGTAAAAACGAAGCGGCTCTTTGTGCAGAATTTAATCAAATTATTGCAAAATCGCTGGATACTTTTGTTCCACAGGAAATTAACAGATTTAGTTCAATATTTCAATATCTAATGGAGCTGGCTGTAAACCGGCAGTTTAACCTTGTCATTGATGAATTTCAAGAGTTTTATAATATCAATGAATCGGTTTACTACGATATGCAGAACATATGGGATATGTACCGCAAAAGAACTAAAATGAACCTAATTGTTTCAGGCTCGGCAAAAGAGCCGTTGTTTGGAAGAGCGGATAACATCATAAAGTTATCAGCTTTTAATCTGGATACTCTAAAAGAGATAATGTATGATCATAATCCGGATTTCTCTAATGATGAATTACTGGCTTTGTACACTTTTACCGGCGGAGTTCCAAAGTATGTAGAGCTGTTTTGCGATAATAACATTACCACTATTAAGAAAATGATCACTTTCATGGTGAGGGACAATTCCCCTTTTACCGACGAAGGTAAATATTTGCTTATTGAGGAGTTTGGGAAGAGTTACGCAACGTATTTCTCAATTTTGGGTGCCATATCCGGTGGAATAAATACGCAACCGAAGATTGAGGCTGCTTTGGGAAGTATAAGCATTGGAGGACAAATAAAACGCTTGATTGAAGACTATGATATTGTTGTCCGTCAGCGCCCCCTAATGCAAAATGAGGGAACTCATACAGTCAGGTATGAAATTCAGGATAATTTTATCCGTTTCTGGTTCAACTATTTTGAAAGATATCGTTCACTAATTGAAATTAAAAACTTTGACGGGTTACGTTCAATAATCACGTCCAACTATACAACTTACTCGGGCATAATGCTTGAAAGATACTTTAAGCAGAAACTTGCCGAAAGCAAGCAGTTCCGTGCAATAGGCTCGTGGTGGGAACATAAAGGAACTCAAAATGAGATTGATATTGTAGCACTAAAATTAGAAAAGAACCGGGCGTTAGCAATTGAAGTAAAACGTAAGAAAAAAAATTTTAAACCCGAACTTTTTGCAGCGAAGGTCTATCATCTAAAGAAAAAAATATTACCCAAATACCAAGTTGAGATGTTGTGTTTAACTCTGGAGGATATGTAAGATCTCAATAC
Source organism: Minisyncoccota bacterium (assembly GCA_041651955.1). GTDB lineage: Bacteria > Patescibacteriota > Minisyncoccia > Minisyncoccales > Minisyncoccaceae > UBA2558. The sequence continues at coordinate 4,090 of JBAZIG010000041.1, read as the reverse complement.
AATTCTATGGGTATATACGGAATCTTAACATCGGTAACATCCCTCCCCTGCTCATCTGTTAAACGATTTGAGATAGCCGGGAGATCTATCTAATTCAGCTAACCAGTCCACAAGCAAACTTAGCGGAAAGAATGGGCTGCGGAAAATAAAAGTGTTGAACGGCTGATAAGGATTTGATTCTTTGTTGCTCATTGTGCATGTAAATCAAACGGTTAAAATAAAAGGATAAACGGAGGCCGGAAATCATTGACGAAGGGGTAAAGGACGAATAGGAGTATAATTTCCGGGAAGCATATCTCCTATTCGTTGTTTTCCCATAGTCCCGGTAAAACGGATTTTATCAACCGCGTCAATATTCCCGAATGTATCGACGGAAACCTGGTCGGTCATAAAAACAATATCCGAAGAAAGCCTGTTATTATATAAAACCGTGATGATTCCGAATGCGGTTGTATCTATGACGTTGTTGCGAATACGATTCATATTGGCATCGGGCTTAATGCAAAGTAAGCTATGATGTAGCGTATCTGTAATAATAAAATGCCTGCCCGGCTCAGTTTGCTTGTGGCCGTTATAAATCTTGAGGTTGGCTTTTTCCAATGTATTGGCCACAAGATTTTTCCAGAAGTATTGCCGGGATTGAAAATACTTTTCGTCCCGCCGTTTTGCTATCTTAAGATTAAAAGGGTTTTCATCAACAAAAGAGGATGTCCCCGTAAAGGAGAGCTGTTTTATGTAGGGTTTACTTAACGTATAGCGAGTGTACTGTATAGAAAAGCGGTGTAAATCAAACGTAACGAGGTACGCTAAATAATCGTTTTTAATAATAAGCGGATTTATGGAAAAAGCCGTTAACCTGTTTTCCACAGGATCATATTTTATTACAAGATCTTCTTCATTAAGAATAGCGCAAGATTTTCCAGCTCTGCCGTCACCTAAAAATTGTTCTTTGAATGCTTTTATCTTTTGATCCCGTGAAAACCTGTCCGCTACTATCACGGTTTCCTGCAGAGTAACCGTTTTCTCTTCTAGAAAAAAAGATTTCTCAGGGTACTCAAAGGGATTCTCAATGATTAAAGGTTCATAGCCTAACAGGTTAAATACAAGCGGTGTCCTTATTCTATCTACCACAACAAGCCTAAAATTTCCATTACTATCAGACGAGGTAGAAACAGAGGTCCCGTTTAAATATACAAACACTCCCGGAAGAGCCTCTTTTGAATGAGCATCATATACTTTTCCTTCAATCGTTTGCGCCTTAAGCGGGGTTAAAAAAAAGAAAACAGTAATGAGTGAAAGGATATTTTTCATAGGCCTGACATTCATAAATTTTTCAATATAGCGATATAATCTCCATCACTCGTTACTCCTTCTATAGAAAAACGATACTCTGTTTTTCTGTCGGAAGTATAAAAAGAAATCTCTGCAACGCCGTTTTCATCTGTCTGTATAAAGGGATTCCAATATAACGTAGTACGGTTATCAGACCTTACTGCTTCCCGGTCTTGTTTTAATGAGTAGTCCGGAGAGTAAAAGCGGGATGGTTTTTGCCAACCCAACGGAGTAATAATTTTGGTATTAATACTTTCCGCTACTTGAGAAAAGCTTTTTCGCATGGAAATTAAAATAACCCCTCCCGGGCTGTTATACAATGCTCCCGCTTCGGAAGAACGAAGTACAGCCACATTTTCAATCTCGCTGACATACAAACGATCTAAATCACTTGTATTTTCCATTTTCATATGATCTATATAAACTTTAGGCTCATTAGCTCCTGATGTTGAAAATCCAGCGGTGCTTCTCAGCCATCGACGTCCGTGTTCATCTACTCCTCCATTCGTTATCGAGCCAAATGATGAAATAAGATAATCCATAAGAAGCATACCATCAAACTTTTCCAGCTGTTTGCGCTCTCTAATCTGTCTTGTTTCAAAAGATTGGTTAAATGGCGATGGATTGATCACGGGTTTAACGAAATTCTGGCTTGCAGTAACAACAACTTCATCAAGCAAGATAGGCATTTCATCTATCTTATCTTTGTAAGAGCGGGTATATTCGTTTAATACATCTTCAAAATGGTGCGCTGATAATGGGGTGTTATGACTGAAACAACGGGCTGTATCCACTGCAGGAAAAGAGGGAAGATCAACCTCTAAATAATAATCTGTACTCCCTCGTTCTCCCGTACATGAGAGCACGAATTGTGTACTATCGGGAAAGTCCAGATTCCTGATATGGAAAAGACCTGAACGATCCATCGGTTCAAAATAAGAAAGGTTTATAGCCGGGGAGTATATGATAATATTAGACTTGCTTACCCTGTTATAGAAACTGGATACTTTTCCCGATATGGTTTGTGAATATTCTTTCTCCGACAGGGATTTGGAAATAGTGTTATTAATGATTGCCGGCATATCGTAATAACGCCAACCATGGATCATCATGACTAAATCCATCACCTCACTTCTATCTTCCCGGGAAAAGTCAAAAAGTGCCGCCGGATTTTCCACAGCGCTACTTAGTTCTGAGGAAAGCAGCATGTAGGATATAAGGTGATCGGAAACGGTGTGCGGTGTCAGATACTTATCCGTAACAGAAAGAGAGAATGTGCCTTCCACACCTGTCTCTAGAGTATCGAGCAGCTGGATGGTGTAAGTAACCTTTTCTCTTTTATCCGGTTCGGGCTTATCGGCCAAAATATCTGCCTTGATCAAATTCTGGTGATATGCGAAAAAGATACGCTGGGCAAAAACATTGCCCTCCTCATCCACAATAGTGGCATGATTTATACCGTCCAACAGCCAAGCCTCTTTTATGGCTATTTCATACTCTTGTTGTGGGTTTCTGTTGCATAAAAAAACATCCGATCCGTTTGACAACACAATAAACAATGGTTTTTCCAATAACGATTCGGTTACTACTGCACGAATGTATCTGGTATCGCCTCGTTTTGTCACATGTATTACAGCACCTGTTTCCGAAAGAACCGGTAGCGATTGCTTTAGCTCTGTTCCCTGTTTGCTCCTGATAACGGTATAGTATCGCTCATTGGGTGCAGGATGGAATAACAATTTCCCCATTCCTTTATAAGTATCAGAAAAAGAGGTAATTATAGAGTCTCCACTGTTATAGACGGCACCTGTTACTCCAATCCCTCTGCCGTCGGTGGTAACCGCTTTAAACGCAAACACGGCAAGGTCCCCGGGAATATACCGTCCGCTTTCCGGTAAAAACTGAATGCCAAACAATGAATCATCTTTGGATGCTTGCACTGTGAGACTATCGCTTTTTGCCTCCAAAGGGTTGATAAGGGTAATTTCTTTGTGAAACATATATATTTCGGGAAAGTTTTGCATCCAGGCAGTATATGCCCGTAAAATATATTTTCCCGATGGCAAATCTGTCTGCAAAGGGATTCTCCCCGGGAAACCCTCAACGCACCGTTTTATCTTTACCCTGGACAATATTGTATCTCTGTGGATGAGCTCTGCATAGATGTAGTTGCTTTCCGGCAACAAAGAGAAATACGAGTTGTTTGTTAAATAAGCATTAAACCAGATATATTCTCCTGCACAATAGACCTGTTTGTCTGTGTGCAGATACACCTTCTCGGGAGATAGGAGTGTCGAAAAGCGCTCATAACTGTTCAGAACTTGGTCAATTCCGCTCACAGCCTGCGCTCGGCAATAGAGCCCGGAGGTTGCGAGAGCAAGTAAGGTCAGTAAAATGTAACGTGTCATGGTTGACTAAGTAGAATTCTGGTTGTATATGTTTTAAAAATTTAAAGACACTCCAAATAAGAAATGAGCCGGGCGGATTATATAGGCCAGAGAGATGTCGGATAGTTGGCTATGGTAGGAAATTTCGTACGTCGATTTATTGAATATGTTATTCCAGGAAATATAGGCGTGTAATTTATTAAAATCATAGGAAAGATTCAGATTGGCAAAGAAGAGATTACGGCGTTCTGATGATGAAATTTGGTTATTAAGCCATTTGACATCTGTTTTGAATTTTAATTTTGGGCTTAACTGAATGGCCACGTCCAGTGTATTTGCATGATTAACGTAAGGTCCACTAACCCGGATAT
>JBAZIG010000040.1:0-8860 GCA_041651955.1 Minisyncoccota bacterium | reverse complement strand
TAATGATTCAATTTGGTCATATCAATGAGATTAAAAAAACAAGAGGTTGTAATGTTGTACAACCTCTTGCAATCACACAATTTATTTTAAACGTACAATATCGGAATAGATAGCCTGATCGGCACCAACCGTTCTTACCCCTACTCTTGCAAAGAGCGCTTTTGCATTTGCAACGTTTGCATTACCGGAGAGATCCATTGAGAGGTTCAACGAGCCGGGTTGCTGATCTCTGAAGTCCTTTCGTGCGATGTTGGTGGCATCGTCCACGAATGAGGTTTTGCTTACCAGCAGTGTCACATAATCGATGTTTGCAGTAGAAACGATCTTGTTCACATTCAGGTCTGCATTCAGTGTATTGCCGCTCAGCGTTATCGACTCGTTCGAAATGGTGAAGTAGGGTGTTACCGGCACCTCCACCTCGCCAGAGCCCTTCAGGTTCACCACAATGGTATCGCGGGTGTTCACCCAGGGCCCGTTCTTGTCTCTGGTGACCAACAATATATCTCAACTAGACAAATCCTTGTAGATTAACAAAGAAGGTCATATGCAATTTTACTTTATTTTTGACGATTGAATGCTTTAAAAAGATTGATTTATTATTTTTTAAAGGGTAGATTTTTTGCAGACACTATCAATTAGTGTTTCATCTATTTAAGAGTGCTGCAGCACACCATAGATATGGAGCCTGTCCGTGAAAATCACCGGCAAGACGTGGACGATCAAAATAATATTGCTTATCATTCTTCTTGCCGGTACCTATACAAACCTCCGTCACATTATTCCGTTCATCGATGTAAGGAATCATAGCTAACCATGCCTTCCTTACAGCTGGACCATATTCTGCAGCATTCAACCATCCCTGTTGAACACCTCTGATAAATGCATAGGTAAACATGGCTGTTCCGGACGTTTCCGCCCAGAAATCAGGCTCGTCGATGAGTTGGTTCCACATGCCATCGTGCCTCTGAAATTTTTTCAGGTTCTCCATCATGGTAAGATAACCTTCCATAATACGGGCAAAATCTTTGTGCTCCCTGGGTAATTCACGCAGCAAATCGGCCATACCCACCGCCATCCAGCCATCGCCCCGCGCCCAATAATAAGGAACATCAGGGGCATGATAGAAAAGGCCGTTCGCACGCTGCAATTCCTCTAGATAAAGAACCATTTCCTTTGCAGCCCGGTCAATATACTTTGGGTCACCTGTAACTTTATATGCTTCATTTTGTATAACGGTAATCATATACATATCATCAATCCACATACGAGTCTGCCAGGAATATCCTTTTTCGGCCCAGTCCTTTTCTTCCGGTTTTGCATTCACCGGCACTTCCCATTGACTATCGGCATAAGCCAGTCCTATCTCCAGATACCTTTTGTCATTGGTAATTTGATAGAGTTTGAGTGCAAGACTACCAAACATATTGTAGTCTACGTGATTCATGGGAGGTAACAAAACTTTTTCGCGAGTAAAAAAAGGTTCAAACCTATTTTGTAGTTGTTTGATAAGTTCTTTGTCCTTCGTTTGTATTGCATAATCAAGAGCTCCATTCCAAGTACACACTTCGGCATAATGGATGTATTTTCCGGCATAAAGGTCATGTCGTGCATTTACAAAATTATAAGCCAAACGTTTACCGACTTCTTTGGGATCAGATCCCTTCGGAAATTTCTTCAACTCATTCGTCTGTGCCGAAAATAAATAGAAAGGAAGAAGACATAATAAGAAAATCGCCTTTTTGATCATAGTATTATTATTATAATTTATTTATCAAATTAGTTTTACTGATCGGCTAAGCTTATGCTTAGCCGATCAGAAGTAATTAAAAACAGATAATAAAAAAAATTATTCTGTTTTGTCCTCATCAGCTACTGCATCTTCCCAGTTATCCCATTTGAAAACATCTGGATTATAACCGTCATAACCATAATTCTGGCTCAATTCACCTTTGTTGTTAGCAGTAATTGATGCATTATAGATAGGCCAGTACATGTTCTTTTTATCTATTACGAAATTGAGACTTGATTTTGTAGCTACAATTTGAATAGTCTCGCCTTTGTTATACATACCACACTTTGTGACACGCTGATACCAGTAACTTCCGCCTTCAGAATCAGTTCCACTCTGTTTATCAAAAGTATCTAGGTCATATGTATTGCCCCATTCATCAGGTTTACCACTACGTGCGAGACATAGTGATACCCTTTTCAATTCAACATTACGCCATTCTTCGAAGTACAATTCACGGGCTCGCTCATTCATGATATCACCAATAGTTACGGGACCTTCATACAATTGGCTGCATTGTGCACGTTGCCTGATTACATTAAGATCGTCCTTAATTGTAGCGTCATTGGGATTCATGTAAAACTTCGCTTCGGCACGAAGTAGGTAAGCTTCGGCCAAACGGTAAAGATACCAATCAGCAATACCTCCATCTGTTGCTCCTCTGAGTCCATCGGAACCACTGATGTTTTCTTCGTTCACAGGATCGTCCAGATAGAATATATAATGAGGTACATCAAACCAGCGACGGATAGTATCACTACAGAGTAATTTCCCATTGTCGTCGAAAAGGGTAATGGGTTTACCAAACTCTGAAGATGCTTTGTTGTTTACACGATAATCCTCCATGCGCACCCAATTACCGGCTTCGGAGCTATGACGTAAGTCTCCTTCATCCAGCACGTTGTTCACATACCATAGTGTATGATTCTGGAAATAACTCGGACGATAAGTAGCTATGCCTCGACCAAATGCACGCATGTAATCATATTTAGAATTGTAATCATTATGGTTACGTCTTAGGTTTAATAAGGCTTGCTTGCCGTCTTTAGTTTGTACCGCACTGTTGAAGAGGAAAGGATACATGATACGCATGGTAAGCATCTTAACAAAAGATTCTGCTTCTGCACCCCTGTTAGGTATACCCATAATTACTTCCCTGTTGGCAGATATAAGCTTGTTTTCGGCACGATGCAGATCCCAAATAACATTACGCGTAATAGGCCAGGTTTCAGGTTCACCTCCATCGTTAAATGTACCAAAAGGAGTTGTCATAAGCGAATAACCGGATTGATTGATCAGTATATCGGTTTGTTCTTTCGCTTTTTCATACTCCCCAAGTGCCAGATAGCATTTAGCCAACAACATACGGCAGGCTCCTTTATTTACCATACCAATCAGATTCATATCTTTCTGATCGGGTACCCATTCTACTGCAAACTCCATATTTTCAACAAGCATCTCCAGGATAGCGTCACGCTTTGTACTGTAATAATTTTGTTTGGGTACATCCGTCACCTTAGTAATAAGAGGTACATCGCCAAACTGAAAGATCAAAGACAGGTATCGAAAGGAACGGTGGAAATATGCTCTACCCTTGTATGCGTTTTTAGTTGCTTCATCCAACCCTTCTACTCCATCTACATAAGTGAGGATTGTATTCGCATTCAAAATACCAGTATAGGTTTCCTTCCAGAAATACCAGATGCTATTTACTTTCCCAAGATCATTTAAGCTACTAGAGCTTAAGTTAGTAGGTGTCATAAGTGAAGCTACATTATCTAGCATACCCGTTTTGTCTGTCGCAGCTGGAAGTCCCAAATCGGAGAAGATATACTCTGTTCCGATAGGAAGCATTTCATTATGGTCGTGTGCATAATATAGTTTTAAATGACGGTCACTTATGGCCATCGCTGCCATTAGACCCGATTCGGTAGTAAAAGTAGCGCCCGGTTCGTAGAATGATAGCGGTTTCGGGTTAAGATAATCTTCCGAACATCCGCTAAGTAGGACGATGATGCCAACAAACAAGGGAAGGCATATACTATTTAGTTTAATTTGTATTTTTTTCATATTTTCTTCTATTAAGGTTTAAAAAGTTAGATTTAATCCCAATGTATAGATACGAGAAGCCCAATTTCCAGTCTCGGGATCCCCATACTCCCAATCTTTTGCCCATACGGCGACATTGCGGACAGTACCATAAATTTTGACTTTCTCAATATCCCATTTACGAGAAATAAACTTAGGTAGTGAATAACCAACCGAAATATTCTCCAAACGAATAAATGAACGATCGTATAATTTTCCCGGGCTGGAAGCTCCAGTAGGTCCTTGTGCTTCAATACGTGCATATTTATCAGTTGGATTATCGAGAGTCCAGTATTCTTTTGCCCGCATATTTGCTACGGCATAAGCAAGTCGTCCCCCATCATCATCGTTGTTTAGATAATTAGTCGATAAACTCTTGTGTCCCATATACGAATAGATATTACATGAGAGACTGAGGTTTTTCCACAATATAAACTCATTACGCATAGACCAATGGAAAGCGGGTGTGGTTTGTCCCAGAAATTCCTTATCATTGTCGTTATAAACGGGAGTTACTGTTCCGTCTGCATTTATGACATCATCAGCAGTATAATTGTTTGCTACCTTCGGATCACCCGGCTTCTGGTTGTATCTTGCCGCTTCTTCCCACTCATCCTTTTGCCAGATCCCTGTCACGCGATAGTTCCAAATCGTACTGATTGGTTGTCCAATAAACCAACCATTCGACAGATCATCACTCTCTTTTGAACCTATGACATTTCCATCTGTGTCCAGGACATTCTCGAATTCATAATACAAATGTTTTATTTCATTCTTATTATAAGAAAGACCGATTGAAGTATTCCATTCCAAAACGTTGTTCTTGATATTTGAAGTGAATAAAGAAAGTTCAATCCCACGATTATCCACCTGTCCAAGGTTCGTAGTAATACTACTAAATCCCGTAAACTCAGGTAAACGCTGATTCATGATCATATCATTGGTGCTTTTATTATAATATTCTATGCTTCCTGATATACGGTCATTGAGGAAACCAAAATCAAGCGCAATGTTCCATGAGGCAGTTTTTTCCCATTGCAACGAAGGATTCGCCATTCGGTTTGCCATTAAATAACGATATAGTTCCAGCTCACCGCTCGAATTGATATAGCCCTGCATTTTACCCGCTCCCTCATACAGGTTAGCCAATGCCAGGTAAGGATTGGCCAACGATCGGTTACCATTCTTTCCGTAAGAAACGCGTATTTTCCCATTATTCATAACATCATTCCATTGGAAGAAATCTTCGTTAGTAAATGTCCAGGCTCCTGCTACAGATGGGAAAAAAGCGTACGGATTAGATGATCCGAATGCAGAATAACCGTCTCGACGAACAGAGCCTGTAACCATATATCGGTTATCATAAGCATAAAACAGGCGAGCCAGAAAGGCATCTGCCGATTGATACGTGTCTTCACTTGAATAGGAACTATCCTCCTTACTGCTGTTTTTGGTATTATGGAACCCCAATGCATCAGAGGGTTGCATATTTCGTGCTTCAATGCGATCCTGCCAATATTGTCTTTCTTCAGCCTCTTGAACCAATGTAACCATGAGGTGATGCCTGTCTTTGAATGTATAGTCCCAATTGATCGTATTGTTTAGCGACCAGTCAAGACGTTTAGCCTGTTCACGATTTACACCACGTGATGCAGGGTTGGAACCAGGTAAATCGGCTGACATGAAGTAGCGGTCATAGAAGAACTGGTAACGGGGCGAGACATTGAATGTATAAGTAAGATGGTAAGGCAAAGTTATTTTAGCATTCATTATGGAATTCAAAACTGTATACCCTTTTTCTAATTCCAGATATTGTTTTTGAAAATGATAGTTGTAACCTCTTTGGCTATATTCTGAACTTAGGGGATACTGTAACAAGTTGCCATCTACATCGGTATAATCAGCATACGGACTATTACGCATATTCTGCTCTTCATCTATTCCGATACTACCATCTGACCGGTCCTGAAAATTTACATTAGCACCTATTTCTAACCAACTATTCACTTTACCATTGATTTTCATATTGGCTCGAACAGCCTGATATTCATCACTTACCAGCACACCTTGATTCTCAAGATAACCAAAGGACAGATAATAGTTTACTTTTTCACTTGCACCACTGACACTGATATTATAATCCTGATTAAAGCCAGTACGGTATGTATGATCTTTCCAATCGACGGTCTTACCGGCCAGCAGATTGGCAAGCACATTTCCCTGAAATCCGAGTCTTCTGCCCCATATGCTCATATTAGATTCCCCTGTGTCGTTTGAGGTATATCCCTTCCAATCATCAATAGAAATATTAGTCAGTTTTTCCGGATTTGTATAATAACCTGGTTGATTGGCATAGACTCCTGTTTGATAAATTTCGTAGAGGCCTGTTTCCGGATTTACTCCGTATGTATTCTTCTCATACCAGTCCTGACGATGTTGTAAATAATTTGATGGAGTGAAGCGTTCACGATAAGTACTTAATTCCGTTATACCGACATTCGTAGAAACATTGACAATTGGCTTACCCTGGCTACCTTTTTTGGTCATGATAATAATAACGCCACTTGCTGCCTTGGCTCCGTAGATAGCTGCTGCAGAAGCATCTTTTAAAATATCGATCTGTGCAATATCATCTGGATTAATTTCCGAAAGTTCACCATAGAACTGCATTCCGTCGAGAATCAGCAAAGGATTATTGTGATTACTTTCAGAATATACAGAATTCTGTCCGCGCAGCATTAGTGTTCCACCACCTTTGGCAGAAGCATCATAACCAACTTGTAAACCCGGAGTACCACGCAGGATGTCTTGTACCGTTTTAGGATTTTCAGTTGCAATATTATCAGGGCGAACCTGAATGACAGAGCCGGTAAGATCTTTTTTCCGCATGGTTCCGTAACCAATAACAACGACTTCTTCCAATGCCTTGGAATCTTCCTTTAGTATGATATTGAAAGGCGATTCACCATCGGTACTTATAATTTGTTCTTCGTAACCGATATAAGTTATTCTCAAAGTAGCTCCATCTTCTATTGTTAGTGAAAAATTTCCGTCATTATCGGTAATTGTACCATTACTGGTACCTACTTCTATAATATTTGCACCAATTATAGTTTCTCCATTTTGATCAGTGATTATTCCGGTAACTTTCTTTTTCTGTTGTGTAACCCTTTCTGAATCGGGTTTTACAACTTTCTCAAAAGGAGTATAAACGATAAGCTCAGCTTGTGCATCATTATGGGCTGCCTGTAAAAAAGGGCTCCAGCACAACAATAAGAATAAGATTATTCTCTTAATTTTAGTAACGCTTTTAAACATAGTGAGATATTCACCCTCTTTGTATTTGCTCATATTTTTAAATTATTTATTAGATATAATCAATTTGATATTGTAACTTCAAGTTCTCACAGTATAAAGAATTCTTCAAATAATTTGTGATAAGAAAATATGCTATTCACTGATTATCAAGTATATTACCTTACATCAAGATCTGTTTCTTAATCATTTCATCGAAATCGCAATTCTATATATGAATATCCATTATTTAACGGTATAGAATATAAAAAGCGACAACATTGTGCTTTAGTATCAGTATTTCAATGCCATATAGATAATCTTAGCCTGCTAATTTATATTAAATTTATTGATGCAATTATTCCAATTTTCCTCATTAGGGTGGCTCCTTTCCCTTCTGACTTTGCAAATGAAATGCTACCTGGAATACAAATGCATCCATTATGAGTTAAAGAAGAAGTGAAACAAAGGAAAAAAAACTATACAAAGAAGGGTGATATAATCATCTCAATAAATAATATAATTTAATCAAAATTCATAAAAAACCATATTTTTAGAATGATTATTATAATAACGTTAGCCAGAAATCAAATAGCATATTTTTAGAACAGGTTGTTGCCAAATAAATTTTGAAATAATGGAGTAATTCTTATTTCTCGATATACATTACTTTTTGGGTTTATTTGGTAAGTCGAATCAATCAAGTTCTTTAATTTTGATATTCCTAAACCACACTTCGTCTCCATGATCCTGTAGAAGAAGTAAACCAGTTTCTGCATTTCCGAAATTGGGCCAGTCTTTGTATTTACTATAATTAACCAATGCTTCCCACATCTGGTTATTGCGCTGGTATTCTATGATTTTTACACCATTGAGCCAATGTTGTACATGATTTCCATTCACAATCACCATAGCGGTATTGAAATCATCTTTGTGGTAAGGTTTATCCTCTGGAGCAGGAATTAGGTCGTATAGCGATCCTAGCTTTCTATTTCCTTTAACTCCAAGCTTTGCATCGGGATGCCTCTCGTCGTCCAGGATCTGGAACTCACACCCAATTGCAGATCCTTGACCTTTGTTTAAATTTGTATCCACAAAATATTTAATGCCACTATTAGCACCATCTGTAATTTTGAAGTCTACTTTCAATATGAAATTTTTGTAAGACTGTGTTGTGACTATATCCCCACCGTTTGTGGACTCACCACCACTGCTTTTATGTACTTTAAGTACTCCATTTTCAATAGACCATCCTTTTGCCGGAAAATGATCCAGTTTGGCACCTCTCCATCCCTCTGTGGTTTTGCCATCCCACAGCAATTTCCATCCTTCATTTCTTTCACTTTCTGAAAGAGTATTGGGCCTTTCTTGTGCTAATAGAGATAAAGCACCTGCCAATGTTAAAATTGTGATTATCGCTTTTCGTAACATAACTATATTTTTAAAGTGTTTCAAATTTTGTAATAATCTTCCCATCCTTTTCTGGGCGGTTCTCCTGTTAAAAATGCATCAGCAAAAGCATCGTTGGTCACCCGTTTGGTATCCCGGTCGAAGAGGATCTTGCGGTTGAGGCGTTGTGCTGCCACACCGAGGCTGAACACCTGACTGAGCGGCGCGGAGACCTCGAACGGTGAGCGTGTCTTCTCCTTCCCCTGACAGGCCAGCAGGAAGTTGGCAAAATGGTTAGAG
>JBAZIG010000039.1:0-9763 GCA_041651955.1 Minisyncoccota bacterium | reverse complement strand
TAAAGGGTCATCATTTAACCGAAAAAGTACCCATTAAACATTTTTTATTGATTATGCGGACTACTCTAATCCTCTTGTTTATTTGCGTCTTTTATTCAATGGCAGAAACAGGTCATTCCCAAAATGCCAAAGTAACGATCAATAAGCGAAATGCAACGATAAGGGAAGTAATAAATGAAATTGAAAACCAAACAGACTATCTCTTTATTTACAACGACGAAGTAAACACAAACGAAAAAGTATCCGTAAAAGCAAAACAAAAAGCTGTTTCAGAAGTACTAAAATCAATTTTAGAAAAGAAAGATATGGATTACTCAATGGAGGGCAATCATATTATTCTTTCTATCATTGATAAATCAACTAAAACAAACAGCGACATGACTGCTGCAAGAATCCAACAGCAAAAGAAACAGATAACCGGCACGGTTGTGGATGAAGCGGGGGTATCCATTATTGGGGCAAATATAGTAGAAATAGGGACTTCTAATGGTACCGTTACTGATATTGATGGTCATTTTAAACTCAGCGTTGCAGAAAACGCTGTAATCAAGGCATCCTATATTGGTTATCTCGATCAGGAGATAAAAACTACCGGTTCTACCACTTTTTCCATTATTCTGGCGGAGGATACGAAAACGCTCGATGAGGTTGTCGTTGTAGCCTTTGGTAAGATGGCGAAGGAGGCATTTACCGGTTCTGCCGGTGTGATGAAATCAGAAGAACTTAACAAATCACAAGTTACTAATCCGGCTCAAGCACTTGCAGGTCGTGTCGCCGGTGTACAACTGAGCAATTCATCCTCACAACTCGGTAGTTCTCCCTCCATCACAATTCGAGGGTTCAGCTCTATCTCCTCCGATACTGAACCTTTAATCATTGTGGATGGTATGCCTTTCGATGGAGATCTGAACCTGATCAACACCAATGATATTGAATCAATGACAGTATTGAAAGATGCGGCTTCTAACGCGCTTTATGGTGCACGTGGGGCCAACGGGGTCATCATGATTACAACAAAACGAGGTGTAAGTGGGGAAGCAAAAGTGACAGTCGATACAAAATGGGGTGTCAACACCAACGGGTTGAAGAATTATAAGACAACGAATGCGGCACAGTTCTATGAGACCTATTACAATATGCTTAACAACTATTATCTCACGGAAAAAGGAGGCTCGATGTCAGCAGCCGACGCTCATAAAGAAGCAAACCATCACCTGACAAATCCCTCAATAGGCGTAGGGCCAGGCTACATGGTCTATTCAGTACCCTCAGGAGAGGATTTTATCCAGCAAGGGGGTGTAATGAATCCCAATGCCACAATGGGAACGCTTTATACATACAATGACCAGGAAATGTGGCTGCAAGCGGATGATTGGGAAAAAGAGGGTTTGCAGAGTGGATTCCGTCAGGAATACAATGTATCATTTTCCGGATCATCAAACCGAATCAATTACTTCACCTCTCTTGGTTATCTCAACCAGGAAGGTATTCAGGAGGGGTCAGCGCAGGATCGCTTAACCGCTCGTCTAAAACTCGACTTCAATGCAAAAGAATGGTTGCGAATAGGAGGTAACTTTAACTATACCCGTTACAACTACAACCAGACATCGGAGGGAGAAATAGGAACGGGAACTATCTGGAGTGTAATTAAAACAATGGCCCCGATATATCCTGTTTACTATCGTGACGCAAATAAGAACATCAAAATTGATAAATGGGGTGAAAAAATGTATGATTTCGCGAGAAATTACGACCTGAGCCGCGCAGGTGGTGTAGGTGGCAATGCCATTTTCTCAAACAAGTTCAGGTATGATGAAACAAACGGTAGTTCCTATATTGCCAGCGGATTCGCCGACATCCTATTGACAAAAGATCTTACAATGACTATAAATGGGAATGCCTATAATTATGACCGGCGAGGCACTTATGTCACGAGTCCTTTTGTCGATTACTATACAGACTCTTCTAACAACGGTTATCTATCTAAGTCATCCTATCGCACCTCAACATACAACCTGCAGCAGTTACTCAATTATGTCAAACAATTGGACAAGCATGAGGTGACAGCATTGGTCGGACATGAGTACTATAACTACAAATTTGAAGCATTAAGTGCTTCAGGCTACAATTTCGGTATTGATGGTATCTATGAACTTTCCACGATGCTGAACAAGAACAACAATCCTACGTCCTATTCAAATGCTTATAACAATGAAGGGTACTTTTTCCGCGGAATGTACAACTTCAATCAGAAATATTACGGATCGCTCTCATTCCGTCGCGATGCGACTTCAAGGTTTGTGAAGGATAACCGTTGGGGTAATTTCTGGTCTGCCGGTGGAGCCTGGATTATATCGAAGGAGCGTTTTTTCAATATGCCTAATGTCAATTCCATGAAGATTAAGCTTTCAGTAGGATCACAGGGAAATGATAACATTGGAGATTATCTTTTTGCAGACTCCTATACGATTGCCAACAACGACAATGCAGTTGCTTATCAATGGCGTCAAAAAGGATCGAAAGATATCACATGGGAGACCAATATCAATTGGAACGGTGGTCTTGAGTTCGAGCTTTTTAACAGGCGATTAAACGGAAGTATTGACTACTTTTACCGAAAGACAAAAGATATGCTCTTCTCTTTGGATACACCTCCTTCCATCGGTTACACAAGCTATGTAACCAATTTGGGAGATATGCGTAACTCCGGTGTTGAACTGGCCCTTCAGGGTACACTGATTGAGACAAAGGATCTGCGTTGGGATGTCAACTTCAACATCACACATGTAAAGAATAAAGTGCTTCGTCTCCCAGAATCGATTAAAACGATGAATGTGGATGGTCACGATGGTTATGTCAATCTTGACAAATCTTTTGTATCAAAATACAAATATTTTATTGGAGAAGGTCTCCCTCTATATACCTGGTATTTACCGAAATTTGCCGGTCTTGATGCTGAAACAGGAGAATCGCTCTTTTATAAGGATATTCTTGATGAAGAAGAGAACATTACCGGACAGGAGACAACAAAAGATGTAGGTCAGGCAACGGACTATCTCATCGGTGATGCGTTACCCAATTTTTACGGTGGTTTTGGGACTACCCTTTCATACAAAGGATTTGATCTGTCAGTAAATATGAACTATCAACTGGGAGGAAAAACCTATGACTACACTTATCAGAGTTTGATGCACGCGAGCGGTTCTACAGCGACAAACTGGCATCAGGATATTTTGAAGTCATGGACCCCTGAGAATACGAATACCAATATTCCGAGACTGCTCTATTCTCATACCTACTCACAGAATCCGAGATCAGACCGCTTCATTACAAAGGCGAGCTATCTCAATATTCAGAATATCAACTTTGGATACACACTTCCCACAAGTTTTTCACGCAAATTGGATGTGGCAAATATCCGCATCTATTTTTCGGGTGAGAATCTTTTCTATATTTCCGCACGTCAGGGATTGGATCCGAGATATTCACTGAAAGGTTATACAAACCCAGAACTATATTCTCCTATTCGTACTATTTCAGGAGGTATTACATTGTCATTTTAAAAAAATCAAAAGAATTAAGCGATGAACAAAATAAATCAATTTTTGACTACGATTGCTTTATACTGCGGTTTAAGTAGCTGCATTCAAGAGACACTTCCGACACAGTTTGTCCTCGACTCTCAGATTGAAGCATCTGAGACAGCATTGGCCGGAATGGTTAATTCTATCTATACCACAATGGCCGGTTATACCAACTCAGACGGTGGGATAGAGATGATCTCCTACGGAAGCATGCGGGCAATGCTGGAACACGCAACCACTCAAATGATTTGTTCCGGTGCCAACGGGTACAACACGATGGGAGCCTGGGCCTACGGTGCTGTTAGTGCCACTGGATCAAATAGAGGTATCTACCCTTCTTACCTTTACTACGGCTATATTAAAAATGTAAATGATATTATCGGCTTGATCGATGAAGAGGATTTGGATGAAACAAAAAAAGGTTTTCTGGGGATCAGTTATGCTTATCGTGCACTCTACTATTTAGAACTGGTGCAGATAATGGAGTACAAGAAACCTACAGACACACGCTACACCTTTGTACAACCGGAAAACGATCTCACCAACCTTGGTGTGCCTATCGTCACAGAGCTGACAACATCAGAGGAAGCGTCCAACAATCGCAGGGCTACAGTAGATGAGGTGTACGACTTAATACTAAGTGATCTGGTGAAGGCTGAAACCTTTTTAGACGGATTTGTACCTACCGACAAGACGCAACCGAACCTTGCTTCCGTGTATGGCCTCTATGCAAGGGTTTATGCCAATCTGGCATCACGGGTAAATACGTCCGTCACGTATAAAGATGCGGCATCCTATTGGAAAAAGGCGGGTGACTATGCAGAGTTAGCCATAAGCACATCGGGATGTGAACCTCTGACAGAAGATCAGTGGACAGACCCTCTGAATGGCTTTAATAATCGAAATTCCCAAAATTCATGGTTATGGGCCACATCCATCTCTGAGAGTAACACCAGTGCTTCGTCTTCCGGCTCTTTTGTATTAGCCATGATCCTCGGCACCGAGACAAACTTCTCTGCTTACGGCTGGCGTGTAGGCCGATCTCTTGATCGCGGATGGTATGAGCGCTTATCAGATAATGATTTCAGAAAAAAATCGTGGCTTGCCCCTAATTTCTTTTATGAATCGACAAACCAAAAAAAGGCAGAACCTTATCTGATTGAGAAAGATGCAAACGAAAACCTGATCAATAACAAATGGGCTCTGAATGACAATGCCAGTACCACTAAAAGCGATTGGAGCGATGTCTACTCCGGATTTGGCGCTGATGACTACCAATACAAACTAAATAGCAGTCCTTCATGGATTCGTTCACGGATCAATAAATCGAACGGGTTTATGTCATGGCCATGGCTTTACGTCAATATCAAGTTCCGTCCGAACAAGGGTAACTACGACACCTACTCTATTGGTGGTGCAACAGATTACCCGATCATACGTGTGGAAGAGATGTATTTCTTGAAAGCAGAGGCAGCCCTTCATACAACAGGGCTTGCCGCGGCTAAGAGCGAACTGGAGAATATTGTGAAGACACGTAACAGCTCTTATATTTGTACTGCAACAAACAATGAGGCGTTTATGGACGAATATATTTTCCAAAAAGGGATTGAGTTCTGGGGAGAAGGGATTAATTACTTCGATGCCAAACGTCTTGAAACCGGTATTCATCGTGCCTACCTGGGTACGAACTGCGAGCGTTACCAACATTGTCTGGATATGGATGGTATATTTGTAGGATGGACTCCCGGATGGAATCAGGCTGAGTTAAATGCCAATCCGGCAATCCATAGATATAACAATCCTTATACCAATCCCACAACTTATTACATATACAGTAGTAATAACGATTTTAGACCCTATTATGGTATACCCTTGGAGAATTAAGTTGTATCACAACTTATTTTTTGCATCAGAAAAATCAAACATTTAATAATTATGGCATTTATGCTGACAAATAAAATTAAAAGGGATTATCTAAATTAAATATTTTTGCTTTAATTTGTGCTAATTATTAATTTTACATGTTAATTGCTCAACCATTATAATTATTGGTCTAGAATTATTAAATAAGATATGAGGTGTGACATCATACTTTAAACAAATTTTTTTTATTAACTAAATTATTTAATCTATGAGGAAATTTAATGTGTTTATTTTTCTCTTATCTTTTTGTTCAATCCTGTTGAGTGAAAAGACAAAAGGGGCAGAATGGAATCGAGTTGATTACAATTCAGTTGTAGACGAAACAAACCAGCAACAACAAAAACGAGTTTTTGGGACTGTAACTGATCAAGAGGGCGAGACATTGCCTTATGTGACAGTGATTATCAAAGGAACCAATATTGGTACCACAACCAATGAAAATGGTGTTTATGAGATCAACGTGAACGGTGAGGCGACCTTGATTTTCAGCTATATGGGATTCAGTGACTACGAGGTCTCCACCAGTGGGAAAACAAAACTCGACGTCGTCCTGTTGGAGGACAACGTGCGGCTCGAAGAGGTGGTGGTCACCGGTTACAATACCGTGGAACGAAAGCACCTTGCATCCTCCATCGAGTCAGTGGACCTGGAAAGGGTGGTGAGTCGCCCAATCGTCAAGCTGCAGGAGGTCTTTTCAGGAACTGTACCCGGCGTGACCATGCTGCAGGGCAGCAACCTCCCCGGTTCAGTACCTGGCAGCATATCCATCCGTGGAATCAGTACACTACAGAACGCGGAACCGTTGGTCATCGTGGATGGCATGGAACAGCCACTCACCGATGTAGATCCCAACCAGATCAAGAGCATCAACATCCTGAAGGATGCCGCGGCAGCCTCCATGTACGGGTCAAGGGGTGCCAACGGGGTTATCATCATCGAGACCAACAGGGGGAACACGGGTCAGTTCAAGGTGAGCGTCAACTCCTGGTTTGCCATTCAGAACCCGCTCAACCTGCCTGACTTTGTCAACTCGGCCGATTTCATGCGACTGAGGAATGAGGCCAACACCTACCAGGGGCAGCCGTTGATTTACACCGCGGAAGATATCCAACAGGCGGTGGATGGTGTCACTCCCAATACCGATTGGGTGAAAGAGATCATGGAGAGGCAATCCACCTCATACAATACAACTGCCAGCATATCTGGTGGTGGTGGTGTGGGTACCTTTAACCTCATGCTTGGTTACGTGGAAGAGAATGGTATGAACAAGATCGAGGGATCGGATAAGTTCAGCGCCCGCTTCAACACCAACATCAACATTGCAGACCGATTTATCCTGCTCGCCGACTTTTACGCACACAGGCTGAAGGTGGACAGGCTTCGCAGGAACAACGACGGGCACGGGCTCTATCAAACGGCCTGGAGAATGAACCCCACGCAGGGGATCTTCTACGAAGATACCGAGATAGAGAATCATTACATGCTTCACAACGACATGAATCCCGTGGCATACATTGACAAGGGGGGGACATGGAATTACATGTATGACAAGAGTACCATTAACCTGAGACCGCGTTACTACATCAACGACGACCTCAACTTCGAGGGGAATGTCTCTTACATAATCGACAAGTCGGCCAGCAAATGGAGAAGGCTCACCCACAAGTTTTTCGATGGTGAAGGTAAGCCTGTGACCACATGGGGCAATGATATCGGTGCTGAGCAGAATGTAAGCCAGAGCCAGCTCACCGGTAGGGTCTTGGTGAACTACGAGAAAGAGTTGCGCGACGGAAAAGATAAGCTCTACGCCGTGGGCGGATCGGAGGTGATGTCCTATGTCTTTACCGACTACAGGGAGATCACCAAGGCCTCTTTCTTCGGGAAACTGAACTATTCGTTCGACGACCGCTACCTGTTCGAGGGAACCGTCAGACGAGACGGTAGCAGCAAGTTCGCTCCCGGAAGGCAGTGGGGCTTCTTCCCCTCGGCATCGTTCGGTTGGAATGCGCACAATGAAGCTTTCATGTCCTCCATCAAGGAGTCGGGTGCCATCAATAACATGAAATTCAGGGCATCGTGGGGTAGGATCGGTAACGAGAACGTGGATCCCTACCTCTGGCAAGAGGTGGTCAACACCTGGGGGTGGACCATGCGGGTACCCAACCCCGAGTTTACATGGGAGAAGCAAAACCAGTGGAACCTGGGTCTCGACCTGGCGATGTTGAAAAATCGTTTGACAGTTACTGCCGACCTGTACAGGAAGCACTCGTTCGACTTGATCTATTCCGATTTTCCAGTTCCACCGCTTACCGGTTCCTACTACCTGACCTCCTCCGTGAATATTGGCGAGGTGGAAAACAAGGGATGGGAATTATCTGCCAAGTGGACCGACAAGATCGATGACTTCTCCTACAGCATTGGAGGGATGTTGTTCGACAACAAGAACCAGGTGCTAAAAGCTGGTTACAACACTACCGACACGCTGATCTTCAAGGGTACCAACGACCGTATCTGGTTCCGTGGCATCCCCATCAACAACTATTACGGTTTTGAAACCGATGGTTATTTTCAGAACCAGGCTGAGGTAGATGCGGCTGATGCCAAATTCCCCAACACCTTGCCGGGAGATATCCGTTACGTGGACCAGAATGGTGATGGCATCCTGAATGATGCTGACCGCGTGTTCCTGGGTGACACCGCTCCTCATTACAACTATTCCGTTATGCTTGACATGCGTTACAAGCAGTGGGACTTCAGCATGCTGGGCCAGGGTGTAGGCAAGAGAGTAGGCCGCCTGGGCGGTCAGGAGGGATTCCCCGTGTACGTGGATGGTGGCAGCAACAACATGGGTGCTCCCCGTCAGTATTATGCCGACAACAGGTGGACACCTGAAACTGCCGACAGCCGTTTCCCGCGTGTATGGACCGGATCGAGCACCAACACCTACCTGAGTGATGTATGGATGAGCGATGCCTCTTACTTCCGTATCAAGTCGCTGCAGGTGGGATATACCATTCCCAAGCTGAGAAACAACATCCGTAATCTCCGCATCTACTTCAACGCGCAGGATTTCTTAACCCTTACCAAATGGGAGGGACTGGAACCTGAAAGGGACGGGGGCAATGGTGCCTATCCCAGGATGTCTACCTACAGTGTAGGTTTTCAGGTAACATTATTCTAATTATAAAATCAGAACAAGATGAAAAAGATTATATATTTAATTTTGATACTGTTTGCAGTGGGTGGATGTAACGACTTCCTAGACAAGAGAGACCCTACTGCTACCTCCTTCGTTGAGTTTTTCAACACCGAGGAAGATTTGAGAAGAGTTGTCTACAGTAGCTACCTGGACGTGTTTACCCATCCAACCTCAAGAGGAATCATCTTCTACATGGATGAAGGTAAGTCCGACAATGCCTACAGTCGTTTGCAAGGCGACAGGCACCAGAATATCGCCAATGGCAACTTCAACAGCAACACATCCGATTTCCTCTATTACTACGAGCTCTACATGAAGCACCTGGGACGCGTGAACACATTCATCGCCAACATGGATGTGCCCTACGTGGAAGATGAGGCTGTGCGTGAGAAGTACAAGGGTATCCTGCAAGCTTTACGCGTGTGGCACTATTTCCGCCTGACCATGCGATGGGCCAATGTGCCCTTTGTCCTGGAGCCGGCCGACCTGGAGTCTGCCCGCCAGCCGGCAACACCCAAGGAGGAGATCCTTGACACCCTGTTCCCGCTGGCTGATGAGATCGCTGCCCTGTTGCCCCCCGATGAGTACACCTCCGACAAGTACATGTTCAACCGTTACTCCTTCAAGGCGTTGACCATGCGTTACGCTCTTTATAACGAACGGTACGAGCTGGCAGCCAAGCTGGCGAAAGAGGTGATCGACAGCAAGAAATACTCGCTGTACCCGGTTTACGGTGACCTGTTCAATTACAAGGCAGCCAAAACCAACAACGAGTTCATCATGTGGTTCGACATGGCAAGTCACAACAACAGCGCCACCCAATCGTTCCAACACCTGGGTCCACACTTTAGGACCGGTAATGGACAATCGTACGTGGTACCCACCAAGGCTTTGGTTGATGCTTACTGGACAGCTCAGGGCAGACCCATCGACAACTGCCCGTTGCACACCAAGGAGGAGTATGAACTGAACCCCTCTCTCAACAGGGATCCGCGATACAGTGTTTCCATCATGGGCCATGGTGATGATTTTTATGGTGAGGAGATTGACATCTACA
>JBAZIG010000038.1:1210-10570 GCA_041651955.1 Minisyncoccota bacterium | reverse complement strand
GGAAGACCGGGCACCGGGTCAAGGACGAGCAGGTCGGTGGAAAGATCACCTGGGTCCATGCGGTGTTGAGGCAGTCCGCGGATCCCTTGTTGCGCCTTCCCGATGGCTGGGAGTTGACCCAGTGTTTGTTCGGGGAGCATCTGTTGAGACAACACCCGACCAGGCCGGTGGCGCTGGTGGAAAGTGAGAAGACAGCGGTGATCTGCAGTGCGTTCTGGCCACAGTACATTTGGCTGGCCACCGGGGGAAAGTCTCAGCTCAACGACCGGCTGCAGGTGTTGATGGGGCGTAAGGTCGTGGCGTTTCCGGATGTGGACGGGTACCTGGAATGGAAGGAGAAGTTGTCCCGGGTCAGTGGACTGGATATTGTGGTGTCGGATGTGTTGGAGAAAGAGGCGTCTTTTGAGGACAGGGCTCGGCACGTGGATATTGCGGATCTGCTGATCCGGCAGCACTGGAAGGAGCATATGGCTATTACTCCGGTGGAAAAGTATGAGGATCCCAGGATGCACCCCACTTTTTTGAAGTTGAAGGGATTGGTGGGAGGGTGCGATTTGGAGGAGCTGGACAATATGAAGGGGCTGGCAGATGTGGGCTATTGGAAGGAGCTGGCGTTGCTGGTTAATGAGCTGGATTTGGAGGTGGAGGGGGTAAGGGAGGTTTAGTTTTTAGGCAATGGAGGGAATTTTTATCTTGACTGTTTTGTAAAAAACCCCGGACCAAGGGGGATGGTCCGGTGTGGGGGGGTATACAGTGGATATTAAGTCAAAAATGGCATAATATAAAATCAATACCCTACTATATTATAATCCTTCCAGCCATCAGTTGCTTTGTAAGTATCAACCGCAGATGTTGGCACCTCCACGGTCGCTCCACTTGGAAGCATGTCGGTATAATATGTAGGGGGGGTTGTATGAGGGAAGTGGAAGGTATCTACTTTATTACATCCTAAAAATCCTTTGTTTCTTATAGAAATAAGACTTATTGGGAAAATGACATGTCCTGAAAAATTACTACAATTAAAAAATGCACTTTCTCCAATAGTGGTTATATTATTTCCCATCACTAATTCACTAAAACCAGAACAATATCTAAATGCCGTTGCCCCTATAGTAGTCAATCCATCTGGAAGATTTAAAGTACCAGTAAAGCCTGAACAAGAAGCAAATGCCGCTTCCCCAATAGAAGTCAATCCGTCTGGGAGATTCAAAGTACCAGTAAAACCTGAACAACCATTAAATAAAAAACCTTGAATAGAAGTCAACCCTTCTGGTAGATTTAAAGAAGTAAAACCTGAACAAGATTGAAATGCCGCACTCCCAATATAAGTCAATCCATCTGGAATATTCAAAGAACCGGTAAACCCCCAACAAGATGAAAATGCAGTTCCTCCTATGGTAGTCAATCCTTCTGGAAGAGTCAAAGAACCAGTGAAACCCGAGCAACATGTAAATGCCGCAGTCCCAATATAAGTCAATCCATCTGGTAGAGTTAAAGTACCGTTAAAACCTGAACAGCTATCAAAAGCCCACCTCCCAATAGTAGTCAATCCTTCTGGAAGAGTCAAAGAACCAGTAAAACCTCTGCAACAAACAAATGCAGCTTCGCCAATAGTAGTCAATCCTT
Organism: Minisyncoccota bacterium; assembly: GCA_041651955.1. Taxonomy (GTDB): domain Bacteria; phylum Patescibacteriota; class Minisyncoccia; order Minisyncoccales; family Minisyncoccaceae; genus UBA2558. Next base: position 8,944 of record JBAZIG010000038.1, on the reverse strand, counting down.
CTGGAAGAGTCAAAGTCCCTGTAAGACCAGTACAAAGCGCAAAAGCCTCAGTTCCAATTCTTGTTATACTATGAGGTAGAATAATTTTTCTAATTTTTTTATTTGCTGTACCAGACAAATTCCCAAAAGCTTTATCAGGTATTTTATCACCTTCACATATTACATCTTTCAAATCTATGTATATCAGTTGAGGCATTTGGCTTCTCATTACCTCAAAATCTGCCTTATTAATCTCTCCTCTTACTATCATTGTAGTGATAGTATCTTTTTGGGTTTGGTTAAGTATTGTGCCTAAAGTACCCATCTGTGTTACCTGGTATACACATGTTTCATCACCTTCTTCCTGATTCGTTTTGAATGTTTTCTGCCCACCATAACCAGTCCCTTGAGCATTTGTTGCATAAGCTCTTACATAGTATGTAGTATTGGGGTTAAGACCGGACAGGTCGCTTGTAAAGGCTCCTGTTCCTTCGCCATCTTCTGTTTTTGAATCTGTAATGTCAGGTTCTTCCGAAGTGCTCCAGCAAACACCTCGTTCTGTGACAGCAGATCCACCATCTGCTGTTACATTATAGGGACAGGTGGCTGTTGTGGTTGAAATGTTGGTGACATTTCCTGTGGTCACTGTAGGGGTGGCTTGTTGTGCCGTTGTAGTGAAAGTTCTTTGTACCCCTATTTTAGTGCCTTCTGCGTTGGTCGCGTATGGCCTTACATAATAAGTCGTATTTGGAGAAAGACCGGTAATATTACTTGTATAGGTACCAAGACCCATTCCATCTGTTGTCGTTGAGTTTGACATATCAGGATTTTCTGACGTACTCCAACAGATGCCACAGGTGGTAACCCTAGCGGCACCTTCGAATGTGACTTCACATGAAATACTGGCTGAGTTATTAGTGATCGAATGAACATCCTTAATGATTACAGAAGGAGTTCTTTGGTAACCTTCAGGTAAAACTAGGTAAAACGGAATATCTTCATGTTTCTGAAAGGCATCAAATCTTTTGTTAGAGTCTTCAGTCTGATTGCGGCCAAACATATAGAACCACAAATTAGCGAAGGAACTATAATAGCCAATTGGAGTATTATTTGCTGTGTATTCTGAAGCTTCCTGGAATGTTTTACCAGATGAAAACTGTGATACCATGTTATTCAAAAACTTATTTCCCGCGAAAAAAGGTACCGTAAAATTAAAACCGTTAAATGCCTCAGCACCAAGTGAGAAAAATGTTGTATACAGATCATCAAGAACTGAGGTAGTACACCCAACAACAAACACCCATGAGTTGTTAAATTTACTTATTGTAGTGTACTCTATCCAGTCAGGGGTAATTGCAATGTATGGTACCTTTTTCACTACAATACGTCTACACTTCGCTAGTTCGGCGTTTGATAATATTGAGTAACTTTCCTCTAGTAATGTTCCTGTTACCAGTACTGTAACATTATCAGCTAGCACCCCTCCATGAGTATTTATTAGTATGATATCATATTGGCTTAAAAAATCCCCTCTAAAACGCTGTATAGATGCGTTCTTATTCATGAAGGAATCGACTTGAAATCCTGCAACACTAAGCGTGTTATATATCGAGTTATAATCTATATAATTGATTCCTGTTGCTTGAAATGCAAACGGGGCTAAAATTAAGGCTTTCTTATCTCCCATAGGAACAATATAATTTTGTTCATTAGCTTTCGTCAACACGGAGTTCACCGCATTTTCCGCTTCACTTTCACTGTTGTCGAACCATAGTTCATTATCGCCCGTTACCACCAATATATGACTGCTAGTTCCATCCTTTAATTGAACAGACAAGATAGTGCCTGAAGGATTAAATTGTGCGGATGTTACTCCGTCCACCGCTTCTATCTGATTAAAAAGAACAAGTGAATCAGGGGGTGTAGTACCATTTGACGATTCTGTAATCATGTTATCAATTACCGTACTTACAAGTTCATTAATAATTGTAACTTCTTCACTACTTAATTGATCGTCAATTGCATCCTGGCCACAACCGAACAGGGCAATACTCATAATTAGCAGCAAGACAGTCTTTTTCATTATTATAATGTTTTAGTTTATATCTTTTATATATCCAGCATGACAGTTACATATATGGCATTAGTTACCGGAATAAGTGAAAGCCCACACTGGCGCTTTTATCTTTACTGAATAAGAGAAGGCAGAGGTATAACCAGCAGATAAGAAAGAAAAAACGGATGTATTTCGCCTGATTATTCCTGGTATCATTGCAGTTATGTTTTTGAACAAGGAAAAACGTAACCTTGTGTTACATAAGTTTTGAATATACTAAAAATTACTCTTTTTATCCACCATGACTCTGAATTCGGTCGGTTTGAGCTTGTAACCGGTAGGTTTGAGTTTGAATTCGGTTAATACAAGAGAAATGTAGTTATAAAAGAGATGCGGAGCGGTTCAATAGTCAATAATGGAAAAAGTAGATAATTTGTTTTACTGTTCCACCTGTCCCGGGTGTCCCATTCCAGCTGGATGGGACAGAAGAATTGTAGAAAATTAAAAACGCCCCCGAATGGAGGCCGTTTTTTTACAGTTTATCTATCAAGTCGGCTTTCAGGTCAATGTTTATAGACCGGTACCGGGCGAATGCCCTACTACCCTCTTTGTGGCCGCTGAGGCTGCCGACCAGGTTCGGATCCTGAACCTTGTTGTAAAGATTCCCGACGAAAGTACGTCGTGCCAAATGCGAAGAGGCAATATCGGCAATGCTTTTCTGTTCCACCTCGCCCGTAGTGGGATTGATCACCGATACTTCCCTGGTGATGCCGCAAGCCCTGAAGACCTCCTTGATGTATTCATTATACCTCTGCTGGGCAATAAGCGGGAAAAGTGGCGCGTCGGATATGGTAGCGGGTGTTTTGCCCTTAATTGCTTTGGAAATGTTCTCCTTGGAATAGCGGTTATCCACCAGAGTCTGGTTCTTCATGTAGTCATACTTCTTCAGGATTTCAAGCGCAGTGGCATTCAGAGGAACATAAACCGTTACGGGATTGCCGTCTTTTGTTTTCCGGGGAATATAACTGATACACTTTCGATCGCCTTTTGATGTTCTTTCTGTGATGATATTGGACCGTCGCATGGAATACAGGTCACAGATCCGGCAACTGTACCAGACCCCTATTATTGGAATAAATCTACTCATTAGGCTTTTCGCTTTAGCCTCGTTTTATTTGGTTTCTGGACTCCACTATGATAAATTATATAAATGCGAAAAAACTTAGTCTTTAATACAGCGTACAGAACAACCGAGTTCTTTGTTGTTGTTGTACCTGTCCATGTAGCTGTGATGAAAGTAAAGGTACCGAGACCAGGCAGAACCTGTATCACGCTCTGTAGAACACCACCAGTGGCCGTCGTATCCAATTAAAAAAAAGAATTCTCCAACGTTGTAACGGTAACCACCAGGAAGGGCTGAGAAACCTGACTTGTTTTTGTATTCTGCGAACTCCGTATTTCCAATTGCACCAGCGTTACGATGGGATTTCCATCCTCTTTCAGTAGCCATTGATATTGCAATTTTATCTCTAACCCCAAAACGATCACTGCCCCCAGTTGAACCGTCATAATTATGACCATTATTTGCTAAAAAAGTTTCTAATTGAGTCCACTCTGCATCACTTGGTAGATGCCATCCATCTGGACATACCCCTTGTATACCACTAGGATCCGTATCGCTGCTTGCTACTCCATTCATTGCGGCAGGCCAGTTGTAAAGAACACCGTAGATTTGGAAATTTTCGGTAGCTTTCGCTGTTGCTACATCTGTACTATCGTAGCCATATACATAATAATAAGGCTCTGTATTAGAACCCGTTGCCGGACCCACTACACTGGGCAAATAAGCCAGGTTTTCGGCCATCCAGGTTTGTTCTCCTATGGTCACCGTTTTATACACTTTGCCATCCCGGCTATCGGTAAACGTATTGGGAGCATCTTGTGGTGTGAAGGAATAAATGAACACCAACGCAAATAGGGAAATAATGATCTTTTTCATCTTTATTCAATTTAGCTTATTTATTAATCATTAATTTGTTTGTAAGACTTAAGTTTTGGTTGTAATAATCATATAACTAATCCCGTATACAACGAACAGAAAACCCGTTTCCAATGGTGGCGTTACTGTATACCTTGCTATTACTGTTGTTCAGGCGCCGGTAATCAGCGTTACCTGCAAGGAACTCCGACGAACTCCACCAGTAGCCAAGGGCACCAATGTCTTCGAAGGCATCACTCCTGTAGCGTTCACCACCCGGAAGGGCTGTAAAGCCACTTTCGTTGGTGGCTCCCACGTTTGGACTGACCCAATGAGAGGTTCCTGCTTCTTTCATTTTGCCTCCAGCTACGTCTTCTCCTCCCAGATAATCAGTAAGCGTTGTCCATTCAGCATCACTGGGTAAATGCCAGCCCGGAGGGCAAGCAGACAGTGCCGCCGACCAGTTATACAACACTCCATAGGTTTGATAATTACTTGTAGCCTTGGCATCTGCCACATTTGTGCCATGATAATTGTATACATAATAAAGAGGTGAGCTGCCTGATTCTGAAGTCGGCGGGCTTACTGATGGCAGATACGCCAGGTTTTTTGCCATCCAAATCTGATTCCCTATAATAATTATTTCATAAACATTTCCGTCCCTGGAATCTGTAAACCTACCCCCTGTTTCTGCCTTTACTTTCAATCTAAATGCGGCACTGTAATATTTGCCTTTAGGATATTTATCCATGTACAATTGATAAGATCTTGAAGTATTTTTTTTCTTTGCTTCATCGAATGCATTCTTTTCAACAAGTTCTTTGGCCTTTCCTTGCAATCTTAATGCTTCGGAGTAATACTTGCCTTTAGGATATTTATCCATATAAGCTTGGTAAGAACTGAAGGTGTTAACATTTCTTGCTTCATCGTATGCATTCATTTCGTCAAGCGCTCTGGCTGCTGTTCTCAACTTTAGTGCCTCAGAAGAAAATTTCCCGTTAGGGTAATTATCCAAGTATACTTGATAAGAAGATGAACTATTGACTTCTTTCGCCAAATTGAATGCATCTTTTTCTTTAATATTCTTGTACGTGAAGATTGAAAAAACAATAATAATTACACCTAATACAGAAGCGGCTATAATGATGCCTATTTTTCTTTTCCGCTTGCGAATATGCCTTCCTAGCAGTTTTGTATGTTCACTATACTTTTCTTTATATTTTTTTTCGTTGGGAACTAAATCGCTGGCTTTTTTAAATGATTGTATTGCATCTTCCAATAATTGCAGTTCAGACTGCATTAGTCCAATACTATACCAGATTTCAGCTATTTTTGGATCGTAGTTTTTTGAATAAAAGTTTTTGGGAAGATAAGTAACAGTCAGTTCTGAAATTTGACTATTCGCATTGCTGAGAATCTTTCGGTCATTTAAGCGTTTAATTTCATGTAAGCTTTGATTGATAACATATTCGGCGATGAAGAAGGCTGTTTGCTCATCAAGAGGATGATAATTTTGCTTTAAGATATCGTAATTAATAGCTTTTGCCCATTTTTTTATTTCATGCAACTTTGATGAATTACGGCATAAACTATATGCCAAATAAAGAACTCCACGGCTGGTGTCAATATCATTTTGTTTTGAGTCTACGTAATCACTTAAAATCGAAGTAAGTAATTCAATTGAACTCTCAAAATTACCTTCTAAAGCTTTATTAATTCCGGCATAAATGCTGGTAATCCTGTCATTTTGCCCTTTCTGGTATAAGTGGCTGAATATCTCAACTGCCTTTTCAAGCTGATTCTCTTTAAGTAAATTATGTGCTTTGCTTAATAATGCGGTAACATTGTCTGGTTGTAATTCAAGAATTTGATCATAATATTCTGTCGCTTTACCAAAAAAGCCCATTTTGCCTGATAACTGGGCAAGTTCCTGCAGCAGTAAAATATCTGTTGGGTTTTCAGAAAGCAATTGTTTGCCAAATTCCAATGCTTCTTTATGCATGTTCAATTTCGAATATGACTTATATAGCAATTCATTTGCTATTATGTCGTTTTCGCTTAATACCAGAATTTTTAGGGAAACAGTAATTGTCTCTTTAAATAGCTGGGTGTTAAAAAGAAACTGAGCATATTCCTGAAGTAAACCAATATTCAAAGGATCCGTCTTTATTCGATCCTCAAAAACGGTTTTTTTAGCAATATCTTTTGGATCTATCTGATATTCAGTGGTTAGTGGTTTACCACATTTCTTACAAAACTTTTTATCATCAGCATACGATAAATTACAATCCTTACATGTTTTCATATGTGAATTTTTAATAGTAGCATAAGTGCTATCTAATTCTATTTCAAACCATTGTATTTTAAACCACTCGGTTTAAACAAAAGTCAAAAGGGCACTCTTGGGTGGCTGAATGCAAGGTTATCACTTACAATTTTTTAATTTAAACGGTGGTTGGTTTTTTCGCAACCACCGTTTAAAGCAATACTCTAGCTGACTTTAGTCGCAGCTTTAATAGTATTTACTTCATTTTGTGTATTATACTGGTCAACCATACCCCCTAGTAAAAAAAGGTCAACAAGCCAGCCAATACCAAATATTTGACCTGTTAACAAATAAAGAATAGCACTTCCAGTTTTTCCAAGGTAAAACCTATGCGCTGAGAAAATTCCTAGAAAAAACCATAGCAAATAAGCAACTCCTTTTGATTTCATAAAAGTAAATTTAGATAGATAATATTCCTACTCATAAGGCTTTTCGGTTCCGCCATATATTTCATTATAAAATAGTTGATTCTGGATTATTCGTTTATAATTTCATCCCGCAACTGTCACAAAATTCAGCATCAGCATCTTCGATTTTTGCTCCACAATTGGCACAAAAACTCGTCTCTTTTTCATTAGTATAATCCAATATCTCCTGGTTCTTGATCTGGGTACTATCATTCATTTTAACATCGTCTAGCATTTTTTTATTAGCGTTATTTGCCGATACAACACCCCAAATAATACAAGGTATCCAAGTTAGAAATGCTAAGAATCCAAAAGAAATTATTCCTATTATTACAGTAATAATTAACATAACAACACCTCCGACAACAGAAGAATAAAACAATCCCAGAGGACCAAATAAAAAAGTAAGGACAAATGCCAATCCTACACTTTTAGACTTACCGACTACCACTACAGTCTGTGGTGGTGGTGGTGAATTGTTTGTTGTATGATGATTTTGGAAATTGTCCGTTCTATTGATATTTGAACTTGCTTTTGGAATAGGTGGTGGAACTGATTTGAATTTTTCAAATAACCCGGGTATAGTTCTGGCAGGCTGCCAGTCTGCCACACCTTCATACCAAATCATTGTTTCTCTTCCAATGTTTTTTTCTTGTAATTCTTCCAATGTAAAGGGGCCAAAACTATTTGCTCCATCTGTATAATAGTATTTCTTCATAGTATTCTGTTTTTTAGATTTTTATGTTAGACTAATTAGGTGCAAGTGTTTTTTTCAAAGCAATACCCCCGAATTGACTGCGATTGCTACTCATCACCTTGTGGCTGCTGCAGTATACCCATATGATTAATATTCTTATGTATAAACTATTTTTTACTTAATTATTGTCCTGCACACATCTTACATAAAAAAAACATGGATCAAAATCTGTTGATATTTGGGCCATAGAGGCTTCTGCAAAATTAGGTTTTGGTTGATATGTTGTAAATC
>JBAZIG010000038.1:0-1200 GCA_041651955.1 Minisyncoccota bacterium | reverse complement strand
AGATAGAACTCCCCTTCTTTTTCTGACGCCCAAAAATATGTACATTTATCTTGCCCAAAGAAATTTCCTTTTGAGCGATAGCCACCTGGTAAAGCATTGAAAACACGAGTCTCTTCCACACCTCCCTGTTTTTTTAATAAATTTTTAAAACCTGAATATTCCAACAATTTCCACCAATCTTTAGAACTTGGTATATGCCACCCTTTTGGACAAAGATTTCCCGTCTTTATAGCACCCCAATTGTATAATGCACCATATACTGTTCCATTGTAATTGTCATGCTCATACCAACAGTAAGCAGGCTCTCTTGAATATGAATTGGATTGATTATGAAATTGAAGTGATTTCCCATTATTTAATTTTGTTACTCTTAAATTTTCTTTCATCCAAAATTGTGAACCAATTTGAACAGTCGCATAAGTATTACCATCAATATCTCTTATAAACCGATCCCCTTTATAATATACTTCCTCTGATATTACTTGTCCGGTTTTACTCGTAATAGTCCACAATCCATCCTTTTGGCCGTTTTTAAAGATGCCAATAACTTCTTCTCCATTTTTGTATATCTCGTGAACAGTTTCATAATAATCACCGTTCTTAAATATCCTTTCTAAAATTATTCTTTCCTTAATAAGACTTCCATTGGTATATGACCTTTCACGTTCTATCTCTCCGGTTTCAGTATAGAAATTATATGTCCCATCAGCAATAATATTCTCAGAATAGTAAATTGAATCCTTTAGAGCGCCATTGCTATACCACTCTTTAGATACACCATTTTTCTTATTCTGTTGATAAATAACCTCTTGTTGAATCAAGCCGTTCTCAAACCAGAATGACTCCTTTCCATCTTTCTCACCAGCAACAAAACGCGTTTCCGATCGCTTTGTGCCATTTGTATCCCATTCTATGATTATTCCGTTAATCATGCCGTTAAGATAAGTGGCTTCAATTTGTTTTTTTCCATCTTCGTACCAATAAGACACTTTACCATTGATATTATCTTCAGTATAGAATATTTCAGATTTCAAGTTCCCGTTCTCATACCATTCATAATGAGTGCCTTCTTTTTTCCCTTCGACGAATGAACCCTCGTACTTTTTTTTATTGGGGCCATAACGTTCAACAAACAAACTATTTTTTTTGCCCTCTTTAAATTGTCCTATCGTAACGGGCCGATTGTTGATTAATAATGTA
>JBAZIG010000037.1:0-10691 GCA_041651955.1 Minisyncoccota bacterium | reverse complement strand
CATCCAATGCCTCGCTATCGTCCATCGCTTTCATCTTGCAATGCTGTAGGCCCTGTGATGACCTCACGCGGGGCATGGGTGTCCGTCATATTTCCCGAAAATGCAACAGGGTGCAACCCAACTCGCGGAACTAGCGTTTCGTTGAGAACCGGAGTGTGTATAAATTTTATTTTTTTTTCGGGCGGTAAACTTTTACAGTCTTTCAGCATTTTAGTATATTTTTTGTTGTCAACTCTGTTGATTATTGCAAATTTTCAAATAATTATCCCCGGAAAAAAGGACATCAAACGTTTATATTTGGCGGTAAATTGTCTGGTAATTGTGAAAATTCAGAAGGTAATCTATCTGCGTACCGGCCATAAAGCAGGTAAATTAATGCAGATGGAAGCTGCGTTGTGAGTCCGGCCTGCAAGTGTAACGGCACCTTTCTCTCACTCGATTTATCGAGTTCAATTTTTCCGTCAGTGGTCTTCCTGGGTGACAGCATGATAGAGCTACACAAATTTGGACACTCATTTTCGCACAAAGTTACCCTGGGGACTGCGTTGGATCGATCGCCGAAAATGAACTGGAGTAGCTTATATTGCTGCCAGTAATATATTACAGCCTGACCTTCATTCATGAGTTCAACGGAAAAACCATAACTCTCAATTTCACGTTGCAGGATTTTTGCGTCAGTGGAGATCTGGTCCCAGTCCTCTTTTCTCTTGTTACCGGCACGGTCGTAATACAACTTGATCGTTTTATTTTTTGCATCGGATCCAAAAAAGTCATTGAATTCACGTGCCAGGTCAGTCTGATCGTGTGGGGCATAACAGGTAAACTCTTTGATAACGCGAGTGTCTTCCGTACTATGTTCCTGTGCAACAACAAGAGAAGAGAAATTCCCCGGGTCATATCCAAGTAACAACTCTTCCCTTGGATTGTAGTAGCGGAGATAAAATGCTGTCAACCGAAAGTGTTCCTTCAGATCCATCCGCAGGATCGATTCATATTTGTAGCTATTTGTGAACTGGTGTTTTGATGGTACGTAGTTCACAAAGAATCTATCAACAACCGCTTTTTTCCGGATGGCGCAAATTGCAACCAGAAATTCATCCATGGTGAGAGATTCCATCTGAGTTTTGAAAAACTTGGGGCCAAGGATATCTTTGTTGGCAAACGAAGACGCACGCATATAATAGGTTGCATTCCTTCGCATGTCGTTAAGTCTTGGTTGCCATAGGCTTAGAATCCTTTTTTGTTTCTCAAGGAAAATCCTTATCGCCTCCAGCGCAACCGGATTTTTTTCATCACGCGATTTATCTTCCATTTCATAAATCCTGTACAATGCCTGATTCATATGTAGTCCGGCCGTCACTATCTCATTGATGAGTTTATTGTCTACCAGTTTTTCATATTCCTCGAACCAGTTGTCTTCACCCATATCCACCCGGGCCGTATCTGAGACACCGGTCACCCCTTGGTAATATGGACTCATCCGGATATTTGCAGGGGATCCGCGCAGGGCAGGAAAGAGGCGTGTCTTAATTTTCTCGCCTTTTTGATGCTTCATCTCCTCAATGAATGCGTGTACTCCCGATTGGCCGGCAACAGACTCAGGCTGATCTGACGAGACAAGTTGAAAGTGATGGCCGTTGCGCAGTAATACAGAGTGCTTTGGATATGCTATTGGCCGGCGAGGACGTTTGAAGTGTGATGGAATTTTACTTGCCCCTACAATATAGTCTTTTCCTTCCTCAAGCATTGTACGACGGCCATCCATGATTGGCCTGGAGAAGTATCCCTGTATGTTTGGCCAGACGTTTGTAAAGAGAGCAGCATAGGTTTTGTGAACGAGGAATGACACTTCACCAGGCATACTATCAGATACACGGATTAGCCGAGGCCCGAATATCCCTTCTGTCTTGCCGGTGGCGCGGCCCAGCTCCGCTATAAGAACATTGGCGTCAACTATTGTTGCACGGAGCTGAATCATATTCATGTAGTGACCTTCCAATCTGCTGGCATGATCTTCGGTAATATGTAGATTATCATTCATCATCTAGCGTCAACTCTTCTTCAATCATTTCAGCATCTTCAATATCAGCATCGGCCAGCAATCTCTTTTTCTCTTTTTTGTCAACCGGCAGAGAATCAATCAAGTTTATGTAATATCCTTCATTGTTCTTCTTGGCTATTACTTTTAAGGATTCTTTTGCGAATCCCATTTGTTCGGCCGTAATCTCGGGAGATATGATGAACACAGGCGCCCAATCAGACTCACGTGCGGCAGCTTCTGATGCAGCAATTCTGCAGTCACGTGCTGCATCGTAACAGGCCTTGGCAGTGCGCAAATCATCGTTGGAGATGGCCAGTTTTGCCAGATCCTGGTACTTGTCCGCAAAGTCGTTTTCCCAGACCTTAACTGCAACATTGTTATCAATGTTGAAATAGTTAAGCGCTGAGTAAATGCGCGATTTGCATGTCCTAACCGGTACATCAATTTTCTGTTCAGTGAGAATCCTAATGCGTAGTTTCTTTGCAGCCCGGGAAATATTGCGTTCATACTCATATATCTCAGCTGCATACTGTATCTGTTTAAGAAACAGTTGTACTTCCTCCGGTATACCTTTACTCTCACCGGTCTGGAGAAAGTGGTGCACGATATCCGGGTGAAGTTTATCCAGCGTTTCAAGATAGTTCATACAAGGTTCATTTTTGCAATTATGCCCCGAACAGATCTTTTTTAAGATCCTTCATTTTTCGTTCTTTCGACCGCTCGGCCAATGTGGTTATGGCTTCGATATCTCCCCGTTCTGCCAGCTTGGTGAGCTCTACGTCGATATTATACTCCCCGATAGCACGTCCGTTGTCGTATGCGACACGTAGCTCATCGCCCGGTATAGATAGCCGGACAATGAGTTCAGTTCGCTTACGGCCATGTAAACCCAGCAAATCGGCTATTCGTTCAGCATCGTATCCGAATGCTCCGAATGTCCGAATTTTCGGAATGTAAATATCTGTTTCGAGTTCCATTATTCAGCAGGGATATGTTTTACTTCCACATTCGGGAACATTGTTTTAAAACGCTCCACAATCACATCGCAATAGCGAGGATCAATTTCCATGGCGTAGCATATACGATCGGTCTGCTGAGCAGCCATCATGGTTGATCCGGACCCGACGAAGAAGTCAACTACTATACCACGTGGTGGACAGCTGTTCCGGAGCGGGTATGCCATGAGTGCCACCGGCTTCATTGTTGGATGGGCTCCATTGCGTTTGGGCTTTTCAAAGTTCCAGATGGTGGCCTGTCTACGATCCGACAACCAGGTGTGAGCTGCACCCGGTTTCCATCCGTAGAGAATTGGCTCATGTTGCCACTGGTAGTCCTGCCGGCCCATGGTGAATTGATTCTTCACCCAGATCAAGCACTGAGCAAATTTAAAACCGGCCTGCTTAAATCCAATACGGAAGTTGGCTCCTTCTCCATCGGCATGAAACACGTAGATAGGAGCACCCTCTTTCATCACGTTGTGCATGGAAGTAAACGACTGACGTATGAACATGAGAAAATCATCATTGGTCATCTCATCATTACGGATGTTCAGTTCATCTTCTGTACCACCGGTATAGGCCACATTGTATGGTGGATCAGTAACACAGCAATCGGCACGCCTGCCGTTCATTAAACGAGCTACTTCGCTACTCTGCAGGCAATCACCACATACCAGCCTGTGATCTCCCAGGATGTAGAGATCTCCCGGGCGCGTTACCGGTTCTTTTGTGGATATCTCTTCAAGATGCTGGAGCAACTCATCAGAGTCTTCGCTTATTTCATTTTCATCCACCGATTGCAACACTGAATCGAAAGTGGGAGATTGTATCGCTATAGGTTTGAAGTCAAGATTGAACCGATCAAGAGTATCTGTGTCAATCTGGTATTTTTCAAATAGAAGTGTATCAGGATTTCTTTTTCCAAATTCTGAATTGTATGCAGCAATCTCTTCAACAGCTTCTTTTTTATCGGCTGCATAGATCGGTTCGTATGGAATTTCCGGTATATCAAAGCCGGCTTTCCTGAGTGCTATGAGCGCTTTGCGACGTTGGTGCGCATCAATGATCCATAACTTTCCATCCGGATCGCGCCAGGCTTTGAATGCATATTTAAAACCCCGTGTGAGAATAAGCATCTGCAACTTGGCCAGCTTATCTGGATCCGTTATTTTGAAGTCCTCCTGTAGCTCGTTAAAGCTGTCGAGTGGGGCAGTGGGAAGATTTCCCAGATTGAAAATTTCAATTGTTTTCATTTGCGATTATATCTTCAAATATTGTATGTCGTTCCTGGTGTTTCTTCAAATTTTCCTTGTCCGATTTTCTTTTGTCTACCCGGCCGGAATTCTTTAAGTAGGATGAATATCTTTTAATGTTATGTGCACAGTTGGCATATTCTTTCAAAAACTTTTCCGGATTGCGCCTCTTGAGTTCCTCTAATGCGAAACGCTCGGACATGTGAACGATAAGAGGGTGCTTGTATCGCCACTTGCCCGAGTCGTTAAATTTTTGAAGCTCATCGAATGCCAGCAGGTTTCGGATGCGAAGTTCTGCCATGCGAATGATATCCTTTTCGGAAGGATTCTCGTCGAGGACTTTGTCCAATTTCAACAATTCATAATAGGAGTTGATCCTATCATTATATAGGATTGTGGCTATCTGGACGTTTTTGTCTTCGAGTTTCTTCCAGTTGATTTGGGGGTATTCGTCTTCTTTTTGACGCTTGTTACTTTTGATGCCGGTTTTTTCTTGGCTACCGGTTTCGAGGATTCCGGTTCGCTTTTTTTTTCAGCCTCGAGTTCAGCATCTTTCTCATCCAGTTCCTCCTGAAGGATTTCATTTTCCTCTTCGAGATTGGCGATATATTCTTTTGCTTTTTCAGCTTCCAGGTTAGCATTACGCCTGTTGTTACGAATATCCTCTGCAGATGCGACATCCAACAATAAATAGAGGATTCGTTCGGCATTGCGAATGGGTGCGTGCGCAAAAGTATTAAGCTGATCATTTTGTGGATCCAGACGTTTGAGCATCTCTAAATCTCTCTCGGCATGATTGGGTGCAAGAAGATTTTTTAAGTGCTTACTCTTTTCTCTAAAATTATACATAGTAGGTAGTTTAAAACCGGGAACGGACATTTAGTCCGTCCCCCGGTAAAGTGCAGAAAAAGAAGTTATACAGTCTGGATACGCGAGACTTCAACAAGAGTAGATGAATCAAACACGCGGAACACGATTTGCGAACCAGATTTGGCGGTCCAGGTTGCACCATTTTTCAGTACAATGCCTGCGGCTTCTGCAATGGTTGCAGCATTAGCCGATCCTTCACCCAGTAGGGTGATATATCGCCCTTCATCGTTAGCCGACAAACCTGCAAAGCTGGTAATAGCATATGTGGCCGCGGTGCCATTCGGAATTCGATAGGTATCATTGCCTGACTGAACAGTAAGCTCAGCTGTCCCGGCAGTATGGAGTACCGGTTCAACATCAGCAACACTACCTGTGTATTTATAGTATTGACTGATTGACCTATTGGTAAAAGTAAATGTAACTGATCTGCTATCCTTATTATTGGCAACACTGTAATTACCCAGTACCATGGGCTTACATGTTGATCCGATAATGTTCTTGACATCGGATCCACATTCTTGGAATATAATGATAAATTTACCTCCGGCGTGCGCCTCAATAAAGTTTAGGAGCTGATCACGGACACCGCCCATGATAATCACAAATGTATTGGTGCCGGCTATGGTCAGATCTCCTCTCTCTCCTGAACTGTCATAAGTTGGTATATCGTGTGCTACAAAATAATGCGGTTTCTGACCTACTTTAAGTGGAATAGCACCAACCTCCCGTGATGCATTTGGTTTAGGAAAAGGAGCAGAGTCATCGACCTGGCTCAGCTCGATGAGCCACACCTTGTATGATATTGCCTCTCCAGCCACATCCCGGTCAGATACATCTTCAATATTTCCGATAGCCAGCATTGATGCCATTGTGGTGCCACCAATTACTGATACGGCTTCAGTGGAATTGTCTACCTCCGAGAATGCTACAACGGTGGCCGGGATGGCAACAATAAGCATCAGGAAAAGAAAGAGCCGTAGCTGCGTTTGCATAATTGCTTTCCGCACTTTTTTTCGCGAATATTTTAACTGCTTTGAGTTCATTTGTTTAGAATTATGAGTTGAATGATTTAGTTTTGAAGTAAAGAAATGATCCGGAGGTGATCTTATCACCTCCGGTCAAATTGCTCACTTACGCCCACCAATGATGTTGGGTTGTGCATCGGTATTGATTGTGCGAACACCATCTACACGACGTTCCAGTTCCATGAATGTATTGTCGGCCTTGAGTGTTACCATGATGTAATCACCTACAGCGGTAGGTTCAAAATCATCAGTGAGGCCTGCGAACTTCAGAGCCTTGGTAATTGACGTGGGGAATGTTGCATCACCTATCTCAATCACGTACACAACACCCTTCTTGGCACCGGTGATATCGGTGAGAGCTTTGGCGGCAGTATTGGTACCTGTTACGAACCAGTAGTTCTTGGTGGCATCGGCCGTGGTAGCATCAGCTGCCAATAGGGTTGCCGGACGGTTCATGAAGATCTGCTGCATTGAGTAGTTGTTAGCTACGAGACCTGCAAGAGTGCTGAATGATTTACCAACCATAAAGGCTGAGAAACCTTCTTTCCAGGTGCTCCACACGTGCATGAGTTCCATGGCACGATCAAAATCAACCTTAAGCATTTCACCCGGCACAAACTCAATTGCCTGCAGGTTGCCATGCTCCTGGATGAACATCAGTTTAGTATCTCCGAGATTGGGGACCCACTTGATGCGGACACCAAAATCGGGAACTACATTCTTGTAGCTGTCGGGACCGGTGAAGTCGGTATCCTTACCAAATTTGGTGCGGATATTCTTGATCCACCAGGATTGATGACGCTTGTTCAGGTAGATGAACTTGTTCTCCAGATTTTCATCTTCGTCGAGTACGGCGATCACGTCCTCGATGAATGCATTCACAGCATCGAGCATGGTTGCATCGGTGTAACTGTTGTATGCAGCATCGGAGTGAGGAAGCAGCTTGTTTTCATGGATGTAACGCTGCAATGTGTAGAGCAGACCGGTACCTGCATTCAGGTAGGATCCGGCAACACCTGTTTCAGGCTTAACGAAGCAGCCACGGATGACACGCGTGTTTTGCTCATTCACCAGCACTTTGTACATGTTCAGCAGTTGCCACTCGATCATTGACCATTTCATTGGATCGGATCCATCACTGTTCAGATAACCGATGTACTGGCGCTCAATTTCCTTCATCGGTCCGAACTCAGCCTTGAACATGGAATCATCAACATAAGCCATTTCAGGCTGCAGCTTCATTCCACCTTTGAAAACATGGCCCTTCTGATATGCCTGAGACAGCTCATCGAAATAAGCAATTGTCATGAGCTCCCGATCCTGGACACCATAACGGCGCGGGAAGAGATCGTACACGGTTGGAATTGCAAGGATACGGGCGATTAACGCATCCTGGCGAAGAACGACATACTGATCACCCAATCCGGCGTTTGCCAATTCCGTGATATCATTGGAGAATGAAGCAGCATCTTTGCCGAGCTGATCCAGCATGTTGTTTTCTTTGAGGTAGCGATACCTGGCAGCCAACGAATGACCGTACTTGTATGTATCCGTCTGAAAAGCCACAAAGTCTTCCTTGGATGGTTCAGACAATTTTGCCTCATTCTGGTTACGGGCAATTTTGTTCCAGCGATTGTCCATTGAAAACATGTTGTGTTCGATTCCGAAAAGGTGCTTTTCTGTATGGCCCGGACCAAAAGCGGCCAGTTTCCGACTAACAGTTTTAGCCACATCAGGTGTTGCTGTTTTTGCCATTTTTTCGACTTGTTCTTTGAGTTCCTTGTTTTGGGCGGTAACAGTGTCGAGTTTAGTCACGATTGACTGAACTCCACTTTTTAGAGAAGTATCGGCCGGATCGTCAGCTCCCTCAGTATTTTCAGGAGAATCCTCCACACCGGTTGCATTGGCCGCATTGATGATTGCCAGGGCAGCATCCCTGTCGGCCTTGTTTGATGCAGCGGTATCGTTCTCCGCCATAGCATCAGAAATGGTTACGCCGTATTGTTCTTTGAACGCGGCGTCAATTTTTCCCCAATCTTCATCGGTTAGTTCGCTTTTTTTTGCTTTTTCTACAAAACCGAGCGACTGGAGGATCTGCATGAATTTTTTCTTGAACATGTTGTTTGAAAAATTTAGGTGTTATGAATTATCTGAAGTGCTTGTTTTCTGGTTGATTTCTTAGAGTTCCATGCAAGTGCGGCATTATAGGCACGTTCGAGTGCTGACGAGAATGGCTCGACAATATCAATAATCCCATTTCCAATTGCATCACCGGCATAGTATGTCTCACCACGTACCACCGGGTGATCATCAGGCAAATCAGCGATAGTTTTTCTCATCAGCTTTACATCGCCAACAAATTTATCTCGAAGAGGATCCAACTCCTCCCGGATATATTGCTGTGGTTTACCATCAAGAAGATCGTTGTATTTCTTGTTTTTGAGATCTGAATTCGTTGCATACTCTTCAATGAATTTCATACCCCATTTTTCGAACATGGGTTGAATATCCATGAATGATGTCATGGTACCAATACATCCAACCACATCGAACGGAGTAGCAGCTGATATGTAATGAGATTGAGAAGCAATGTAATAAGCAGCAGACCCGCACACTCGTTCAATGAACGCGTGCATTGGCTTATTGATTTCTCTCATAGTTTGAGCAAGCTGATCGAGGTACCAGGCTTCCCCTCCTCCGGATGAGATGTGAAGGAAGTGGCCGGAAATATTTGGGTTTGCATCGGCAGCAAGTAGATCTTTCTGAAGCTGCTTTGTTGACATGCGCCAATAACTGTCGGCAGTAATTGTCCCGGAAATTCTATAGTAAGCGAGAGTGTTTGCATCTAATTCAGTGGATGTGTAATCATCCGTGAGTTTTATTCCGTTGACCGGGATAATCTTCTCCAGTTCCTTTTTCTTTGCAACGACATACGACTCTTCCGATATCTCTCTTTTTGAGAGAAAAAATGGAACAAGTGATGCCAGCTCAGAAATATATTCATTTCGGGTGATGAATAACCGGGAGTCTGAAGCGGTTAAAATTCTGATTAACGATGATATTGAATTCATTTATACGCTTATTTTTCACGAAAATAGTCCGATAAATAATTGTGGTAAAGGACTGATAAAGTTTCTCTACAAGTGAGTAGGCTGTTTATGCTGAACAATCAGGATGTCCTGGTTTATGTTTCTAGTCAGAATTAATCTAGCTGGATACTGAATGGATCCAATTGTGAAAGGATCTCCGTTAGATTTATATGCCTGTATGATCACAGATCTTTTTTTTTGAAGATATATGACATAGGCAGTACTCAACTTATCAATGTATAGTCGCAAGGAAGTAGAAGTAAGAAGAGATGGCTTACTATCCGACACCTCGGGATTGACATCAAAATCTGATGCATGTACAATAATTGGATATTGATCTTGTTTCGGTATGATTGTACCATTCTCAATTTTCTCAACCTGATGCAGCAAGAAAATTTCTACTCTGTTACTAAATTCTAGGGCCATAATATATACGTTTTTATAAATATTTGAAAATCAATGATTCGCACTATTTCCCAATTTTTCGCACTTGTCGGACAAACTGATATACTTGGGAGTTGATTAATTAACAATATTTTAATAGTTGTTAAGTATCTTTATTTTGAAACTTATACCCCCTTGTTTTGTGTCTCTGCCTGTGTTTGTTACGCCATCTGTAGTAGTCCTTTGATAGACTCTCCGGTTCAATTTTTGTGATCTGATGGGTTGATACAAACAGTATGGTAGCTTCAATAATTGTATCGCCACACTCATCGATTCGGTAACCCATGAAGTCATGGAACTCTGCTTTGAACATCCTATTGATGCGAGACTGGATTGTCCCAATCGCATCCATGGAATAGTAGTTGTATATCTCAGGATCCTTGCTGTCACGTGGAGATGGTACAGAGAACTTAAAGTTCCCTCTATTCACCAGACAATTTTTTGGCCTTTTAATACGAAGTTTATTCAGAACAAAGTAAAGATCTTCACTGTCAGGGATAGAAATGTAGTCATTATCATTGACTGCATATTTGTGTTTCATGTATTCAACCAAATGATCTTTTATTTCAATAGATGCTATCACCATATGATTCAGATTATTACAAACATAATAATGAAAATTACAGCAAAATAATGAATAATTTATTTATCATCCCCTTTACTGTATTTTTAGCGACCAACAGACCAACAAACCAACAAATACGAAATTATCGTAGATGATGTTATGTACTAAGTTACTATATATTAAATTAATAAACAATATTAGAAGCAAAATAAATTGATAAAAAAAGAGGTGATCTTCAATAATACTGTTGGTTTGACATTCATTTTTGTTGGTCGATATATTAACCGACCAACCGACCAACAGCGACCAACAAATAAATAGGTTAAACCAACAGCGACCAACAGTAAATGACAATAATAAATAAATATAATAATATAATAATCAAATATATACAAGTTATTCTTTC
>JBAZIG010000036.1:0-10834 GCA_041651955.1 Minisyncoccota bacterium | reverse complement strand
CCATCGGTTATTCTCATCCAGTTTTGCCTCAAAAGGCATCTTGAACTCGGATATTGAAAGCTGTCTGGAGCTCTTGTATCGTATCATAAAATGCAAGGTTTATGGAGTAAAAATACTCAATTTCTTGCGGTTATACAAATTTTATATCAATCAATTTGCTGATTTTCAGCATAAATATCTATTATTCAGCAGACCCTAAATAGCTTTATGTATCGAATAAAATCCCTCACCGGCAGAAACTTCTCTTCCAGTGAGGGATATTTATTCTACATATCTTATTTGCTACCAACCATTGCAAGAAAATACTATCTCCACTAAAGAGAATTAATACTTTAACGATTATACAGTAAATCTTTTCACATAACGATTGCCACAATAGGAATGATGTATAAAACACATGAAATCCCAATAATCCATCGATCCGCCAGGGACTATAATAAAAGCAGATTTATCGGACTTATAATTTATCAATTAAATCAACAGGCAATTCAATAATTTCAGCTATTTCTTGTGAATGATATCCCTTTGATTTCATGTTGCGGGCTATCTTTAGTAGCTTCGGGTTCAATTCTGTATCATCAAAAAACATACGACCTAAATACTCTAAAGCTCTTTGAATTTTTTCTTTACCATCCTTACTATTTATATCAATTCCTGCAAATTCAGATAGGTCGGAATGTAGAACAAGATAATATATTCCTCCAATAACCACCGCTGAAACAGCATCTATCTCAACTTGCGAATTCTCAAATATTTTTTTATATTTATCCACGAGTGGCAATGTATGAAATTCACGTAATCTGGCGGTTCTTATAGTAGTATCATTATATGAAGCTATTTCCCAGCGTAATAACTGTTGCATTCCTTTATTGCCTTGCAGCGATTCGAGTAAAGTAGCCAGTATAGATATATACTGCTTTTGGGGATTATTAAACTCAATCTTATTTATGACTTCACTAAACCAATAATCGTACTTTTTTACAAATTCATCTATAAATGCATTCAAATCCTCGTAACGATTATAAAATACTATAGGTTCAATTTCTGCCTTTTGCATAATTGACGTTACAGTAATATTATGAAATCCATTTTCCTTAATAAGCTCTAATGCGGCATTATTAATGATGTCTTCTAAATCTTTTTTACTACGTCGCTTTCTGCGTACTTTTAATTGACTCCCCATTGGATATGAAATTAATTTCTTTATTTATCTCAATCAAAGCATTAACAAGTTGGTCTAAATACTGCTTTTCATGAGTAGCAAGAACACTGACTCTAATTCTTGCTTCTTTAATCCTGACAGCCGGATATACAATACCAACTGTAAAGATACCACTTTTCTGTAACAAATTTGCTACTTCATAGACTTTATTGTTATCTCTTATCATAATAGGAAAAATAGGAGAAAGTGATTTTCCAATATCAAAACCATTCAAAGTCAGATTCTTTCTAAGGCAGTTCACATTATCCCACAATTTATGCCGGATTTCAGGCATACTTTTTATAAGTTCCAAGGACTTCAATATGGAAGCGGTAACTTGTGGAGTTATCGCAGCAGAGAAAACATTACTATCAGCATAATATTTGAGGTATTGTATCAACTTCTTTGATGATGCAACAAATCCACCCACACAACCAAAGGCTTTGCTGAATGTTCCGGAGATAATATCTACTTTACCCAAACAGTCAAAATGTTCCACGGTTCCACGGCCATTTGCTCCCATTACACCTATGCCATGTGCATCATCCACCATTAGCATAGCACCATATCTTTGACAAAGATTGATAATTTCCGGCAATCTTGATAAATCTCCATCTTGGGAATAAACTCCGTCAATAATTACCAGTTTTGTCAAATATTTATCCTGTACATCCTTTAATACTGTCTCCAGATGTTCTAAATTATTATGCCCTATACGTTTCACATTAGTCCCTTTTAAACCAGACAGTGCACTTGTATGAATAAACGGATCTATAATAGCGATGTCATTATTTCCCAGTAGCGCATTTAAAACACCTGCATTTGCACCAAAACCGGAAGAAAACAATATGGCATCTTCCTGGCCGGTAAAATCGGATATTTCCCTCTCTAACTACTCGTGAATATCAAGGTATCCTCCAATAACTTGTGCTGCACAAGCTCCGGTTCCATAAATAGTAAGTGCGGATATACCTGCCTGGATAGTTTCAGTACGTTGAGACATTCCAAGATAGTCATTGGATACGAAAGAAATGACTTCCCGATCCTGGCTTAACTTCATCTTGGCTCCTATTCCTGAATATGATTTTGTCCAATAACCCTCATAACCATATTGCTCCATCTGGTTAATATACTTCTGGAATTCTTCTGCACGCTCTGTGGCCGATAGATTCAACGACAATTCAAAGTCTTTTAAAGAATAATAGTTAGTTTGATTTTTCATAATGCAACGATGATTGTATTTTATAAGTTGCAAATGTATAAATTTTACAAGACAAAAAACATATAATATGTTCATTATTGTAAATTATAATAAAACTATCCCTCTGAAAAATGGTTGAATGTGTTAGAGATTGTAGGGTAAATCCTTTTTGATCTTCAAACAAGTTGAAACGTAAAACCCAACGATGAAGCCGTAACGTCACATATAATATCTCATTTCTATGAAAAGGATGTTTAAATATTCAGGAAATAGAGTCATCAGCACCCATCTTCTTAGTTAGGATATATTTATAATTCTAAATTGTTAAACCCTGCAAAGCTTTTTTTGTTATTTATTATAAATAAAATATAATTTCTGAATTATTTATGCATCGAAATTGACATTAAACTCATTCATACAATATGTTTTGTATATATTTGTGTAATCTATAAGAATACGTGATTAGTATATAGAGTAATAAACACTTTAAAAAAATTCTTATGAAAAATCTATATAAGTTATTCATTGTTTTTTTCATTGCTCACCTTATCGCATGTAGCAATGATGTAGTTGATGAAATAAGTGTCTTTACAGAAGACGCTGTCGCAAACGTTTTTAAAGTTTCAGAAGATGAAGCTAAGGCAACGTTGATGTCCTTTTTAGATCAATTTGATTCTAATTCTACAAACGGGATGCGAAGCATATCCAAAAGGACAATCAAGGATATCCAGGCTTACAATGTCAATCCAACAACAAGATCATCCTCTTCATCAGATAATGACTATGAAATACCTGAAGACGTGGAGACATTATTCTACCTGATCAATTTTAATGACGATCAAGGGTTCGGGATTGTTTCTGGCGACAAACGGACTACGCCTGTCCTTGCTATTATCGATGAAGGGGGTTTGTCTTTAGACACTCTTTCGAGAGTTAAGAATGATGGATTTCTAATGTTTTTGGATCAAGCAATGGCGATGCAAGTGGAAGAAATGCTAATGTATGATGACCAGGGTGGCGGCGGTGGCGGTTCATCCGGTGGCTATTCACCCAATTCTACACCTACTATCCTTTTAGATGTACCAATTAGGCTTAAAACAAAATGGGGACAAGGGGCTCCTTATAATAAATTTGCTCCAAATGGTACTGCCGGATGTGTGATGGTAGCCGCAGCGCAGGCATTAAGTTTCTTTCAAACATTAGGGTCTGTTCAATGGCAACACAATAATTCTTACGGATATAGCCCATTGTATTGGGATACAATTATTGCGGACTGCGAAGATACTCGCAGAGGTTATGGAATGCTTCATACTACAGCATCAGAACATTCACAATCCGCAATCCAGGTTTCCCACTTGATGCGCTATCTGGGTGTAGCTGTTAATGCTGATTACAAAAGTAATGGCCAAACAGGTGCGGATACGGGAGATATGGTAAAACATTTAAAAAATTGGTGTGGCCTTTCAGGATCAACCGTTATATATAACTACGGTGTGAATGAAGTGCGCAATGCACTTAGTCAAAATCCAAATTCTCTGGTCATTGTAGAAAGTTGGGCCAATAGAACGAATAAATTCTTAGGTCTGATATATCAATACAAAGATGGGCACGCCTGGCTCATCGATGGAGCAAGAAGAGTACAATATAGTAGTAGTAATATAAAAGACTACGTACATTGCAACTGGGGATGGAATAGGCATTGCGACGGATACTTTATAAGCGGAAGCTTTAATACACAAGTTCCTCCTGAATTTACAGATCCAATCGACGGCGGGGGTACTGATGCTTATAATTTTAGATATCAAACCCATTATGCTGTACTAAAAAGATAAAACTATGAAATCTGTTATAGGAATATTTATCGTGGGATTATTTACCCTATTGTGCGGATGTGACAATTCAGACAAAGCCGTAGTGGGATATGCGCCAGAAATAGAAGTTCTATTTGTGGATAATGAAGGAAATGTTTTACATTTCGATAAGGATGGTAAAATCTCATTACATGACTTTGTTGAATTAGATTCAAAGCTGAATGAAAATGGAGATAAAAGCTTTTTGGAGAAAAGTCCATTAGAGGTTTTATCAATAACGGATGAAACTGGTAGTCCTGTGAAATACAGGTTTGATTACAAGGCAGGTTTTCAATTCAAATTTACCTTTACAGATAATTCGGTACGAAAAAGAGAATATGGATATACCATAAAGTATAAAATCCCACTAATCAAGGGAGAAACTGTCGAAGAATTAAAACTCAAATTAAAAGAGACCGAATACGGAATTCCGGACGGATGGTATAACTGTAAATATAATGGCAAAGATATTCGCGTTTATACGATTACCGAACTTTTTCCGGATTACAATGACCCTCAAGTCATTATTGATAAAGAAAAACATAACGACAGATTGAGGGAAATGTTGTATAATGGTGATTTAGCGGCAATAAGTGCTGATGTAGGTATTCTGTTATCATTACCAGTTGATATTGTACCGTAAATACATTTTTATCATAAAGTACTGTGGACTTTACCCCCTTGCGGGTTTCCGCAGAAGATATTTTCGCTTAGCGTCAACGATATTCAGGATAAATCCCGATTCTATCTCTTTGTCATACATTTAAGGGACGTGCGAAACATTAGTAATTAATTAAAAAAGCAATTGTTATGAAAAAAAATCATTTTATTTATGTCATGGTTGCATCAATAATGCTGCTTATAGCCGCTTGTAGTGATGAAAATCAACTTAGTGAAAACATCTTGTCCGATGAAATCATTTCTCTAACGACAGGACAAAAAGAACAGATTTTGGCCTATGCAAAAGAGGTGATAATTCCAAATGTGGAAAGTAAAAGAGAATTGGCAGAAACAAGAGGAACAACAGTAACAACACCAGAAAATGAAACTGCTGCCTGGGGGCTTAGGCGTCGTTTTATTTACCCATTACTCAATTGTTATCCAGACAGACCTTATAATTGTTTTGATGATATTATCATAACGCCGTGCGCTTCATCTGGTGCTTGTGATGCCGGGTTAATTGAAATTTGGGAAGGTACTGATATTGGTTCCGAGTTAAAACAAATAGTGGAGATGGGTAAACTTAATTTCGAAACGCAAGAAAATGAAAATGGATCATTTTTACTCTATACAAATCCACAAGACGAAACCTCTCAAATGGTAATTCCACTAATAAAGTAATAGGTCGATAAGAATAATAAGGTGTACTTCGATACACCTTATTATTTAATTATATAATTTCACAAGTGTCCCGTGAAAGTAATGAATATAGTTATGAAATATATCATTCACATTGTGTCTTTGATATGTTTATGCTCTTGCACTCGCTCTCTTCAATCTACATTAGTATTGCCAATTAGTGAAAATTATGAGTACATAGGCATATTGAATAAGGGAGATCAGAATGCGAGTAAATATATACTGTTCTGGAAAAGGAATTTTAATCCAGAAGTAAAAGTACTGAATACATCTGGCAATATTGTGAAAACAATACCATTAATAAACGCAGAAGCAGCTGTAGGAAGGGTGACTAATGTTTGGGCAACAAGTATTGACTCTCTTTATGTATATTCAAATATTACAGGTAAAATATTGTTAATGAACAATATCGGGATACCCATATATACAAGAAGCATTTCCGATTATGCTGTCGATGATGATGAAAATCAATATGCGCTATATGCTCCTTATGTTCAGGAAGTTAATGTAAATAACAATAAAGAACTCATATTCACAACATTTTGGATTAATAATCAGAAAAAATATAGCAATAACAGTGGTGAATTTAGTTTAGAAATTATTCGACATAATATCGCATCTGGAGCATTAATGTGTAAAATCAACCTCTCTGATATTGATAATGATATTATAAAAAGCTGTTATGGATTTAAGTTAACAGATATAATAGAATTATCAGATGCAGACAAATCCCTTTTTGATCCGTTTTTTAAAACTTTGGTTATAAATAATAGATTCTATTTAGTATCAATTTATTCAAAGTATGTATACGAATTGAATAATGATTTATCAATAAAACGAAGTATACAAATACTAAGTGACTCGGAAATAGCATATCCTGTATCACCCGATATGGAAGATCCGTTTAAAAAGTTAGATGAATTAGGTATTAAAGAAAATTTTGTTGTAAATATACTTTACAATTATGAGGAAGAGAAACTTGTAGTCATAGTTAAAGACGGTATAGCAAAAGAAAATGAGTTATTCTACTTTCCTTTTAAGGTATTATTGTTTGATAAAGATTTTAATAGGAAAGAAAAAGATATATCAATTAAGTCATATGAATATAAGCCATCATCATCATTTATTATAAATGGAAATCTTTATATAGAAAAGAAAAATGAAAAGAAAAATAACAAGATATATGACATTATTAATCTATAATGCATTAATGCTATTTTTAATATATTTACAGAGTTGTACTAATGAAAGGAGCAACGAATATAAATATATAGAGTCCCAAATTAAGGACATCTATGGAATTCAACTGGATCGTAATATCAAAGAAATATATTTGGTAAATGACATTGGTTGTGGGAATTGTGTAATTACATTTTCTAATTATATACTCGACAATGTTGTAACTAAAAGAAACAACGATAAATTAATCTTGATAAATTCAATGGGTGTTAATGTCAATACTGAAAAGTTTAGGACCTACTCGGATAAAAATATAATTATAAATAAGAACATTAGAGATACAGATGATCTACTTCCTGATTTGGGTGTAATTATTCTAAATCAAAATTGTGTAGATACTATTATAACAATAACAGCCTCGGAAATAGTTAATCAATTGAATTACATTGATTCATATCAATAATTGGGCGATCTAAAAAGGATCAGTTAAGTCCATATTTGATGAAACCTGCAAATGGTTCAATAGTCATCTCAAATTCTCATTTGAAAAATTGGATAGGCGCTTGTGAATACGTTGATTTAGAACAGTGGAAGTAATAGAAACATCAATTTTAATATTGATCATATCCTAATTTTTTGTATCTTTGTATGGACTGGACCCCACTAAGGTAGCTATTTGATGTATAATTTCAAACACTTTGAAAATATGGCAAACAATAATATGAATGATTTAGAAAAAATCCAATTTAAAAAAAGTACTATTTTGGCAAGCGGTTTAACTGCAGCCGAAACAGAACGCAGGATGAATGAAAAGATAGCCAGCCTATATGTTGAATTTTGGGAAAAGGGCCTAACGCCAAAATATCGTGATAACAGGTGTAAAAGCGATAAAGAGTTTATCGGTGCTAATGCTGACGGAAGCGAAGATTTATTGCTGTTTAACAGTGAAAACAGGACATATACAATTCTTCGTCAATTAGTACCACCCGGTCAAGGACAGTATGCTATACTAACGGAACGGATAAGATACTCTGCAGCTGATGTACATTAATCACTTTACTCTTGTTGCCGGGCCAAATGGTGCAGGAAAAAGCACCTTAAAAGATGAATTCATCCGTCCAGGGACAGATTATTTTAATGGGGATATAGTGTTTGCTCATTATGCAAACAAATATCCTCATTTATCAGTAGAACAGTTAGAGGGTGGTGTAGTAAGTACTTTGGAAAAATTAACCAATGAAGCCATTGAAAAGCGTAAGGATTTCGCTTTTGAAACAAATTTTTCCTCTGATATGGCCACCAACATCACAAAAAAATTCAAGGAGAATAACTTTACAGCAAATCTAATCTACATTGGCATCGATTCGTTGAATGATTGCAAAAGCCGGATAACGGAACGTATTGCTTTGGGCGGACATAATGTATCAGACAGTCAAATAGAGTTTAATTATCACGAGGGAATAAAACGGGTTGCAGAAAACTTATCCCTTTTTGACAACATTACCTTTGTAGATAATATGAATATCGGAAAACTCAAAATAGTAGCTTTATCAAAAAAAGGATTGGTTAAATCCATACTTGATGAAAACTGCAAGTGGTTCAATAGTCATTTCAAATCTGTATTTGAAAATCTGGATATATCACAATCAGAGAAACGCTCAAACGGATTTAAACTATAAGAATAGTTGACTACCTATCTCAATGTAAAAGGTATAATGCGTTAGGAATTGGAACATGAATACTTTTGCAGAAGATTGTAGGGGAAAGTCCGACCGCAAATACGGAACGTCCAAATCAATTGAATTATCATAATACCGGATTTCATCAGGTGTAAAATATGGATCAGAACCAGGATGAAAAATGTAATATTGGTGTCAAAATTAGACACTAAAGTTAATCGGACCAACAAATTTTGGTGTCACGATAGCGAAGGATCTTACTTGCGGTATGCCGATATCCAACCCATTAATGATACCAAATAATCCATCGAGTTGCCAAGCCCTATTTGAAAATCGATGTCAAAATCAATTATTCGGATAAATATTTGTATGTTGTCCTGTAGCTATACAAAATAGAAGGTTTGTACACATACCGGCAACTATCCATGAGGCAACAGGAAACTTTGGTGGTGGGAGACAAGCCTTTTTCTGGAGATGCTTATTTTATCCACCCGGCAAAGTTAGCAACTCCAATTTATCGGATAAGCTTAAGGCTAAATAGTACAAATGGATAAGTATAAGATTAATAAAAAAACCAACCAATATTAAGGGATATAGATATTGGTTTTTGTTCCACTTTAGTATTAGAGTCTACAATAGAGTAGTTATGTAGACGACAAGTGATAGAAAGAGATAGCCGGTCTTCATCAGTAATTTCATATAAGTCCCCAATTGATATTGAAGCATATAAACCTCCAGAATATTTTTTAGACCATTGTACATTATCATCTTTATTTTCGAAATTTATTTCTTTTGATAAGGCTTCATATCCAAATTTTGCGTTTAAGAAGGGAGTATGTTTACCTTCATTTCTCCTATGAAAGTATGTACCGTGAAAATATATAGGAAACGAAAATAGAGTATTTTTATTAGAATACTCAGACAAATTAGAATTAAGTTTAAATAACTTTACTGAATATCCAAGACCCAAGGAAAATGTATTATTTGAAAATGTATTATCAAATATATATCCGGGTGAATTATCAAAGAAAAGACAGACTCCGGAAAAGTCTGTGTTTCCTGTTTGTGGTATTGTACCCCCAATTCCTAATTCAACAAAAGAATAAATCCCGTTTCGAGAAGTATATTGGGGTTGTGAGTAAATGAATAAAGAAATTAATAATAAATAAAATGTTATGCTAATTTTTTTCATTTCCTATTTATATTAATGACATTGGCTGTTTACATTTATATCTATAATAGATTGTACTTTCTGCCCTAAGCATTTAACTTCTTCCCTCTCTTGGACAGTTGTTATTCAACGATAAGTTAGTTTGTTGGGATCGCCCAGTTGGGCGATCCCAACAAACTAAGCGGCCGCACGGAACATTTCCACCAGCCTTTTATATTCCAATCCCATATGGATCTTTCCCATATTATATATATTATATAATCTTTTATTTAAATGGGGTTATCGGGAGTTCTACGTCCACTTGGATTAACTTGTTTATTTAAAAATGTTACACCAAACTTTGTATTACCAAATCCTTGATGAGTAAAATATCCCACCCCCTTTATCCAAGGTGTTACCATTCTAAAAGGTACTCCCACAAAGCAATAATCTGGATAATAACCAAGGCCGAACTCGTAATTATGAGACGAATTTTTATTATGAGAATACATAGGATTTACATTTTCACCTGGTCGTAATGCAGGTCTATTTTTTGCTATATAAGGTAAATTATCAGTAATAGTTATATATGAAGGAGCATTTTTATGATAATACGTAAGTGATTCAAGCCAAGCATTTGAAGAAGCTTTACCATTATACCAAACACCAAAAAGTCCTTTTTTCCTGAAGGATACTGTAATGTACAGACTTAAATAACCATGGTGTACGTTTGATTCCCATACATAGCTATTTACCCATAATTTAGTTTTCTTATCACTATTATAAAAAGGAAAATTTTCGTTACCCTCCATACCGCCTGCAAACTGGTCTACCCGTGTAAATGTAGTATCAGTTTGAGGATTAAAGTTACCAGGTATAACAATGCTCTTAGTAGACATGTCGGATTCTTTAACTACAGGAATTTCGACTTCCGGGTTATCAATAAATGGGATAGCTAACCCGAGTTCTTTAATTTTATCATAACTGAATACATCCCTAAAATCTTTTTCTTTACCTGCTATTAGCACTTTCCCTTCACTATTCAGCAGCTTACTTACCGATTCATCACTAACTGGCAGGTATACAGAAAAATCGTCTTTATATTCTGGAAAATATAAAGATGAATATTTCGCTTTAAACTCCTCATAGGCAGCTTCGCTTTGATAATAAAAATCAGCTTCATCTAAAGCTTGTTGATATTCATCAAAAAGAGAA
>JBAZIG010000035.1:0-10951 GCA_041651955.1 Minisyncoccota bacterium | reverse complement strand
CTCGACGGGGAGTACACCGTTTTCGGGGAGGTGACCGAGGGGCTGGAGGTGATCGACAGAATCGCTTCCCTTGCGGTGGATGGTAACAGCCGCCCCTCCAATGATGCGAAGATCATTCGCATCTACACGGAGTAACGGGAGGAAATATACATTGTTTCTTTAAAGGCAGTAACCGCAGACCAAATCGCAATAAAAAGATTAAGAATTGTTATGACCCATTCATTTTCCTAATAATCGGCGCAACATTTTACGTGAAATCTCATCTATTAGATACAGCATACACTTAAATAAAACCTTTTTTTACCCTGGCTATAAACAAGCATTTATTTATTTATTTATTTATTTATGAAACGAGCATGAATCAAAAATCAGCGTTAGCTAAAACCATTACACCCATTGGTAATGATTAAAGTAAGTTCCATATAATAGATTTAAAAAGCAATAACTTTAATCGTATGAAAACAAAAATCCTGTTTTTATTTCTAATCGGCATCCTGTTTGGTTGCAATTCGGATAATATAGATATTAACATTGACACAGATGCACCAAACCAAATTCTGATGCTAAAAGTCGATTACACAACGAACGCTTTTGAAGGCGGAATGATATTCGGTTTTACTAAAAAAACCGATCATTTCACTATTGAAAGCAAATACTTTGAACCAAGCGATTTCGGCAGTGTCCAACTAATTTATAAAGAACTCAACCAACCACTTTTTTCCGGAACCATTCACTGGATGGGATTGGGGAAAATGACGTTCCCCGAAAAACTGGAGCCTGCCAATTCTTTTGAATTTGTACTAACCGAAGACTTCCTCTATCCCAACGGTTTTGAAAATGTGTTTAATCCCGACAATCGTGAGTTGGATTATGAGAAGGTGTGGCTATCCGTTCAGGGCCTGGTAAAAGTACGTGAATTTTTAGCAGCCAACCCCAATCAAAAAGCAAAACTGTTTCTGTACACTCCAAGTGTTGGTGTAGGGGATCCAACAGATTGGGATTGGATAATTTATTTAAAAAAATAAAACGTTATTGATACGATCAAGATAAATAGTTCTTTCCCTCTCTTTGAAATCTCGGGATAATGCTTTGTTATATAGTCCCGAACGGTTTTTAATGATTTCGAGAAAATATTATGAACCGTTTGAGGTGTTGTTTTCAGTTCATTCGCAATTTTTTTAGCAGGAATATTTTCTATTCGCATCCAAAAAGCTTTTTGTGCTAAATTCGAACTGTTCTTCAATGCATCCTGCACAATTTGCAGCAACTCTTCTTTTTCGATATTTATGTTTACCTCGTCCATAAACGCGATGTCGGTATTCTTAATCGGAATAAATTCGGGAACAGCAATACGATACACATCGTAAATCCGGAAGCGAAGATGTTGCAGCATGAAAACCTTAACACTCCCATCTTTATTCGCACGCAAAATGCGCGGATTTTCCCATAAAGAGAGCCAAAAATTTTGGACAATATCTTTTGCAATTTCTTTGTCATGTACCTTATACAATACAAAACAAAGAACGGTACGACTGTACCTTTCATAAAATCGAGAAAAAGCTTTTCTATCTTTATTCTCAATTGCATTTAACAATATCTGATCTGTGGTTTGCAAACTGGAACAAAAGTAGTAATTTTATCCATCCTAAACCTCCCAACGATAGTAGAATGGAAGAAGAATTATCGGCTAAAGAGAAAGCGGCAATTATCCGGAGCTTGTTCGAACGATACCGTCGAGGTGAAACTTCGCAGGCAGAAAATGAGGTGGTCGAATCACTCGAATCATCAATTATCCCCCAAAAAAAATTTAAAATAACCGATGAGCTGATTGATGAGTTAGACGATGAAATAACCGATTTCATCTTTCAAAAAATTGGAAAACCCAAAAAACACAAGTTTTCGCCCGCTTTTATCGGCTCAGCAGCCGGTATCGCGCTGTTGATTATCGGTATATTTGTATTTTACAGACCGCAACACCAACAAACAGAAGATCATGAAAGAGAATATACTGCAATCGATGCGATCGAAAATATCACCTTATCCGACGGTTCGGAAATTATTCTAAATTCAGGAACGACTCTTCGTGAAAGGGCACGTGAGGTTTGGCTGGACGAAGGCGAAGCATTTTTCAACGTGAAACCCGACGCTACCCATCCCTTCATTGTCCATTTGCACAACGGAATTACGGTACGGGTGCTTGGAACAAGTTTTACAATTCTGAGTTACAGGGAACTGCCGTTTCAGGAAATCAGCGTATTGAGTGGGAAAGTGAACGTCTCAACTCAGCATAACCAAAGCATGGAATTGATAACCAATCAACAGGCAAGATATGGCATCACAGAAAAAAAACTCTCTAAGGAATCGACAAACAGCACCCGAAAAGCCGCATGGCGCAAGGGAACAATTGTGTTGGAAAACGCCACGGCAGATGAATTGCGTTTGCGCATCCGGCAACTATATCATAAAAACGTTGTTTTCGAATCCCAACCCGAAACAATGTCTATAAACATGACGCTCGACAAAACCTCCGCAATCAGTGAAATCGCAGATGAAATAGCTGCTTTGTACGATTTATACTATCGCATTACAGACAATAAAATAGTCTTCCAATCCATAAATGTCACGGAATTACCATAAGATACTGTTTACGTTTTTCGTATTATTTTTCATCGAAAGCACGTTTGCACAAACCTCTTCGTTTCCGGATGAGAGCATGCTCTCGCGCATCGAACGTATTTCTGATGTTGCCAAAGAAAACGGAAAATCCATCACCTATGAATCTCAATTTTTACAGGGTATTACAGCGCATTCACTTGAAACCACATCTCCGGAAATTGAAACGTGGCTGCGTTTATCGCTAGAAAATACACCTCTTACGTATCATAAAATCAACGCTTCGCGTTTTGTGATTGTGCGCCGCGTCAACAAAAAACCGGCCGATGGGAACCTGGCGGGTAAAGTTACCGATAGGCTTGGCGTACCGCTCGCGGGTGCCTCCATTTGGGTGCAAAGCGAGCAAAAGGGGACAATAACGGGAGTGAACGGTGATTATGCGTTGCCGCTTACGGTAGGTAATTTTAACGTTGAGATCCGTTTTTTGGGATACGAACCGATACAGGTCACATCCGTTGAGATTGGCACAAAGCAAACAACGCGTCTGGATGTAGCTCTGGAAGAAACAAACGTTTCGCTTAACGAGATAGTAGTTGCCCAAATTCCGCCCGAAAGCTCCATTATCGGCGCACTGCGTGCACAACGAAACAGGCCTTATGTCAGCACTGTACTTGCCGGACAGGAAATTGGGCGTTCTGCCGCTAACACTGTTCGCGACGCGTTGCGACTCATTCCGGGTATCGTTACTCCCGAAAACAACGGTATCATCGTCCGTGGCGCAGGTGGACGATGGAACGAAATTGCCCTCGATGGTATTCCGATGCCCAATTACGATCCGGCCTACAGCATTTTTTCTTTCGACATGCTACCCCTTTCAATAGTGGATAATGTACGTTTGCTTAAATCAACTACGCCTGACATCCCCGTTAGCTTCGGCAGCTCAATGGCCGATATCATCACAAAAGATATTCCGGAACGAAATTTTATACAACTGAAAGCAAAATGTCAACTAAATTCGCAAAGTACATTTCAAAACCAGCGTGCACGAAAAAACGGCAAATGGGATTTTATTGGATTGGACGACGGAAGCCGCGAGATTCCTGAGAATGCCGCACAAATTCCGACTGAACACTTTCGGATTTCCGACCGCAGAATGCCGCCGTCTCAACAATACTCCTTAACCATTGGCCGCACGCGTACGTTGGGGGACAACAGCAACCGGTTAGGGTTGTTATTTACTCTTTCTTCACAAAATACCCAGCAACAATCGGTTATTGAACACACGCAACGTGGCAGATGGAAGAGCGTCGGGCAATATGCGGGCAAAATGAGCGAAAGCCGAAACGCGGGACACACATACGGCTACCACACCGTTACGGGCGGAATGCTGAATGTGGGATTGCAATTTGAGAAAAACAGAATAAGCCTGCGGAATATTTTCACGAGAAGTTTTGAAAACGATTTAACCGAAATATCACAGCACTTGGAAGATATTCCGGATGATGATAAGAATCTGAGCCGTCAGTTTTTCAACTATCCTACATTTTCCACCCTGTTGCAGAATAAATTGGACGGACAGCACGTCATCAATAACTTTTCAGTAAAATGGAACGCGTCGCACACACTTATACAGCGTGAACGAAAAGATGCCGCGTTTTCGGAAATGTACAAGCCGCTGCGCGACGATTCGCTGTTGTATTTTCTACACAACAATCCCCAATTGAGGGAGATATATCCTGCATCAAGCGGACGATACGAAAATCGGGAGCAAAGTTTCAGGATAGGGGCGTCTGTTTCGTTCCCTTTTCGTCGGGAAAATCCGGCAAGCAAATTCACTACCGGGTATAATGGCAGCTACAAGCGCGTCCGGTATAAGTATGGCGAATTGATTTTACAATACAAAAACAGTCCGGCACCAGAGATTTATCGGACATTTGAGCAGAATAATTTTGTGAAAGCGATGATGGAACACCTTCTTTTCGCGATGATGGAGCACCGTTGGAGCGAAAAACTCCGTCTGGTTTGGGGAGTGCGTACCAATTACGAGAACATTGTGCGAAATTGGGATTTTATGCCGTCGGCAAACCTCACATTCATACCTTCAAGAGATTTGAATATGCGTTTGAGTTATCAGCGTTCGGTTATTCACCCGCAATTGGCTGACTATGTTCCTTTTCCTGTTTATGACACACAATTGCTCGGCACATCTGTCAACCGGCCGATACGTTCGTCCTCTCTTCAGTCTGTCGACTTTCAGGTTGAAAAACAAATGGGAGCATTCGATTTTATATCCGTCGGACTGTTTTACAGGCACATAAACCGCCCCATAGAACGTACCACATACGAATATGGTCAAGACGAACGGATGTATGTGTTGCAAAACTCGGACAAGGCGGTTAATTACGGCATCGAAGCAAATGTACGTAAACAATTGGGATTCATAACGGATGCCAATTTCATACATAACATTCAGTTTGCTGCCGGATTTACGCTCACCCATTCATCCGTTTATGGCAAAAGAATGGGAATGAAAGACAAAGATACATTTATGGAAACTGAAAGCATACAAAAACGACCGCTTTCGGGCCAAATGCCTTACCTCTTACACATTGGGCTGAATTATTCCGATAAACGGCTAAATGCCAACTTGCTGTTCAACAGAAGCAGTCGCCAACTTTTTGTGTTGGGTGAAAATGCTTATCAACACGAGTACAAAGCTCCTTTCAATTCGATGGATGTTGTGATGAGTTATCGTTTCCCTAAAAGAGATATTTCGGTTAAATTGAGCGGGGTAAACCTTCTAAATTACGCACAAATCTTCTATACAAACACTCCCGACGATTATGTCCGCGATAAATATAATTTTCCTACTGAAAATCTTTTGCCTCACAAATCTGAAAACTACGACCGCGGACACGATCCGGTTATTCACAAAACATACGGCGGGAGATCATTCTCTTTTTCTGTGAGCCGTACATTTTGATTTTTTCTTTTTTTAACCAAAACCGAAATTAGATTTTTCTTCTTTTTCTCGTAATGTCATAAAAGCTTTGCGTTTTATGTACATACTCACGGATTATATCCCCTCAAATTTTGTCTGTACTGCGCAATTCATTTATAAAAAATGAGTGCATGCAAAAAAGACATATAAATAGAAAACAATACTTCTATGAATTAGCGAGAACATGCGAGAAGTATTTTCTCCCATTCATAGAAAAGCATAAACAAATCATCCCAGATTACAACGTTTTAGAAATAGGATGTGGAGAGGGTGGTAATTTATTGCCATTTTCAAAGCGGGGGTGTATGGTGACTGGAATAGATATTTCAGACATCCGGATTGAAGAAGCAAGACAGTTCTTCGAAGAAGAAGGGCTTCCCGGGAGATTTTTATGTCAAGATATTTTCAGTTTTGAAACGAACGAAAAATACGATGTGATTATTATCCACGATGTAATTGAACATGTACCAGAAAAGAAAAGACTACTTACGATGGCAGTCACTCATTTAAATAGAAATGGACTTATATATGTTGGTTTTCCCCCGTGGCAAATGCCATTTGGTGGACATCAGCAAATATGCCATAACAGTGTTCCCTCTTTTATGCCATTTATTCATCTTCTACCTAAATATTTATATAAAATATTATTAGAGTGTATGGGAGAAAGCCAACGCACAATATCTGAATTGATGGAGATAAAAGAGTGTAAAATGACGATTGAACATTTAAAAAAACTGGTGAAGGAAATAAATCTACAACTGGTAGATGAAATCTATTATTTCATTAACCCGCACTATGAAAGTAAGTTTGGATTAAAACCACGTAAAACGATTTCGCTTTTTGCAGCAATTCCTTTTTTCCGGAACTTTACCACAACATCATATGCTGCTGTTTTGAGAAACCTTTGAATTTTCCCATATCTATATTCATTTACGCCACTACAACAACCCAATGTTCTACCCCCCCTGTATTTGTGCCGTTGTCATATCAAGTGATAAAAAACGGCTCAACAGTAATAATCTGCGGTCGACACGCCTAATGAAAAGTCGGTGACAAGATATAAAAAAAACCTTTTTGTGAAAAAAAAGACAGCGAACAACAAAATTTCAGACCACAAGAATATTACCCTATTCCCAGGTCTAAACTCTCTTCGGTTTATTGCCGCATTCCTCGTGGTATTGCATCATGGCGAAACCATTAGACGAAAATATGAAATGGATAATTTTGAATGGCTGGGGTTGTTCAGAAACGGAGGGCATGCTGTTACATTCTTCTTTGTGCTGAGTGGATTTTTAATAACCTATTTACTGTTGAAAGAACGCGAAAGAATGGGGACCATCAAAGTGAAGAAATTCTACTTAAAAAGGGTTTTACGAATTTGGCCTCTCTATTTTTTGTTGATTTTTATAGGGGTTATTCTACTGCCTTATCTGTTTTCTATTCTTCAGATAGACTATGAAATTCCCTATAACCTGAAGCAAACATGGTTTTACTTTCTGTTTTTTATGCCGGGACTGGTGACATTCTATTTCGGGCATCACTTATTGGAACCCTTATGGTCTATAGGTGTGGAAGAGGTGTTTTATTTGATCTGGGCTCCTCTTTTTAAGTATATTAAAGAGAAAGTATTGGTTCTGCTCTTATCAGTTATTTTGTTTAAGATTATTCTATACTTTTTGAGTTTTGAAATACAGAATGAATTGTTTAGTTTTTTAATTGCCATCTTTAAGATTGAATCTATGGCAGTCGGCGGTTTGGGGGCCTACCTTATATACACGTATGGACGATCATTTACCGAATCGTTTCTGTTTAAAGTGCCTATTCAGATCATCACATTTATTACGCTTACGGTGTTTTTACTGTTTCATTGTAATATTCACAACAATGTATGGCTCATTGTGTTTCAAACGCCTGTGTTATCTTCGTTGTTGATAGATTTCTTGTTTTTATATACCATTATCTGTATCTCCACCGTAGATAATAGCATAATCAGACTGAGAAGTAAAACGATGTCGTTCTTAGGAGAAATTTCTTATGGTATCTATATGTATCATATGCTTATCATTTTTGGCGTAATACTTCTACTGAAAAAGTATTTAGTCCAAATTGCCTTGGTATGGAGTCATATTGCATTTTATGGGATAGTTGTCTTTTGTACGATTTTTGTTTCTATCTTATCAAAGTATTTTTTTGAGAATTATTTCTTACAATTAAAAAGACGGTATTATTGAAATGAAAATAATCTGCTCCCTAAACATTTATATAAAATATATTCAGTGTACATGTGAAAAAGCCAACGCACATTATGTCAATTAATGGAGTTCAAAGAATGTGAAATAACATCCATCATTCACAATCATTTGAATAAGGGGATATCACTGAATATTTTTGCGCACCCCCGTTAAGAAGGCTTTCATTCGTTCGGAGTTTTTGGTTTCAATAATTGCCAGCAACTCCTTGAGTTTCTCGCGTATTTGTGTCAGCTGTCCCGGTGTATAGGGGTTGAAAAGGATCTCGGTAAGCAGGAAGTCATCTTCCGAGAGCAGTCCCTGGGCGATCTGCATATGCTTCTTGAAGGTGGTGCCGGGTGCATCCTGATGCTTCATCACCGAAGCAAACACCAGGGTGGAGGCAAAGGGGATGGAGAGCGAGTAGGCGATGGTCTCGTCGTGCTCACGGAATGAGTATTCAA
The DNA here is from genome assembly GCA_041651955.1 of Minisyncoccota bacterium. Taxonomy (GTDB): domain Bacteria; phylum Patescibacteriota; class Minisyncoccia; order Minisyncoccales; family Minisyncoccaceae; genus UBA2558. The sequence continues at coordinate 2,645 of JBAZIG010000035.1, read as the reverse complement.
ACACGTTCAGCTTCAGGTGCCGGTAGAGATCGCGGAAGAAGACCTTACCCAGATGCGATGATTCGGCAATGATGATGGCACTCTGACTACTCAGGTCGTTCAGGCTGGCAAAGGTGGGCCCGAACATGGGGTGTGTGGAGACATAGGGGCGGGTGCGTTCCCTGTAGAACTCTTCCAGTCCGGTTTTCACCGAAGCTATATCACTCAGAATACATGTTTCCGGAAGAAAAGGCAACACCTTCTCGAATGCAGGAATAGTATATTTAAGTGTAGCGGCATTGATCACCAGCTCCGGTGCAAATGCCTGCACCTCCATCGGATCGGTCATCCGCTGTGTGTTGTAGATAAACCGCAGCTTCTGCGGATCGGTGTCAAGCACCGCCACCTCGTGGTCGAAGCTAAGCACATCGGCAAAGAAGGAACCCATCTTGCCGGCTCCAAGGATCAGTATCTTCATCGTTTCTTCCTGTAAGGGTTACTTTTTTGCTTTCTCCATTACCACCATCTGCTGACGCACCGACTCGGAGTGGATCGCCTCCAGCACCTTCTTCACAAAGCCGCCCGACATCTCCATCCGCTCACCCTGGTAGGCACGATCGGTGAGGATCTGGTCGTAACGCTGTGTCTGCAGGATCGGCATGCCATGCTCCAGCTTGTAATGACCGATCTCGCGGGAGACACGCATACGCTTGGCCAGCAGCTGCAGCAGCTCATTGTCCAGGTCATCGATCTGGTCGCGCAGCACCGAGAGATCCTCGGTAGTCTGCACCGTATCACGGATCACGATGGTGTCGAGAATCTCCTTGAGTGCCGCGGGTGTGACCTGCTGTGCCTTGTCGCTCCACGCTTCATCGGGAGAGCTGTGTGACTCGATGATCAGTCCCGAATAGTTGAGGTCCATGGCCTGCTGACTGATCTTGAAGATCAGGTTGCGTGCACCGCCTATATGACTGGGGTCACAGATCATCGGCAGGGTGGGAAAGCGCCGTTTCAGCTCGATGGGGATATGCCATTGCGGGATGTTACGGTAAATGGTTTTATCGGTGGTGCTAAAGCCGCGGTGTATCACCCCCAGCTTACGGATGCCCGCATTGTAGAGTCGCTCCAGTGCCCCGATCCATAGTTCCAGGTCAGGGTTCACCGGGTTTTTGATCAGGATGGGGATGTCCACTCCCTTGAGGGTATCCGCTATCTCCTGCACGGCAAAAGGGTTGGCAGCGGTACGTGCTCCTATCCAAAGGATATCGACCCCATACTTCAACGCCTCATAGACATGTTTCTCGGTAGCTACCTCGGTGGCCATATACATGCCGGTCTCCTTTTCCGCCTGCATCATCCACTTGAGAGCGGGGCTGCCGACACCTTCAAAGCCGCCTGGTTTGGTACGGGGCTTCCAGACCCCTGCACGAAATATTTTCACCCCCACAGCTGCCAGCTCCCTGGCGGTGGTCATTACCTGTTCTTCTGTTTCGGCACTGCAGGGACCCGCAATCACCAGCGGTCTCTTCGCGTCAATGCCCGGCAATAAAATCGATTCGAATTCCATATTGTCTGTTTTTTATATTGTCTCTATTGTAGTTCATTCCCAATTTCAAAATCCTCAAATCACCACATCCTCACATCAGCTAATCAGCTAATCATCACATCAGCTAATCAGCCAATCCTCACATCAGCTAATCAGCCAATCAGCTAATCAGCTAATCACCCAATCCTCACATCATCGAATATACTCCTCAATCCGTCTGTAAGCCTCCTGTAGCTTCTCCGCGGAGGCACCCAGCGAGATGCGGATAAACCGCTCCCCGTTGCTGCCGAAGATAAAGCCGGGTGTGAGAAATACCCGTGCTCTCTGCAGAAGATCGTTGACCAGCGCTTCGCTGCTCTCCGTCTCTGCCGGCAGCTTACCCCAGACGAACAATCCCACCTGCCGGGGATCGTAGCTACAACCCAGCAGCAGCATGATCTTCTCAGCCCAGCTACGGCGCTCACGATAGATACGGTTCATCCCGGCATGCCACTCATCACTATTTGAGAGTGCAGCCACCGTCGCCAGCTGCATCGGTTTGAACTGACCGCTGTCGATGTTGCTTTTGGCCTTGAGCACCCACTGTACGAACTGTGCGTTGGATGCCAGCATCCCCATGCGCCATCCCGACATGTTGTGCGACTTGCTCAGTGAGTTGAGCTCGATGCATATCTCCTTTGCTCCCGGCACGGAGAGGATGCTCATGGGCCTGTCGTTCAGGATAAAGCTATAGGGGTTATCATGACAGATCACGATGTTGTGTTTCCTGCCAAAAGCCACCAGCTTCTCGAACAGTTCAGGAGAGGCGTTCGCACCGGTAGGCATATTGGGATAGTTGACCCACATCAGCTTCACACGGCTCAGATCCCTTTTCTCCAACGCCTCAAAGTCGGGCTCCCACCCCTTCTCTTCCAGCAGGTCATACTCCATCACCTCTGCCCGCAACAGCTTCGACACCGATCGATAGGTGGGATAACCGGGGTTGGGCACCAGTACCGCATCTCCGAAGTTGAGGAAGGTCATCGAGACATGCAGGATACCCTCTTTCGAGCCGATCAGCGGCAGCACCTCGGCAGCTGTCAGCTCCACTCCGTAGATACGGTGATACCACTCTCCGTAG
>JBAZIG010000034.1:6208-11492 GCA_041651955.1 Minisyncoccota bacterium | reverse complement strand
TGTCTTGCTGCAACAACCTTTCAGCCCCGGTTTTGCAGGGATCTCGAAAGAGATACCGTTGATGATGGGATCCACATTGAATGAGATGATGCCCGTCGCCTATGGTGAGAAAGAGTTGACCATGGATCAGGCCAGGGAACGCCTAGTCAAAGTGTATGGCGACAAGACCGACCAGTACATCGACCTGTTTGCCAGGGCATATCCCGATTACACGCCCCAGGATCTGCTTTCCATCGATACGGTTTTCAGGCCCTATACCATCCGTACTGCCGATGCCCGCGCACAGGAATCGAGCGCTCCGCTTTATGTCTATTTTCTGGCATGGAAAAGCCAGGTGGACAATGCCTCGAAAGGTTCTTTCCACGGACTTGATATTCCGCTGGCATTCCACAATGTCGATTTGAGAGAGGACTGGACCGGCAACACCGAAGAGGCATGGCTGTTGTCCGATAAGATGAGCTCAGCCTGGCTCAGCTTTGTAAAAACCGGGAATCCGAATGTAGAGGGACTGCTGCCCGAGTGGGAACCCTATACGGCAGAGAATGGTGCAACAATGTATTTCGACAATGAATGCCGCATCGTCAACAACCACGACCGGGAGTTGATGCGTTTCATGGTACCTGTCGAATAATTGTCAGACAGATTTTGAGTGCCCCGCCAGTTGATACCGGTGGGGCACTATTTATTCAACATAATTAAGTAATTTTGCCGATGGCCGCATGTCATTCTTCACCGGAAGAGCCATATACCTTGAAAGAATTAGAGAAGAAATAAATATATTATCTTATGAAAAAAATAACGATATTTCTTGTTTGCCAACTCATCGTATTGGCAGGATTTACAAAAAGTAATCAAAAAGATAATCGTTGGGAGATTAACAAAACGGGAGGGATCACCTGGAATGTTGATTCCAGCATACCTCATCACGACCATATTGAGATGAGTGGCGAACAGATTTCCGTAGTTCTTAGATATGGAGTAGATGAAGCAGGTGCTTTTGTATTGGAACGCAGTTTTGTCTGGCCTATGTTACGAACTATACCCAATAACACGCATGCCAGTCTGATGCGACGATTTGGGTGGGATGTTGTGAGTGATATGATTACTGTGAATACAAGAAGAATTCATCAGGAGAAAGTAAATAAGATTTCTCTTGATGGTGTCATGATGGTTGACAGTGAATTGTCAGCACACCAGAACGGGAAACTGCATCTTGCCCGATATCTGTTTCCATCAACAACAGAAGCGGCTTATGGTGAAAAGTATGTACTGAAAAATGTGGGAGAACGGGCAGTTTTAGTTGAGATTCCCGATGCTAATTCAGTGATCAGGACAGATCCTGAAAAAGGAGTTGATGGTGTATACATAATTGAGGCAACGGTAACTGGTGTGCCGGGCAGATTGATTGAAGTTGGAGATTCCGTGATTTTCTACGCTGATTTCAAGGCATACAAAAATGATGACAGGGCAGGGTCGATTGATATTGAAAAGGAACTGATTAAAAGGATAGATTTGATATCGGAGTTACAAGACAACTTGGTTCTGGAGACACCTGATCCGGTAATCAATACCATGTTCTCTTTCGCGAAGATACGTGGATCTGAGAGTATTTACAAAACGAATGGTGGATATATGCACGGACCGGGGGGGGAGTCATACTATGCTGCTATCTGGGCAAATGACCAGGCAGAATATATCAACCCTTTCTTCCCTTTTTTGGGATATGAGACAGGGAATCGATCTGCATATAACTCTTTTAAGCACTTTGCCCGTTTTATGAACGACGAATATAAGCCCATACCCAGTTCTATAATAGCAGAAGGATCGGATATATGGAATGGGGCAGGAGATCGTGGCGATGGTGCTATGATAGCTTATGGTGTAGCCCGTTATGCGCTGGCAAGGGGAGATAAACAGGAGGCAATGGATTTATGGCCATTATTGGAATGGTGTCTGGAGTATTGTAGAAGAAATTTAAATGAGGATGGAGTTGTAACTTCAGATTCAGATGAACTGGAGAATCGGTTTCCATCGGGAGACGCCAACCTCGCTACTTCATCATTATATTATGATGCCTTAATCTCGGCAACCTATTTGGGAAAGGATCTGGGTAAACCGGCTTCTCAGATAAAACAATATAAGAAGCAGGCAAAGGAATTGCGTCAAGCAATAGAAGATTATTTTGGTGCGACTGTTGAAGGTTTAGAAACATACAAGTATTACAAAGAGAATGAGGTGCTCCGTTCCTGGATTTGTATCCCTCTGACTGTAGGTATTTATGATCGAAAGGAAGAAACCATTGAAGCACTTTTTTCACCTCATCTTTGGACAGAAAACGGTTTACTGACTCAATCGGGAAGTGAAACGTTTTGGGATAGGTCTACCCTGTACGCTTTACGTGGTGTATTGGCAAGTGGAGAAAAAGAAAAAGGGATGGAATATCTTAAGCATTATTCAACACAACGCTTATTGGGAGAGCATGTTCCCTATGCTATTGAAGCATGGCCGGAGGGTAATCAAAGACACTTGTCCGCAGAGAGTGGACTCTATTGCCGTATTATTACGGAAGGTTTATTTGGTATTCGTCCGGTGGGGCTGAATTCATTTAAATTAAAACCTAGTTTACCTGATGGTTGGAATAAAATGAGTCTGAAGAAAATTAGAGCATTTGATAATAATTTCAATTTGGATATCTCCAGAGAAGGGGAAAAAATAAAAATCGATGTAATTGTTGACAATAAAACAGTCATTGAAAAAATCATTAATGAAGGGAAAGAGATTCTGGTAGTTTTACCTCAATAGAGATGACAGATAACTTACTTCTTTTGCTACCTATTCATCTTTTCAGGTTTTTAAACATGGGGACTTATTAACAGTAACTTTTTTTTTTACATTGTAAGCAATATATCATTTCCATATAGCCATGCTTTTCGACAAGAACCCTATTTGTATTATCTATGACAAAGTATTTTTCAATCATATTTTCAAATTCTTGAGGCAACATATTAAACTTATCTGGTCGTCCCATACATTCCTCAATCAGCATCATAACTCTTCCGTTTGGGCTTTTGATATTTGGTATATCAAGCACAAATCTTCCGTTAGGTTTCATGATTCTATAAAATTCTTTAATTGCTACTTCAACAAATTCTTTTTCATAATACTCAAGCACTCCAACACAATCTCCAATATCAAAACAGCTATCTTCAAAGGGGGTTGAATGTACGCTACCGCAATGCAATGAACCGATTGACAATTTATTCTCTTTAACAAAATTATTAAGACGTTGAATTGTCTCTCTGCTTATATCGACACCATGATAAAGAGATGGCCATTGCCATCACATTCGGCTTTCCTCCCAAAATATTCATAATTGGCACTTCACAATATCAAACCAGTGTTTTAGCCGGACGACCGGAGGCTCATACGCACATGGGTGGTATTTACACCTAACGTTTTGCAAATATGAGGAGGCCGGGAATTCTGGGCTGCCTTCTTATCCACCGTTAGAATTTTTAAACCAAGGTACAAAACTTTCGAAAGCCACCAACCCCCGCCTTACTTATATTTGCTGTTATGGGGCGTTTTTATTTATCAGGTTTACAATAATTTTTATCAGGGTGTCTTTTTCCTCAGGATTACTTACTGCAATCATTAATGTTAATGCAACAAGAGCATTGTTGTCTATTATTTTATTACCGTCTGAGTCATATAGGATTCCGTTTCGGTCCAGGAAATAAAGGAAAATAAAGGCTGCTATTCTTTTATTTCCATCAGTGAACGAATGGTTCTTTGTAATGAAATACAACAGGTGGGCAGCTTTTTCTTCAAGAGAAGGATATAAGTCCTGTCCTTCGTGTGTCTGATATATTGTTGAAATAGAGCTTTCGAATGATCTGTCTTTCTCCTGTCCAAAAAGGTCTGTTGTATTATAAGCAGACCTAACTTTGTTGATCAGCTTCTTTGACTCAGTATATGTAATTTGATATGTTTCTTTGGTTTTACCCTTTGGTATTTCTAGTTTCTGATAATCATATTGATCTAATAAGTCCAAAGCATATGAGTAATCAGAAATTAGTTTTAATAGGGCTTCTCCCTCGTCACCACTTAATCTCTTTTGGTCTAATACACTTTCGATTATTTTTACAGTGTTCTGAAGTTCCTTAAGTTTTTCAGCCTGAAGCTTTAATCTTTTTTCATTTATTGAGTAACCTTTGACCAGATAATCCTTTAATACTTTATTAGCCCATATTCTGAATTGAGTACCTCTTTTAGAATTTACTCGATAACCTACAGATATTATTGCATCAAGATTGTAGAATTTTATTTTTCGCTTTACCTTCCTGTTCCCTTCAATTTGAACTACCGAGGATTCCTCGGTAGTTGCATCTTCCTCTAGCTCACTCGTTTTGTATATGTTTTTCAGATGCAGGCCAATTGTATCTGTATCTTTATCGAAAAGCTCAGCCATTTGCTTTTGAGACAACCATACAGTTTCATCGCTGAGCTTTACTTCTATTTCAGTTTGGCCTCCTTCTAGCTGATAAATTTTTATCTCGGAGCTGTTCATTAAATTTTATTTTCAAAGATACCAATTATCCAATACAGGCGCTCTTTTATTAATGTCCCATAACATCTTAGTGTTTTATTCGCCGTTATAGCCCACCAAAGTTATTGAAAAGAAGTTGATTCACAAATTTTCACAAAGATTAATTTAATATGATATCAATAATGGCAAATAAAACTAGTTGAACGGAACCTATTGCTATGGGAAAAGTATTTATGGGAGGTTGGCGTTTTTGCTTGATTTGTGTTAATAAGTTCCTATAAAAGCTCTTTTTCAAGTACATGATTGTTTTTTAATCTTAGACCGTCCACGTAAATGCATAATTCTCCCTGTATGATTTTGCTCATCATCTATACGAGTTTTGTCATTAAATGGAAAGAACGCTTTTGTTAATTATCAGAATTATCCTGGTTCCATGTGTAAAACATTGCATGCCGGGCTTACCATTAATTTCCCTTTTTTGCACTTTGCGCAAATAATCGGGTCCTTACCGGATATTATTTGTAAAACTTCCATTGCAAGCAGTCCTGTAAGTCTTGAAAAACAGGTTGGGGTGGGCAACAGTGAATAGCATAAATTGAGCTTTGTTTTCCTTTTGCAGATAGCCATGAATCCGAAGTAACGTATTTTGCTAAATCCACATGGAAGGACATGCTGCATGAATCGCCGTATAAACTCCATAGTTTCCAGGGTCATTGTTTTTCTTGCACCTCCTGC
>JBAZIG010000034.1:0-6108 GCA_041651955.1 Minisyncoccota bacterium | reverse complement strand
TAGGATTGAACCTTGTGACCGCAATGATTGCAACTCAATGTATGCCCGCCAAGTTCTGAAGTACGACAGGCAATAATATCTTCCATTGCTTTTTGCTGTACGGCACAAAGTGTGTTCTCGGTCAGGAAATCGTGTCTCTTATCCCGGAAAATGTCAGCAATCTCTATGATTTGCTTTTTATTCTCCATAATGATAGATCAGAAAAGTGTTATATCATCCAATGGAGAAGTAAACTCGCTGGTTTTGATATGGGCTACATGCAGGTAAACAGCTGTGGTCTTCAATGAAGTATGACCCATGAACTGCTGTATCTGTCTCAGGTTTACACCGGCTTCCAATAAATGGGTGGCAAAACAATGACGCAATGTATGAAACGATACCTCTTTTTTTATTCCGGCATTTTTAGCACTGTTTTTCACAATATACTCTACAGTTCTTTCCGACAAGGGTTGTCCTTTACGCCCCATCGGTTCGAATAGATAAGTGCTTGGTCGTTCCAATTTATAATACATTCGCAGCACTTCGAGTGTTTTCCACGAAAGAATGGTATATCTGTCCTTCTTCCCCTTTCCTTGCACGATACGTACTTGCATACGCTGTGAATCAATGTCGCGTGGTTTGATTTGTAATACTTCCATCCTGCGAAGTCCCGCAGAATAAGTAAGCATTAGAATGGCTCTGTGCTTTATGTTGTTTGTTACCGTGATCATGCGTTGCACTTCCTGCAATGACAAAACTATGGGGAGTTTTTTCTCCTTGCGAGGCCGTCTTACATGGAACTCTTCCCATTTGCGATGGCAGACGTCTACATGAAAAATCTTGAAAGCACTTATAAGCTGGTTTACCGTGGAAACGGAAATTCCTTTTTTGGTAATCAGGTAATGTAACCAGTTTTTAAAGTCTTCGGTGGTAACCTCATACAGCGATTTACCCAAGTCTTTTTCAAGTTTTATGAGCAGGCTGCAATACGTCTTAATTGTACGGGGACTGTAATTGCGAATTTGCATCTCCTTGATCTGCAAACTCTCGAATGTTTTGTTTAGATTCATAATGATAATTAATTGAAGTTATTACGCTTCAAAATTATCACTATTCTAATTTACCGACAGGTTTAGTTCAACGCCGAGCACTAAGTGCATACCCGATAGGGTTGCGCTTAGTGCATGTTATCGCCTGGTTGTTTATGTTTCAGTCAACAAAGGTTTCTTTTATTACTGATTTAACTTCCAAAATCTCACTTTTATTCAATGTCCCTAGTGTTTTTATAACTCTGACTTTATCTATTGTTCTGATCTGATCAATGGCAATCCAGCCTGTTTTTCCATTATGCTTTACTTCCACTCTGGTTGGATACTTCCGGGAACTTGTTGTCATGGGACTAACAACTAATGTTTGAAGATTGTGATTTATTTCATTTGGTGACACGATGACACAGGGACGAGTTTTTTGAATTTCACTTCCGACTGTCGGATCCAGATTAACTAATACTATGTCATACTGATTCATTGCCAGTCCTCCATATTTTCATCTTCGAAAACATCACCAATCAACAACTTATCATCTCCATTTTCATGCATTTCCTTAAACTCCAAATCCCATCCTTTTCGGGGCTCTGACACAGGTTTGATTATGATTTGATTCTTTTCAAGAATTAATTCAACTTTATCCTTGATTTGATATTTTTCCAATAAAGTTTTACTCAATCTAAAACCCTTTGAATTGCCAATTTTTACTATTGATACTTCCATAATCTTTCTTTATTAATGTAAGTACAAAGTTATCACATATTCTTTGAAAAACAAATATATTATGATTTTTTTTGATAGAGTTTTCTCACTTCATCTTTTAAGCTTTTCCCTATGTGAATTTCTTTTTCTACAACTTGGCGATAACGTGTTACGTGTATGGTGTCGTTTGGCGATTGGAAGCACGAACCTTTCAAACTAACACAAATTTTATTAAATGTAACACCCTTGAATTTAGCACTATCCGCCAAATGATTTATACACTTTGTTGTATGCTGGTGTTTATCCTTCAAAGTCAATCCGTCTCAAGTTTTAACAAATTTAACAGTTTTCTTATCAATCTGCACAGACGTTGATTCGGAGTACAAATTTATTTTGTTTTTGTGGGTGGGTAAATCCCCAAACCGCCCTTAAAGGCGGTAATTAGGGTTGGCTTTGTAAGCTCTTTGGCAAGTTTAGGTTTAGAGTGGCTCGTGCGACTTGACAATGTGCTTACAAAAAGGGATGGCTATCATTTCCCAAGTTTCAATATTCTAAATGCACCCTGAGATACAATCAAAAAAACAATAGAACCAACAATCAAATCAGGATATTTTGATTGGGTCAGCAACACCAATACACCAGCTAAAATAACTCCTGAATTTATTATTACATCGTTGGAAGTAAAAATCATACTGGCTTTCATGTGTGCTTCTTTACTTTTCGATTTCTGGAGTAGGTACAAACAGATGGCATTGGCAGTTAATGCTAAAACTGAAACTCCAATCATAATTCTGTAGTCTGGCATTTCTTCAGAACCTATAAATCGTCTTACCACTTCTATAATACCTAAAAAGGCTAAGGATAATTGAAAATAACCACTCCAACGTGCAACTTTCTTTTTTCTCAGAACTGTTGAACCAACTGCCCAAAGACTTAATCCATATACAAAAGAATCAGCTAACATGTCTAAAGAATCTGCCACCAAACCCATTGACTTTGAAATAAGTCCGGTAGTCATTTCAATTATGAAAAATCCAAAATTAATTATGAGTATCGTCCATAACAGTTTTGATTGTACATCGGAACTTTCTATTGTTACTTCCTTTTCATCAATAGAACTTGAATATGTATGTTTTGCTCCAAAGTTTAATGATTCCAGACGCGATAATATTTCTTCATCTTCCCGAGAATGAAAAACAGTAAGATTGCGATTTTCAATATCGAATTCCAATTTCCTGATAACCTCTATTCCATCCAACTTCATACGAATCATGTTTTCTTCGGATGGACAATCCATTTTCGATATGTGGTATTCTGATTTAATCATTGTCGCCTGATAATCTAAGTTTTATTCCTCCATTAAATACAAATCCATCAGCCGGTGCCCAAATATCAGGGAAAGTAGGATTATTTGTTGGCGGCAAAACCAAAGGTTCAAAATCAGATTGCATAACGTTTGTAAAGTTCTCGAAATTCACGAATAAAGATAAACGTTCCCAATGTCGCATAATCATTATTCCCATTGTCCAATAATCTGTTTTTTGATTGTATAAATTATCGAACTGTTTCCCAGTGTAATAAACCTCATATCCAGCAGACCATTTTTCTTCAATTTCATAGAATAATACTGCACCCGCATTGTGCTTTGGTGTAAGTGGTTTCTGGTTATTGATATTATCGTATTGTAATTCGGTATTAACAAAGGCGTAGTTTAAATAGAGTTTAAAATCGTCGTATGTTAGTTTTATATTGGTTTCAAAGCCTGAACTTAAAATGTTACCATCAGCGCTTTCAAAATAAGCCATGCCCATTGTTTCGTCTTCCCGTAAAACCAATGCATTTTTTAGCTGAGTCAAAAAGAAGAGTTGGTTGATTGAGAAAGTCATTTCATCGCCCAATGCGGTTTTGTAATTTATATCGAAATTTCCTCCTATTGAAGTTTCTGCATCTACCAGGTCTTTTGATAATGGTTGAATATCCCGATAATAAATTCTCTCAGCATCTTCGGTGAAAATTGTAGGAAGCTTGTAACCCATAGCACCGCCAAGTCGTGAACTTAATTTATTGTTAGGTTTAAATAACAATGAAAAACGTGGCAGCACAAATGTCCCATAGTCAGCATTGTAGTCGGTTCGTAAGCCAGTTTCTAACCCAAGTTTTTTACTAAAATCGGTAGTGTTTTGAATAAAGCCACCAAAGGTGTTATGTGTATAATCTCTTGCAGAATATGAGTCAGCGTCTGTCTCTGTAAACTGTTCGAGATAATGGTTTAATCCCAATTGCCATTCTGTATTATCGTTTTTATGCAAATTGTATATGGCTTCGGTAAAACTGGATAATTGATTTCCACTGAATCGGTAGTCTGGAATACTTAGTTTTCTGTCAAAATAGGAAACACTATTTTTAAAAGAGAATGTTCTGTCATCGGTTGTATTCCGAAAACTTAATTGCGTAGCATAACGTTCCGATTTATTTTCTTCGGAAAAAATATGTTCAGTACTTGTGTTTCCCTTTATCACTTCCATGTCTCCACCCGTTCTATTATCGATGGTAGTGTTTAACCCTAAACTTAATTCAGTGTTAGGATTGAAGTAGTAGTAGAATTTTGGATTTAGACTAAAAGTTTGCGCTTTGGGCATATTTGAAAAACCATCTTCGTCGGGGTCGAATGCGATTTGATTATTAGCTGAGCCATAAACTGAAAGACCAACTTTTCCGTATTTCTGCGCATAAAACAAATTGCCAGTTGTACCCAAAGCACTTGTTTGATTTAGCATAACATCAAGCTTTGCTTCCTCTTCTGGTCGTATGGTTACAAGGTTTACCAAACCTGCAATTGCTCCACCACCGTACAAAGTAGAATTACTCCCTTTAATTAGCTCAACTTGCTTTAAGTCAAGCGGTGGTATTTGCATAATAGATAACCCACCGGCGAAACCACCATAAAGTGGCATTCCATCTTTTAATATTTGTGTGTATCGACCATCCAAACCCTGAATGCGAATACTCATATTTCCAGAACTAAGTGAGGTTTGCTGCATATGCACACCTGTGGTTTCTCTTAAAAGCATGCCAATATTTGTTGAGTTCATAGCTGCTTTTTCGCCTAATTCTTCGCCTGTAATTGCTTCAATTCTTGTTGGAATATCCTGAATTGTTCGGGAAGACCTTGTTGCTGCAATTACAACTTCTTCAAGTTCTTCTCCTTCTTCCAGCTCAACTTCAATCGTTTTGTTGTTGTCATCTGGAAAAGATAAAGTAATTTCCTTTTCTTCAAAGCCGACAAAAGAAATTACAAACTCTATTTCGCCATTGGGTAAATTCTCCAATCTTGCAAAACCCTCATTATTTGTAATTGTACCTGTCGTCGTTCCTTCAATAATTACACTTGCTCCAATTAAGGATTCGCCAGATTCTTCTTTTACCTCAAAAGTTATTTTGTTTTGTGCGAATAATAAACCTGTTGAAAAAAGAAGTAATAGAATAGTGAATGTTTGTTTCATAGCATAACTTTTAAAAATTATGTAACAAAACTACTGAATGAGTACGTGCAACAGTATTGCAAAGTTTTATCGGCAATTAGGGCAAATTCCTTTTACCACAAAATTGGCATTTTCAAACGAGAAGCCTTCTGCTAAATCCATCTTTGGAACTGGCATGTCTTTCATACAGTGAGTTTGACCGCATTTATTGCATAAAAAATGAATATGAAGGTCATCGGGTTTGCAGGTACAATCATCATCGCACAAGGCATATTTTACCGCTCCCGTACCATCGTCAATGCTGTGAATAAGGTAGTTGTCCTGAAACGTCTTGAGCGTACGAAATATAGTTGACCTTTCAACATTGTCAAACTGCTGTTCTATTTCATAAAGGCTTAATGCTTTCTTTTGTTTTTCTAAAATCTCGTAAACCAATTGGCGCATAGCGGTTGGTTTGATATTCTTTTGTTCTAATTTTTTATCTGTTTTACCTTTCATAAATGTAAATGTACAATGATTAAGCTAATGTAGCGCAGGCAAAAAAACAACTCTTTTGCAAACTTTGGATTGCAGGGCTGGCTTGCAGCGGTTTGCAAATGTGTTGTTTTGTGCGGTTGGGTTTCTTTTGTCTTTGCGGGGGGGAGAGAAAAAACAAAATAAATTACCCTCAATATGCACTGACCTTTTTACGAAGCACCAAATCAATAAATTTTTCTTTCTATTAATTAATCTTTTATTTCAAAGCATCGAGTTTTGTCTTTTTACACTTGCATACAACGGTGGCGATATGAAAAGTTGCCGCTTGCGGGCAATTTCCTGTCAAGTTATACAAAAGTTGTAGCGGGCTACAACCCTTGAATAACCTACTGTCCCGGCAATTTTTTATATCGCGTGTTGAA
>JBAZIG010000033.1:0-11527 GCA_041651955.1 Minisyncoccota bacterium | reverse complement strand
CCTGCTCAACCATAGTAAAACCAGATTTCTTTCTCATATTCAGAAATTTTAGTGATGAATAATCTCCGAGTATAGAAAGAATCGCGTAATTTTAAACAGCTATCCGCGAAGGCGGATTTAGTTCAACTAAGTGTATACGCCATAAGGGTTTAAGTGGGTATTCAAGCATTGAAGCCCTCCCAAACTTTTATAAAGGTGGACAGGAAACCGCACCGCAATCCCTTAAGGCACATACATTCAATTGTTGTGCTCCATGTACTAAGTACACTCAGTCAACTATTAAATTTGAAATTAGGAATTATGAAAAAATTAAGCGAAACGTATCAGAAAAAATGGATTAATAATCACTTATACAATGACAAGATCATTAATAATATTGATGCCAGCGTTCAACTTCATAAAGATATTAAAAGTGGAGTAAGTAGTGCTGCGGCTTGTATTAATGTCTTAGGTAATTTGTCAAAGCCTGATTTGTTGAACTATTTAAATAGATTTAACTTGAATATTGACGAAATTTTCGAGTTTCCAAACCAGTCTAATGTTGGTGGCGAAGTTTACAATGACAAAGGATTTGTTGTTTTTGAATGGATTGGTCCAAAAAAATCCCCAATTTTTGAAAATAGAGGTAAAAGAGGCTCGCAAAGAACTAGTGTTGATGGTTTTGTAATTGCTAAAATTGATAATAAACTAACACAAATTTTCATTGAATGGAAATTTACTGAGACTTATACATCTATAGATGAGATTCAAAAATTTGCAGGATTAAGGGGTAATGAGAGGCTTAAAAGATATTCATCTTGTCTTGCTAAATTGAGAAACTCTAAAGATTTCCCATTCCGTTTTAATAATGTAGGAGGGATTGGCTTATATGATTTTGGATATGAGCCATTTTATCAATTATTAAGAATGACACTTCTTGCGAAAATGACAACTCCCATTATGATAGGCAAACATTCAATTCAGGATTATCGAATTCTACATATTACGCATTCAGACAATAGTAAACTTAACATCTTGAGTAAATCGAATATCAAATTTTGCCCAGGTTTAATTAACTATCAGGGAATGAATATTCATGAAGTTTGGCTTGATTTATTATCTGATTACGAAAAAAATAAATTTAGAGCGGGTTATTGGAACCAATCGCTTGATTTAATAACTGATAACGATTTAAAAAACTACTTAATTGAACGATATAAATAAAACGGCGCACAACGGGTATAGTCCATTGTATGCTTGTGTTCTTATGCAGTGTCCGAACAGATAATGGAGCCGGGTGGATATTGTTTTTTTGATGGAGGCGGTGCCGATCCCGGGCAGAGTTACATTGACACCGGCGAGTGAGCGAAGCGAACACCGCTGTTTCCAGGGTGGGAGGCGAACGAAGTTCGCTGGGTGGGGTTAAGGATCATGAGCGGAGCGAATACCGATTAATCCAGGAGCGTCAAGAGTTTGTGGTCCGGAATGGAGCGAGGCGGAATGGAGGATGACAATCTCTAAGCGGAAGTGAGGATAAAGATCAGTGATTCGATTGGAGCGGAGTTGGCAGAGCGGAAAGAGAATGACTGATACCTTGGCTTAAACCACGGCTTTAGGTAAGATCCTTTTTGACAGAATTGTTTACTTTATGTTTCCCTTAATTAGTATTCTACAAGTCTCCGATTTTCACTTATACTTTTTTTAACAATTATTATTGACTACGTCATGTTTTGACGTAATGGATACTTATTTTCCCTGCGTTTAAGAACAGTCCCCTTGTTTACATAAGCATGATAAACGTAGAAATATGTTGCAGGTAATATTGACACTTGGCCTATTGCTGGATGGATGCGCGATATTATTATAAAACAGAAAATGAGATATAATACAACTGAAAATTCAAACCAATAGGTAAGTTTATCAATACTACTAAAAGCAAATCACGGATGGAAAGAAACAAACAAAAAGCTACAAATATGGCAAAATTCATATCCCAGAAGATATTCATTAATAAGCTCTTACCAATAAAATACTTGAATTACACATAATCATAATGACAAACATTTCCTGTCAATAATTCCGACGCTACGATTCAAGTTTTACTCGATAATAATATTGATCCTTAAGCATTAAGTGATTATATTTGTGGTCACACCTAAAAATTTATGAACAAGAACTTTTTTCTTAAGGAAATCCTGGATGAAAAGGGCATTAAGCAGCGTTTCATAGCCAGGAAGATGGATGTGTCAGTAAGTACTGTCAGCTTGTGGGTATTAGGGAAGACGCACCCGACAATACCTAACTTGAAGAAGCTTGCAGCAGTGCTGGAAGTAGACGTGGATCTCTTAGTCAATGGTAAAAAGGAGTGGCATGAGGAATAAGAAGTACCGATTTTCTTTTACTGCAGCCTCCCTTCAGGTCCCAACCATGATAGCCATGGCCCGTAAAATGATGCGAGAAGACATTACCACGGAGCAGCTCTCACCTGATGATATGGGTAAGGAGCGTTATAAAACCAGCCAGAGGGAATTCAGGGAGATCAAAGCCCGGCTGGAGTGCTTGTCTAGGGATGAGATCCGTTTATTATCGGAAGGACCCTTTGAAGAACAAAAACTTATTTCTTTTGTTTCCTTTGCCCGGTTATACCGTTATTTTTACGAATTCATGATAGAAGTAGTTGCCGAAAAGATCCTGGTCTTCGACTACACACTTACAGAGATGGATTACAATGTCTTTTTCAATCGAAAAGCCGTTGACCATACGGAAGTCGAAAGGCTTACCACCGCGACACAGAACAAGGTAAAGCAGGTCGTATTTAAAGTACTGGAGCAAGCCGGTATCATCAATAATATACAGGAACGCGTGATACAGGCGCCCCAATTAAGCCCGTCATTTGTTGCCTTGCTCTCGGCTACCAATCCCCAGGATGTTAAGTTGCTACTAAATTAAACCGCCATGAGCCTACAAAAATCCGTATACGCAGATTTTCAACTGATTCATAAAATAGTATCAAGTTCCCGGTTCATCAATATGGAAGGACTTTCCGGCGAGATCCCGTTTTGGATCGCTCCCTATGATATCAAGGCAGATGCCCAGGTCGACACAGAGGTTGTCAATCTGGTCAAGAAGTTAAGCAACCAGGGCATAAAAGCCTTGTGTATTGATCTTTTCGACCTGACCTGTGATATTATTGAAAAGCATATTGGTATTCAGGAGATGATCAGCTTGGAAAAGAGCCTTGAAAAGGCTTACTTCAAAGATGCGTTGCAATCTACCATCAACATACACGAACGTTTCATTCCGGCAATAGCTGCACTGGTAAAAGAGAAGCAACCCGCCATGCTCTTTTTAAAGGGTGTGGGCAAGGTATATCCCTTTATCCGTTCACATACCGTGCTGAACAACTTGCAAAGCAGCATTAAGCACATACCCACCCTGATGTTCTACCCGGGTGAATATTCCGGCAGGGCATTAAAGCTTTTCGATTTGCTGGAAGACGACAATTATTACCGAGCCAATAATATTTTTTCCCAAAAAAGATAAATCATGATAGCACCTGGCACATTCTTTATTAAAGATGTCAACAGAAAAATTGACACGGTCATTAAAGCCGACGATCAGGCCAATATCTTCCAGGAAGTGGACGAATATGTGATAACGAGGGAGATCTCAAATAAACTGGCAGATTTTTTCGAAATGTACAACGATCCGGGAGAGACCAACGGTGTATGGATCTCGGGGTTTTTCGGTTCCGGTAAATCCCATTTGCTAAAAATCCTAAGCTATGTTCTGGAAAATAAGCAGTACAATGGGATCCGTCTGGGGGAGCTGTTTGCCGAGAAGATCAAGGACGATGTGAAGCTCAAAGGAGACCTGCTAGGCAGCCTGCGAAAGATCCACTCTGAAAGCATTTTGTTCAATATAGACCAGCAGGCCCAGATCACCTCCAAAAGCGATGAGAGCGCCATACTAAAAGTGTTTTACAAGGTATTCTATGACCACCAAGGCTTTTACGGGTTCCAGCCTCATGTAGCTGCTTTTGAAGAGAGCCTGTTCCGTGACGGGCGTTATGAGGCCTTCAAACAAGAGTTCCAGGCCATCTACACTCAGCCATGGACAGAGGCCCGCAAAGACTACGTCAAGCCGCAGATCAACCAGGCTATTGCACAGGCTTGCGCCAGGGTATATATAGACAACCCCGAAAATTACAAAGATTATCTGTTCAAGTGGCAATCGCAATACAAGCAGTCTATAGAGGATCTGTGTGAGAAGATCAGCCATTACATCGAATTTAAAGGTGCCGGCTTCCGATTGAATTTCTTTGTAGATGAAGTAGGACAGTTTATTGCCGAAAAGACCAAGCTCATGCTTAACCTGCAGACCTTGACCGAGACGCTGCATACCAAGTGTAAAAGCAATAGTTGGATCTTTGTGACGTCGCAGGAAGATCTTGAAAGTTTGATAGGTGATGAATCCAGGGTACAGAGCGATGACTTTTCCAAGATCCAGGGACGGTTCAAAGTCCGTATGCCATTGACTTCATCAAGTGTTGATGAGGTGATTGAAAAGCGATTGTTGCAGAAGAACGATGCCGGCAACGTGGCCTTAACCAGCGTGTATGGCAGGGAAAAGGAAAACATCAGAACACTTTTCTCATTTTCAAACAACGGGATTCAGTTCAGAGGCTATCAGGACAAGGAGGATTTTGTAAAGAAATATCCGTTTTTGCCTTATCAATTCGATCTGTTCCAGCAATGTATCAAGTCACTTTCCAGACACAATGTGTTCCAGGGACAGCACCATTCAGTAGGTGAGCGATCCATGTTGGGGGTATTCCAACATATATTGAAAAATTTGGATCTGAACGATCCCGATATTCTGGTGAGTTACGACCAAATGTTCGAAGGCGTCGCCGGGACCTTGCGCTCTGAAGCTCAAAATGCCATCCTGGTGGCCAATAACAACCTTCGTAATACCCATCCCATGGCCATACGGGTGCTGAAAGTATTGTTCCTGATTAAATACTTTGACAGTTTTAAAGCCACTGCCAGGAACATAGGGGTCCTGTTAATCAACCATCTGAAAGTGGATCAGACAGCCCATAAAGCGGCAGTCCAGGAAGCGTTGAACCTGTTGGAGCAGCAATCCTATATCCAGGTCAAGGGAGACGAATACGAATACCTTACAGACGATGAAAAAGACGTTGAGGTTGAGATCAAAAATCAAATCATAGACAACCAGCTGATCACACAATTTATCAGTGAGTTGGCTTATGAGGGAACTATCCGTGACAACAAGATCCGGAGTGAATCCAACCGTCAGGAGTTTGACTTTACACGAAAAGTGGACGGTATGCTTTTCGGTAAGGAAAAAGAGCTCAAGATTGACATCATTACTCCCAACAACGACAGTTACGAACATGAAGCTTTTTACAATGGTAGCACGATGGCCGATGGCACGCTGATGCTGGTGAAGCTTCCCCCCGAAAAGCGATTTATATACGAGGTACGACTATACCTGCAAACAGAAAAGTACATGAAGCTGGCACAGAGTACAGCGGTGAAAGAAGCGATCACACGAATCCTGTTCGAAAAAGGAAGACAGAACGGGTTGCGTAAAAAGAAGCTAATGGCCACGATCAACGATCTGCTGGCACACGCTACCATCTATATGAATGGCGTAGTCAACCGTACATCCTCCAGCAACGACGGTCGTACCCGAATACTGGAGACGGCACAGGACCTGATACAACTCGCATACCCGAAGCTCCGGCTGTTGGGCAGTGTCACGCTCGACGAGGCACAATTAAGAGTCATCATGGCCAAGGGAGAACTTTCCCTCTTCAACAATGATCAAAATTCGCTTTCCGCACCTGAACAGGAGATGCTCAACCTGCTGGGAAGGCGCAAGACGCAGCATGACAGGACCACGCTGAGCGACCTTAGAGACCATTTTTCCAGGAAGCCCTACGGCTGGTCAACCATGGCTGTGTGGTGCATAACGGCACTGCTGTTCAAGAAAGGAAAAATTGAAGCCAAAAATGCCGAGAATGACCTTGATGATAAGGGAATGATGGACGTGTTCGATAACAACCGTACATGGCTAAGCACCTTAGTGTCTCCTCAACTTGAAATTCCTTTTACCGAGGTCAAGCATTTAAAGGAGGTGTACCTGGAAGCCTTTAACGAAACCAACCCATATACAGAAGCAAAAGAGGTTGCCATGCTTTTCAGGGAAAAAGCGCTCACACAACAGAAGGGGATCCTTCAGCTGTTGGTCGAAGGTGAGCTGTATCCGTTTTTGAAAGCACTGGCGCCTTTAGCTGATCTTCTACACAAGCTGGCAATGATGAATTACGTAGAACTGTATAAAAACTTCCGTAATTATGAAGACGAACTGCTGGATTTAAAAGAAACAGTCTACGATCCAATCATACAGTTTTGGCACAGTGAGCAGAAAAATATATTCGACCAGATTTTTCGTTTTCACAACGACAACCAGGCCAATTTCGATCATATAGAAGCACCGGAAAGGGAAACACTATCTCAGCTCCTCAAGGAAAGTACACCCTACAAAGGAGATCGGATAAGAGAGGGAAAACAGGCAATGGACTGCCTGGCAGAAAAGATCCGTGATAAGATAACCCGGGAAAGACAACTATTGATTGAAAAGGCGCAGGAGAAAATCAACCAGCTTAAGATCAGTTATGAGTACCTGGATGCATCCAAGGATATTCAGGACATAGCTGTCCGACCGTTTGAAGAGATTATCACAAAAGCTGGCAAACAGCCATATATCGGTAACCTGAAGAGCGAACGGAACAGCCTGAGTGAGCTATATACCCTGCAGTTGAATTACATGGTTGAGAAAAAAACCAAACCACCAACTCTACGCGACGATGAGGATCCACTTCCTCGCCCCACAATAAGGTTCACATCCATTGCCAGGGTGGAGAAAGAGGTTCGGCTCAACAAGACACAGCTGGAGAATATGGAAGATGTGGAAACCTATATTTCAAAGCTAAGAGAAGCAATCGAACAAAAGATCAAAGAGAACTACCGCATTACACTGAACTAAGAGATGAACACCAATCAACTGAAACGATTCGCACAGGAGGCACGTACCAAACTGCTCCAGCAGGTAGGTGCAAAAATGAACTATGTATTGTCGCAAGATACTTCCGAACTAAGAGGAAGAACCGATACGCTGCAGAAACTGAACGAGGAGATCCACCGTCACGGCAAGGAAGCTATGATCGACAAGGTAGCCTATACCTGGTTCAACCGCCTGGTTGCCCTTCGTTTCATGGATGTCAACGGTTACCAGCCCATCGGCATGTCGGTTGTCTCGCCAGCCACCCCCGATCATGTAAGTCCACAGATCCTCACCGAAGCGCACTCGGGCAACATCCCCGGAGAGCTGAAAGTGAACAAGACACTGCTTTTTGATATTCTGGATGGTCGCCAGCCCTCCAACAACCCCGACAACGAGGTCTACCGCATGTTGCTGGTAGCTGCATGCAACCACCTCAGCCACCTCTTCCCCTTCCTCTTTGAGCGGATTGAAGATTACACCGAGCTGCTGTTGCCCGACGACCTGACCTCACCGTTCAGCATCGTGACCGATATTGTAAACGGCATGGCTGAGGAGGATTGCCGGGAGGTGGAGATCATCGGGTGGTTGTACCAGTTCTATATCTCCGAGAAGAAGGATGAGGTATTCGCGTCCAAGAGTGCGGTGAAGAAAGAGGATATACCGGCAGCCACACAGCTCTTCACACCTCGCTGGATCGTGGAGTACATGGTGCAGAACACGGTGGGTAAACTATGGTTGCAGAACAGGCCCGGATCCCGTATAAAGGAGCATATGCCATACTACATAGAATCAATTTCCGGCAATTCAGAGGATTACCTGAAGCTGGAATCCATTGAAGAGCTCAAGCTACTGGACCAGGCCTGTGGAAGCGGACATATCCTGGTGTATGGATTTGAGCTGCTTCACAAGATTTACGAGGAAGAGGGATACAGTCCCGCAGAGATTCCACAGTTGATCATCGAAAAGAACCTCTACGGTCTGGAGATTGACGAGCGGGCCGCCCAGCTTGCCGGGTTTGCCCTGATGATGAAAGCCCGGAGCTATCACCGTCGTTTCTTCCGGAAAGAGATAAAACCTAATATTACTTGCTTCACAGACCTAACGTTGGGGGCGGATGAGATTACAGAAGTTTTCAAGGAGCTTCACATCTCACTCCCCAAAAGTCTGGAAGAGGATCTTGATCTTTGCAGGCAGGCAACCAACCTGGGTTCATTGATTCAACCACAAACTCCACTTGAAACGCTTGAAGCCATTCATGACAAACTTACTGGTGCAATTGAATCATCCGATCTTTTTATCCGGTCAAATATTCAGGAAGTGCTGAGAGCTATTTCACATCTTATTTCGTTACAGAAGAAATACCATTGTACAGTTGCTAATCCTCCGTATATGGGAGGAGGAAAAATGAACGCTGAGCTTTCTAAGTTTGTGAAAAGCAAATACCCGATATCGAAAGCAGACTTATTCTCGTGTTTTATTGAACGCTCACTATCATTTATTCCTCAAAATGGATTGAATGGCATTGTTACCATGGAGAGTTGGATGTTTCTATCCTCTTTTGAAGCACTGAGAAAAAATTTAATTGATAACACATGCATTCAAAGCCTGACTCATTTTGGTTGGCACATTATGCGAATTGCTTTTGGTACAGTAACATTCATACTTGAAAAGAGGAGACCTGATGATAAATTCAGAGGAACATACTCTTATATGGAAATTGATAATATCAACAGAGAAACAGAACGACCTATTCATTTTCCAGTAAAAGATAACGGGAGATTTAAAATTGCCAACCAAAAAGATTTCGAGAAAATTCCGGGATGGAATATTGGATATTGGTTAAGCGATCAAATTCTTAATATATTTTCCTCCAATAAGTCTTTAAAGGATGTTGGTGATGGAAAGCAAGGTCTCGCGACTGCTGACAATGCACGTTTTTTGAGATTGTGGCAGGAAGTTTCAACACGTAATTATTACCTAAATGCAAATAGCTCGAAAAGAGCCATAGAAAGTGGATGTAAATGGTTCCCTTATAATAAAGCAGGTGAATTAAGACGTTGGTATGGTAATCAAGACTATATGGTTAATTGGGAGAATGGTGGTTATGAGATAAAGAATATTTTCGGTGATAATGGGAAGTTAAGATCAAGACCACAAAATACAGATTTTTATTTTCGAGAAAGTATTTCCTGGGGTTTAATTACATCTGCTGGGTCATCTTTTAGGTTATATCCTGATGGTTTTATTTATGATGTTGCAGGAATGTCATACTTTCCAAATGGTATTAACAAATATGTTCTGTTGGGAAGTTTGAATACAAAACTTATCTCCAATATTAACAAAGTATTAAATCCTACAATTAATTTGCAAATTGGAGATGTCATAAGGTTACCCTTTCTAGATATCAAATCTGAAATTGTGGAGATTTTGGTAAAACAGTGTGTAGATATTTCGCGTAATGATTGGAATTCCCGTGAAATCTCTTGGTATTTTCAAATTAATAATCTGATTCGATTGAAAGAGTCTACTCTTGAAAAGACTTTTGATGAGTATACATGTTATTGGAAAAATCAATTTAACAAGCTTCACCAAAACGAAGAAGAACTCAACCGGCAGTTTATTGAAATATACGGCCTCCAGGATGAATTGACACCCGACGTGCCACTGGAAGAGATCACCATCCTGCAGGAGGAGACTTCAATCAAGGATGGTGAGCTGGTGTTCCATGCCGATGAGGTGTTTGCACAGTTTGTAAGTTATGCCGTGGGCTGCATGTTCGGTCGCTACTCGCTGGACAAGGAAGGGCTGATACTGGCCAACCAGGGTGAAACATTGCAGGATTACCTGGAGAAGGTGGGCAAGAAAGAGGAGGAACTGACTTTCGTGCCAGATCGGGATAACATTATCCCGGTACTGGACGATGAGTGGTTCCGTGACGATATCGTGGAGCGGTTTCATACCTTCCTCAAAGCGAGCTTCGGGGAACAGAACTTCCGGAAGAACCTGGACTTCGTGGAGGAGTGCCTGGGCAAGGATATCCGCAGGTACTTCACCCGGGACTTCTACAAGGATCACATCAGGCGATACAAGAAGCGCCCAATCTACTGGATGTTCTCCTCACCCAAGGGGTACTTCAATGTCCTGGTCTACCTGCACAGGTACACTCCTGACACGATTAATCGGATCTTAAATTCTTATCTAAAGGAGTTTATTGAGAAGCTGAAGATGTACCGCTCCCAGCAGGAGCACATCGAGGTGGAGGGTTCGGTCACCGAACAGAACAAGGCCCGCAAGGAGATCGACCGCATCAACGTGATGCTGGAGGATTGCATGCAGTACGAGACGGAGATCCTCTACCCGCTGGCTACTGAAAGAATCACTCTGGACCTGGACGACGGGGTACTGGTCAACTACAACAAATTGGGCAGTGCCGTTGCCAAGGTTGATGGGCTGAACGACAAGAAGACCAAAGAGAAAGTGCGAAAATTCGACTGGATTGATACAAGTCAGATAAGGGATTAGGAAAAAGCCATATGAGTAAAATTGAAGAAAGCTTAAGTAATTTATTTCAGAAGCACCGTATCATACTGTGGTACGATGAGTCCCGATCGTTGACCGGGGAATTTGAAGCCCTGTCCTTACCGGGGGTGGAAAAAATCACCGTTCAGAACAACGAGTTTGAGGTGAAGCATCTTATATACAGGCAAAAACCGACATACAGGTTCTTACTTTACCTTCCCTGCCAAAGGCCGCACAATGATGAAAACTGGCTGCTGGATGTGGAGTTGTCCAACTACCTGTATCATACCGACAAAGAAGCTATGGTGTTGCAGGAGCTTGAACTGCCCATCACCTTGCGACAGTGGATACATCCTCACTTGGAATTTTTTCGCTCCAATCAGAGAAAATCTAAATTTTTAGAATATATAAAGGCCAGTGACGCGGAGTCGGTCCTATCCTTAAAAATGATCCAGGTTGTATCAGGAGCCTCGTCACACGATCTTGAAGAACTGATAACAAGCTATGCCATTCATTTTGCCAGGGGAAGCTCAGAAGCTGTAGACAAGGAACTTGACAAATACAACCTTACTGCTTTCTTCTGGCAGGAGGTTGAGACTTATTACGCTTATAACAGTGCAGCTCCAGGTATCTATGATTTTTTGCTGGATGTCTTCCAAAAGGGATTCAGTCCCACTACCGGGAAAGCCAAGGTGAATCACAATGCCGCCATCCTGCTTTCCAAATGGAAAGACCTCAAATCCTTTGAGGGGACCCTGCAAGAGCTAACCTCACGTGCTGCCGAAGATCTGAACATAGAACAGGCGATATCCTCATTACCATTGAACGAGCTTGCCCACGAAGACGTTTTTGAATGTGTAGACCGCCGGATCATACGGGAACTGGTCCATATGATCCTGCACCAGGTGCAGAACACAAGTACTATAGAACAGAT
>JBAZIG010000032.1:0-11630 GCA_041651955.1 Minisyncoccota bacterium | reverse complement strand
ACATGTTCCTGATCCGTGCACTGCCGGGAGCAGGGGCCGAGGTGCGGGGTAACGGCGAGATGTTCCCGCTGAACGGTCCCAGCTGGTCGCTCTTCTTCGAGTACATCGGCAACATCCTCTACGCGCTCTTCTTGCGCCGCCTCTCCACACGGGCACTGAAAGTGCTGGTCCTCCTCTCCGGAGCGGCTC
The DNA here is from genome assembly GCA_041651955.1 of Minisyncoccota bacterium. Lineage (GTDB taxonomy): Bacteria > Patescibacteriota > Minisyncoccia > Minisyncoccales > Minisyncoccaceae > UBA2558. The sequence continues at coordinate 11,441 of JBAZIG010000032.1, read as the reverse complement.
TGGCCACCTATGCCATCGGCAGCTTCTCCGGCTACGGACACCTGGGCGTGGGCTGGTCTCTGGCAGGCACCAACCTGCCGGGCGGCTTCCTGCGACTGCTCTTCGCCTTCTCTGCGGGCCTGCTGATGTCGCGCATCTTCAAGCCGGTGCGCATCAGAGGTGCCTTCTGGATCAGCAGCCTGGCCATCGTCATCCTGCTCTCAATGCCCTACATCGGCGGCAGCAGTACTCACTGGATGAACGGTCTCTACGATGCCGTCTGCACCATCATCCTCTTCCCCATCCTGGTATGGCTGGGTGCCTCGGGGCTGACGACCGACAAGGCTACCACCCGCGCCTGCAAGTTCCTGGGCGATATCTCCTACCCGCTCTACATGGTACACTACCCCTTCATGTACCTCTTTTACGCCTGGATATGGAAGCATGAGCTCACCTTCGCGCAGACATGGCCGGTGGCTGTGGGATTGCTCTTCGGCAACATCCTGCTGGCATGGCTCCTGCTGAAGCTCTACGATGAGCCGCTGCGCAGGTACCTCTCCAAACGGTTCAAATAGAAGACCGCCACAATGTTTGACAACTTGTACCATTTGCATCCATTGTTTCGAAGATAATGGCCGCCTAATTGGCTATACAAAAGCAAGGAATCGGCCTCTCCCACTCCCAAAAACTTGGGAGCTGGGTGGGAGGGGCCTGGGAGGGGCATGAGAGTGGCACCAGCCCAGTCCTAGCCGAAACGTAGCCGAAGTAGTTTTCCACCGGGTGGTCATCATATTAGACAGCGACCAGCCTACGATGTAACGGATGCGCTTGGGGTTCACCTCGTAGCCCAGGCCACGCAAGTGATTTGTCATCCAATCTTTTTTCGATGATCCTTTCTCAAAGACCTGATCCGCATGGGATAGAATCCCACTTGATAGATGAATGGGAGCGAACAAATTATTCCAATCTGACCTTTTTGTACTTTTTAAAGTTTGTGGCAAACAATAAAACATTTTCATTAACTTCGCATCAAAGTATAAATTTAACAACAATTGACACCGGTGTCGTTTTAGACGACTATCAGAATTTAAATAGCAAATGAACAATTTTAAAGAAAAAGCCGATCTGATATGGCGGGTGGCTGATTTATTGAGGGGCGACTATAAGCAGTCGGACTACGGAAAAGTTATACTTCCCATGACCGTAATCAGGCGACTGGATTGTGTGCTTGAGCCAACAAAACAGAAGGTGTTAGATCATCTTCCGAAAGTTCAAACACTTAATGAGATAATTGTAGAAAATACCTTAAACAAATTTGCCGGCTACAATTTCCATAACAATAGTTAAAGCACCCTGTAAAAATCGGGTTTGTTCCCTCTACCCCTAAAAATAATACCCGGTACTAATGAATGGATCCAAAAACCGGGAGAGGCTCGAATACCCCAACTCAAAGGCTATGGGTCCAATAATAGAGTTATAGAAATATCCGATGCTTCCGCCAAAAAATGATTGCCCCTCATGAAGTTTCAGCCATTCATCATGATGCATTGTAAAGTTCAGGTTGGCATATATGCCGCGGGTGGAGGTAAAATGATAACGAACATTGGTCTGGGCCACACCAACCGTATTTTTAAATAGTTCCATACTCCGTGTGCCCTGTAATGCTATTTGCTGAGGGACATAGTGACCATTATACTGCCCTCCTGCGAAATTGTCGTACATCATCGGGACGCTGTCATTCGCATTGAAGATGGTTCTTACCGACAATTCAGGAGTGATGTAGAGTTCATCGGATAATCTGATGGGTTTAAGGAACCTCATATCCAATATATTAAGAGGAGATTTCCCGTTCATTTGGTAAAAATTATCGGTATGCAGCGCATATTGGAATGAAAAATACTGTCCTGAGGCAGGGAAATTGCTTTTATTCAGGTTATCATATGTTCCGTTAAAAAAGTAATTCACATACACATTATTTTTCAGTTTAAAATCAAGGTTTTCTTCTTCGGCATTGACCCGGAGTCTGGTCATAAAATAAAAGTGATCGAACTCTGCTCCCACATGCAGCTTCATATTGTGTAGGTAAAATTCCGAAAAATTGAAATTCAGGGAATTTCGTAAAAAATCGAGGTTATACATGGATTCTCCCCTGTTATAAATTTTGACTTCGTTTCGACTAATTTTGCCGGAAATACCGCCCTTGTAAAAGACACCCCTGTTGATGGAGTAATTGAGTAACAAATAGGGATTGCGGCTTAAGCGTATTGCGACATCCAAACGGGAATCCTGTGATGCGTTGATCCTGATGGGAGTGTGCGCCAGAATTGCGGCCATATCATTGGTGTCGAAGCGTATACCGAGATCCAACGTATTGAAGTCTTTTTCCTGCACCGTGAATACCAGGTCAAAAGGATTCTCTCCTTCCAACCGGTAAAAAACCTTGGTAAACAGCCCACTTGCAAAAATACGGGAAGTGGAGATGTCCAGGTCTTTCCGGGTGATTTTATTATTTTTCAGATCCAGTTTCTTTTTTATCTCAACTTCTTCTATCCTTTCAAGCCCTTCAAAACGGATACTCTTGATCTCCAGTGAATCCATCCGTATGAAGGGATTTTCAATCTTTTTCCGGATATCAACGGAATCCGCCATTACCAATATTTTTTTCAGCGCTGTCAACTCGTCCCATTTTTCCCGGGCTGCCTGCTCACCCCGTTGTATAATGGAGTCGATGGCCGAATTCTCAAAATCCATCATTTTGTATGGATGAAGATCGGGGGTGATAAGAATATCTGTGTCGGCTATGTTCATTTTTCGTTTTTCCTCGCCTATAAAAAGGCCGAGTTGTTCAATTACTTCGATCACAGTACCGCGGTTCTTTTCGATACTTTTATAATCGTGGGGGAAAAAAATGCCAATCACTATATCTGCTCCCATTTTCCGCACGACATCTACCGGAAAATTATTGATAATCCCTCCATCGATCAGCAGCATACTGTCTTTTTCAACAGGAGAAAACATACCGGGAATAGCCATGCTGGCACGCATAGCTTCTGACAGGATGCCTTCCCTAAGAACGACTTCTTTCCCGGAACGCGAATCAGCGGCTACACATGCAAACGGAATAGGCAGATGATTAAAATTCATGGTGTCCTGATATCCGATAGTAAGGTTCTGGAATAAGCCATAGATATTCTGTCCGCTGATCATACCAGGAGGTAAGCGCACTTTACCCCTCTTCTCTTTTATTTTTAACTCGTAGGGAAGAGAAAGAAGGTATCCTTCCTGATTTTCTTTGAGGGAAGAGGGGCGGTTTTCCCTGTGGATCTCGTCGCTTAGCAGATACCTCCAGTCCTGCTCTTTAACCAGTGAGTCTATTGTATGCGCATCATATCCAATGGCATAAAGTCCTCCCACTATGGCACCCATACTTGTTCCCGTGATATAATCAACGGGTATGCCCGCTTCTTCTAATACTTTCAGTGCGCCAATGTGTGAAAAACCTTTGGCACCACCGCCACTTAGCACGACACCCACTTTAGGCCGGTCTTTTTTCGTTTCTTGTCCAAAAGTCTCTTGTCCAAAGACAGATGAAACGAATAAAAGGGGGATCATTAATAAATTCCACGACACAACTTTCAATTGTTTAATTATAAGAAACTTATAGTTACGCTTGAGCTTGATTCCTTTTCATTTGATGGAGCGTACCGTTCTCTTCATACAATGCGATGGTTTCCTCGCTTCAGTGCGTCCTTTCTCAATTAATTCCTCCGCTTTGTGGAAATCAAATGATTTCGCGCAATTTCGGGGAATATGAATTGTTATATCCGGTTTGTACATCTCAAGGGCATTGTCTACATTGCTTTGCAGTACCAATGCCACCATTTCTTTAAAAATGGAAATATAATTCATGCTTTGTTTATCACCATTGGGGAATGAAATCGTTTTTCCACTTGCAGTCGCAATGATTTTAGCCGGTATACCGTATAGGGCACCATTGAATGTGCTTGCGTGAAGTGATTTTTGTTTCTCTCCTCCTTCATCCTCCGGACCGTAAAGATTGACAGCTACAAGGATATCTCCCGGATTCCGGTAAACCTGCTTTATGGGGAGCGGATTTAATAGCCCTCCATCGACCAATACCCTATCGCATTCCTGAACCGAGGTGATAACTGCCGGAATAGCAATAGATGCCCTGATCGCCTTATAAAGGCTTCCTGAAGTGAAGGCTACTTCCTTTCTGTTGACAAGATCGGTGGCCATTGCCACATAGGGTATCCTCAAATCTTCAATAAGCACATCGGGGATTTCCTTTTCCATTTTCCTGAAAGCCCTTTCGGCACTAATTACGCCATGTGTGTTCAATGTAAAATTCATTAGATTCAATATTTCCATCCTGTTTAATGAACAGACAGATTCTGTAAAGTAATCTAATTCCCCCATGGCATACATACCTCCGATCCATGACCCAATGGACGTGCCTGCTACAGAGGTTATGCAAAACCCTTGTTTTTCCAATTCTTGTATTACTCCAATATGAGCTAATCCACGTGCTCCTCCGCTTGACAAAACTAATGCAACTGATTTTTCCATTCTTTATTTAGCTTAACGAAAACGTTTATTAAAATTAGACTATTTGAGTCGCCTTTGCTCCTCGATTGTTAATTGAGTCGCCTTTGCTCCTCGATTTTCAATTCTCGCAATGGCATTCTCAAGCAAGCTTGGATCTGCTCATATTGCTTAACGAAAACGTTCAAATACTTTAGGCGTTTTCTGAATTATTGTTCTATATGTGTTTAGTAGTTGTTTTCCCTCACTTGTTCACTTGTTTTTCCAAATCTTTTTTCCCTGCTTTGGTATTCTATGATAGCCTCCCGAAACTCTTCCTTGTCAAAGTCGGGCCAAAGTGTCCGGGTAAAATAGAATTCGGTATAGGCAAGTTCCCATAAAAGAAAATTACTGATCCGGTATTCTCCACCCGTCCTGATCAATAGTTCCGGATCGGGTATATTTGCCGTTGAAAGATAATTCCGTAAGAGTTCAGCGGAAATATCCAAAAGAGATATTTTCTTTTTCCGAATATCTAAATTTATTTTCTGCACTGCATAAATAATGTCCTGCCTTCCACTATAACTTAAGGCGAGAACGAGTGAAAGTCCCGTATTGCGTGAAGTGCTCCTGATCGCCTGACGAAGTGTTTCCTGAACATCATACGGTAATGATTCTATGTTGCCGATAGCCAATATGCGTATGTTGTTGCTCTTTAATCTCTCTATTTCTGAATTTAACGCAGTGATTAAGATGGACATCAGCGCTTTTATTTCTGCTTCCGGCCTTTTCCAGTTTTCCGCGGAGAATGTATAAAGGGTCAGGTATTGAACACCCATGCTGGATGCTTCATCCACGATTCTCTTTACTGCATCCACACCTTTCTTATGACCAAGAAATCGTGGTTCACCTCTTCTTGCCGCCCATCTGCCATTTCCATCCATGATAATAGCAATATGCGCAGGTATTTTATTTTTATCAACCATGATTATATTTAGTTATTAATTTGATCGTTATTTGTTTTGGAGATACTCCATTTCTCACTTTACCGGCAAATAATGCTGATATTTGCAGTTTTTGACCCTATTTGGCCGGGAAGTGCAATTGGGAACCGCCTCTCTACTTTCATAAAGAACCTCATATTCGTTGCTCTTTTAAGCAATGTGCTCCATCTTTCAGCGATTGTTTTTCTTCTTTATCCCGTATATCAGCGGCATTAAGGAGTTTACGGGTGTCAAGGATATTTGCGATAAACAACACTACGCAGGCAATTCCCGATAAATAAATAATTGATCCATCCAGCAGCACTTCGGATACTAAAATCAACGAGATAATAATGCGTACTTCAGTGGGGCCCAACAAACCGGAATCGATGGAATATTTACCGGTGATTTTATATCGAAGCTGGGCAGTAAGAATTTCCCAACCATACAAAACCACAAACAAGAAACCGATTATTTTATAGGCGCTGCTTACATAAATGACAAATCCCAATCCCATAAGAATAACACCGAGCCAATCGACAGTAACATCGAGTACAAATCCATACCATTTCCGCGGCTGTTTCCTGTAGTATGCAACTCTACCGTCAAGCGAATCGCCAAACCAAGATATTATATAACCAAGAACGCCAAACAAGAGATAACTCTTACCGAAATAAGCCGCCAACACAAAACCGGAAAGAACAATTATACTTCCGGAAAATCCGATTACGGTAAGCATATCTGAAGTTATCCAGTACGGAATCCGCTGAACCAGAAAAGTCAATGCTTTTTGTTCCTGTTTTCTCAATATATTGCTACGTTCCCTATCCTGAGAGATAATTTTTAATATATTAGTAATAGATTTGTTTTTACCCGAATACATGATTTTATTTACTCATTAATCAATTATTTATATTCAATTTTTATATACAGACAATAATTGTCTGATATCGCATATTGTCAATCGTGAACCATCGTGAACTGTTCTTCGGGATGGCTTTCTCCCCATAATTTATAGGAAACGATACTCCATTCCTGGGCGACATGAAAACATTTGCCACACAATTGGCGGACGTTTTCAGGATGTTGCATATCGGTTGATTTTGCGCCTGATTTTTCAACCATGTCTATAAGCCTATGCGGATTATCTAGCAAGGGACAGGGCCTGAGCATGTTTTCATTGAAAGGCTGGTTTTGGTGATACTTCATAAACAGGGGCGATTTGCATGCTTCGAGAATGGTCTTATCCTTAATATTCGAGTCGGAATAATGGATGAATGCGCAGGGTTCGATATCGCCGTTAGCGTTGATGTGGAGGTATTGTCGTCCTCCGGCAAGGCATCCTTTTGAATATTCCCCGTCGTTCCAGAAATCGATAGTGAAAATAGGTTTCGTCTTCCGGAATTGGCGGATCTGGCGGTACATAAATGCGCGTTGTTCAGGCCGGGCTATTAAATCGGTAGCCGCATCTACCCCGACGGGGATATAGGTAAAGAACCACGCGAACATGGCGCCTTTGCCTATCATGTCGTCGAAATAAGCCTCGCTGCCGATCACATCGACATTCTGGCTTGTGTAACAGCAGGAAATTCCAAAAAGAAGTTTTTTCTCTTTTAAAATATTCATTGCCCGGACAACTGCCGCATAACATCCTTCTCCACGACGGGCATCGGTTTCCTCGGCATAGCCTTCCACACTTATAGCGGGAATAAAATTTTTTACCCGAAGCATTTCATCAGCAAATTTTTCATCAATCAAGTTTCCGTTTGTAAAGGATAAGAACATACAATCGCTGTGTTTTTCGCACATTTTAATAATGTCTTTTTTGCGTACCAGGGGTTCCCCTCCCGAGTAAATGAACCAGTGTACGCCCATGCTTTTGCCTTGTTCAATGATCGAGTTCCAAGTCTCAAGGGAGAGGTTCTGCTTATTGTGATAGCCGGCAGCCCAGCATCCGATGCAATGGAGGTTACAGGCACTGGTGGGGTCCATCAGAATAGCAAAGGGAATATTGCAATTGTGCTGTTCTTGCAGTTCATTGCGGATTACCCTCCCTTTTATGTTAGTATTTATAGCAAAATTCTCGAAGATTGTCCGTCGTACTTTAGGATCTATCTCTGTAAACAGCTTCATGATTAATTGATGCCAGTTACCGTTTTTATCCTGAAATGATTGGTGAATACTTTCTAACTGTTTTTTTAGCGATTCATTTTTGTCTAATTTCCGTAAATATTTCAATAGCAGTGGAATATTTCTTTCCGGGTTTGAATCGACGTAATCAAACAGCCTTCTTAATCCGAAACTTTGCACGGATTGCTTGATTGTTCCTTTTTTTACTGTGTTTGTGTTTGTTTTCATTTTCTTATTGTTATACTTTAGTTGAATTATAAATTTGGTCTTGTTGCTATTGAGTATCAGTTGCCTGCTAATTATCCCCACATTAAGTTATCCTAACTAATTTGCTATCTGATAAATGGTTAATGAATCTTTTGGAGTATGCTTATACCTTTTGTCGAGTGAAAATTTTTCGGGATATTTCCCTTTTACTCCCTGATACAGGTCATTAATTGTATCTATTGTGGCCTGATAATCCGAAATATTGGTAATGACGCCTTTTATGCCAATTTCTTTCCGTTTATAGTCAATATAACCTACAACTATGGGTACACCCGCACCTGTGGCCATATAGTAAAATCCTTTTTTCCACCGTTCTGTTTTTTTTAACTGACCTTCGGGTGATATAATGATATGTAACTGGTTGTGACCGTTAAACAACTCAACGATATGACGGATATAATTATAATTTTTATCAACGGGGATTGACCCGTAAGCCTTAAATAAAAGGTTCAGGGGAAACTTAAAGTATTCTTTTTTCGATAGGAACTTATAATGAATACCTAACGTCATCATATAGAGTTTCCCGTATAGACCGTCGCAATAACTGGTGTGTGGGGCGAAAATGATTACACTTTTCGGTATGTTCGGAAAATCACCCGTTATTTTCCAACCGAGAACATTTATCAATATAAATCTGGAAATAATCTTCATATTTTACTTATTCTATTCATTAATCCGAAGAATTTAAAATCCTTTCGACCAAATTTGTTTTATGGTCAATGCAAAAGTAGAAGAATATATTGACTAAAAAACCATTTTAGTCAATAATATTTCTTAAAAAAAAGAACTTTTATTTTTTATTGCTTGATAAACTGTTAGTAATCAGTGATATTAATTCATTGATAGTATTTTCATATTCTTTGTATCTGTTTTGGAGAAAGAGGGGAATTTCAATGCTGTTGGCAATCATCATAATAACATCAACGGTTGAGTTTACATTCGTCACATTAAGATAACCTTCCCTCATTCCTTTTTCAAGAATAAACGTTATTTGATTACGTTCAAATAAATGAAAATCATTCCTTACGTCTTTAACGAATTTATATTTGTCAAAAAAATCGGCTTTTAGTGTTTCGTGATAATTTAATGAATTGTTTAATAATTCCAATCGTAAAAGCATGTATTCCTTAAGAGCAGTCAGAGGGTCTATATTACGTCCCGTCACTTGTCTTAGTTCTGCCTTAACGTTACTCAATTCCTGTTTTAGTACTTCATTAAAGAGTTCTTCTTTACTTTTAAAGTAATAGTAAATGCCACCTTTGGCTTTATGTATATGCTGTGCAATCTCATCCATTGTGGTCTTATAAAAACCATATTTTGAGAAAAAAAGAGTGGCTGACTCTACAATAATATTTTTTACTTCTTTTGCTTCGATATCCGACATGTTAATTGACCACTTTAGTATATTGGTCAAAGTTACTCAATATTCTTCATATAACAATAGTTCGTTAAAAATATAGTTTCGAGTCACGCAGCAATGGCTGCAAACTCAATGAGTTCTTTTACAAGTTTATCCATAACTGTCCGGAGAAATTTCACCATAATGAAAGTTGATCAACGAACTCTGCCTCCGGAGCATTAACACAGAGCGCAGGTTGATTGAATATATCACGGATATTTCCTCTTTTGAAGAGGATCTGTCCGATAGAGTTTGAGATTGTATGAAGACTTGGTTCCAACATAAATCGCTTCTTTGCTATGATAAGCAAAAGATAATCACATATGGCAATCCATATCTGTGTGAAAACTGCATTCATAGAGGTACCATAGAAGGTTTTAACATGGAGGTGCTGCTTTATCCATTTGAAAAACAGTTCAATTTGCCATCTTTCCCTATACAGATCAGCGATTGTGAGTGCCTCCAGCTGGAAGTTGTTAGACAAGAATCTATATACGACACCGGTGCTGAAATCTTCATATATGACGAGCCTGAGAGTGTCGGGGTACTTGCTGGAGGTCTTTACGGCCGTCAGTCGTATCGTTTGATCAGAGATCAGGCCTGCATCCGGATCAACTTTCCTACGTCCAAGGATCTCATATACCATGTTGTCTTTTGCCCTGGTGACAAAGTAGGCATTCTTGAGATGAAAGTGCTTGTAAAGTGCATCAAACTTCACATATCCTTTGTCCATCAGGTAGAACGCGTTAGGCTCTACGGGGATTTTGTCCATGATCTTCGAATCGTGAACCCGACCGTCAGTAAGACGGACGAATGTCGGAATAGAGCCTCTGAGATCCATCAGCGTATGCATTTTGAACGCACCTCTACCATGATGGAAAGTGGCCCACGGGCAAAGTTTGAGACACAATTCGATGGTACTGCTGTCAAAGGCATAAACCATCTCGTCAAGATCGACACGAAGCTTCTGGTTGGCATAAAGTTTCTTTGCCTCACGTATCAAAACTTGAGCAAAGTCCTGATAAATATGCCAATTCTTCTTCTCATTAGCTTCTGCAAGCGTGGACCTGGGCATTGCCTTGAGCCCATATCTGTAGAGGTCCTGAGTGCAGAGGTTGAGGGTTGTTTCAATGTCTCTCAGGCCGGAACGGTCGGTGAACTGGGCAAAGCTCATCACCATAAACTGATCACGGCATTTGAACTTTATAGAGTGTCTGTCGCCCTTGTAGTGGTCGACACATTTCTTAAACTCATATTCATTAACAAGAGACATAATTTGTGCAAAGATTGTTTTTCCTTTATTCATAGCCTGCAGAATGTGGCTCAAATGCCGATTCACAAAACTATGATTTCTAATCGAAAAATAATTTTATCCTTGTAATATATTGAAATTTATATTAATAAACCATGTCTGAGAATTTTTCTCCGGACAGCAATGAAGATAAAAGGAAAGGCGGAAACTAATTGTATCGTTGTTTTGTCTTGTAGGAAGTGAACCGTACTGGATTCGAACCAGTGACCTCTGCCCTGTCAAGGCAGCGCTCTAAACCAGCTGAGCTAACGATTCGGGAGTGCAAAAATAGCAATTATTCCGATACATCCGGCATCATCGGAGAAGAAAAATCAATTTACAATTAGGGTTAATTTGATTACTTTTGCGTTTCTTCCGGCGAAAAAGCCACATCTCCCCTCACCGGAGGGTGCCCGCAAGGGTGGTCGGCCGGGAAGAGAAGCCGGAAAAATAAACCGAAACCAAACATTAACAACCGATGTCAGAAATATCTTCTGCAGCATTCGCAGACTCCAAACCTCACTACCGCATACTGGACGGATTGCGTGGCGTGGCGGCCATCATGGTAATCTGGTACCATATCTTCGAGGCGTTCGCCACCACTCCCTACGACCAGAAATTCAACCACGGCTACCTGGCAGTGGATTTCTTTTTCATCCTCTCCGGCTTCGTGGTGGGGTATGCCTACGACGACCGCTGGGGAAAGAGGATGACAATGAAGGATTTCTTCCGGCGGCGACTGATACGCCTACAACCGATGGTGGTGATGGGAGCCCTGCTGGGGACGCTCACCTTCCTCATCGCGGGCAGGGAGATGTGGGACGGCACCATCGCACCGCTCTCCATG
>JBAZIG010000031.1:0-11653 GCA_041651955.1 Minisyncoccota bacterium | reverse complement strand
GATATCAGGACACCATTGATTTCAATCAACTTCCTATTCCGTATGCATGCGTAGCCGCTGATTCGCGTTCCGGAAAAGAGTTTGTTTTCAGGGAGGGCGTCCTCTCCGAAGCTATGCGTGCCAGCATGGCTATTCCCGGTATGTTTTCTCCTGTTGAAAAAGACAGTATGCTGCTGATCGATGGAGGAATTATCAATAATTTTCCGGTAGATGTTGTGCGGGAAATGGGAGCGGATATAGTGATTGGTGTTATTTTTCCCCCTGATAATGAGAGTATTGAAAAGAACCGCGGTACGGTGATCGAAGTAATTGAGCAGCTGGGTCATTTTCTTATAGGGACGGAAAAGCGGGAAATGAACATTGCCGACACGGATATTTTGATTACTCCCGATCTTCATCCGTACAATATGATGGATTTTGAGAATTCGGCCATCGATTCCATTTTACAACGGGGTGAGCTGGCAGCCCGGGAGAAATGGAAAGAATTGACGGCATTGAAAAAGAAATTGGCAATATCAGAGTCCGTTGATCTCCGGGAAAAAATAGAAAATCCTTACATCACAATAGATTCGTTGGAAATCAGGGATATCCGTTTTGAGGGGCTTGAGAGGATAGAAGAAGCCGATATGAGGAAGAGACTGGAACTGAAAAATAATAAAATCACCCGAGAGGATTTGGAAACCTTCACTTCCCGTATTTTTGCAAGCGGTCTGTTTACGAAAGTTTTTTACCGGTTGGAAGGCGAATCTCCTTTCGACCTGATATTCACGGTACAGGAAAAGGACTTCAGGACGTTGGATCTCGGTATACGCTTCGACACCAATGACATGGCTGCCATTCTGGCGCATACTCCCCTCAGGGTCAATGCATCCAGGGGCTCCCGTTTGGATGCTACCATACGCTTAAGCCGCAATCCTTATTTGATCCTCAATTACTCCATCGACAATGGTCTCTTTTACAAAGGGGGTATTTCCGGCAAAATTAGTCGAAACGATGTCAAAATTTATGACCGGGGAGAATCCCTGTATAACCTCGATTTTTTACGAAGTTCCCTGAATTTCAATTTTTCGGAATTTTACCTGCACAATATGAAGCTACATGTGGGAGCAGAGATCGATTACTTTCATTTTATGACCAGGCTACGGGTCAATGCCGAAGAAGAAAGCGTTGATTTTAGACTGAAAAACAATATGTATGTGAATTACTTTTTTAACGGAACATACGATAACCTGAATAACAGCAATTTCCCTTCCTCAGGACACTATTTTTCATTCAAATATGCGCTGCATACCGATAATTTTTACCAAATGAACGGGGAAGCTCCTCTTCATATATTGGATATGAGGTTTCTTAAACCCATCAGATTATCCGATAAACTCTACATCACTCCCGAATTGTCGGTAAGGAGCTTCCTGAATGCGAATGACAGCATCCCGCTGATGTACGGCAATCTCGCAGGAGGGCAGTATAACGGTCACTATTTCCCTCAGCAAATAGCGTTACAGGGTACACGGGGTATGGAGCTGCTTAAAAATACGGTTGGAGTAGCTCAGACCAATGTTCGTTATCATTTTACCGAAACCCTCGGCATATATGCCAATCTGAACTTTACCATGCATCATGATGAATTGCTGAAACTGCTTGAGGGGCAATCATTTTTCGGCGGAAGCATCGGATATTTCCATAACTCTATTATTGGGCCCATAGCGTTTGAGTTGGGATATTCGGACCTCTCCCGGGTTTTGGTTCCATTCATTGGTGTCGGGTACTATTTTTAAGGATAGACCATCGGGAGGTTAAGTAGTGGATAAATTTTAGTTCGGTGTTCAAAATTGTCGTTTGGGTAATTTTTAGGAGCAGCCCGTGTTTTGAATCCATATCTTTGCAATATCAAACAAGAGAAATGATAACAATTTTATTAATTAATTTATTCAGAAAAATGAGAAAGATGGTTTTAGTGTGTTTGTCAGTAATGATGACAACAGGATTGGTGACAGTGAATGCCCAAACTCCCATATCTTATGGTGTGAAAGCAGAAGCTAATATGTCGAATTTTTTGCTTACCGATTTAGATAATCAGTCAAGTACAATGAAATTGGGTCCTACACTGGGTGGATTTATGAATATTGGGTTGCATCGGAATTTTTCCATTCAACCCGAAGTGATGTTTTTCTACCGCAATTCCAAAATGGAAACCGGCGCTGTTGAAGACGATTTCAGACAATGGGGAATGCAGGTGCCGATTTACTTTTTGGGACAAACTTATACCAATAGCGGTAAGTTTTATGCCGGTGTGGGGCCATATTTGGGACTTGGTTTTGACGCCCGATATAAAGACGCCGATGTAGATCTGTACAAAAAGGTGAATGATGAGGCTGATATGAATCGTTGGGATTTTGGACTGGGTATACTTGTCGGCTACGAATTCATCAACGGTATCCAGGTTAATGCCGGATACCAGCTCGGACTGGTGGATCAGTTAGACGCTCTTAAAGACGATGCCTCCATGCGCACGCAGACCGTGAGCCTTGGAATCGGCTATCGCTTCTAAGAAGGTGCTGATGGAAAAGAGATTGCCCCGATACTTAACATCTTTGCCCCAATCATGCAGGCTTGCCGGCAATAGGATTGCATCGCACACCTGATGCGATAAAGGTGAAGATCAGACAGGGGCAATCTCCTCAAATAAGGAAAAATCTCTTTTTTTCCACAAAACTCAACGAGCTTCGAGTACCATTTCGTACGGCTCGTTGAGTTTATTTTCAGAATATCAGACGATTTCTTTCAGACTTTTTCCGGGTTCGACATAGTCAAAACAAGTGTTGCCTCTATGCTCATTTATCGGAATCGGAGTAATAGGCGCAATGACATAATGTTTTTGATTATATTTGTACTGTTCTCACTGAGTTATAAACAACCAAATCTGTTATTATGCCCCAAAAATTCCAGAAAACAAAATCTCCTATTATTCAGTTAGACAGGAAAACAGCATTTTTATCTGCCCTGTCTATCAGCATATTTTTTGTTTTGGTGCAGCTTGTTATCCTGGTATACAGTTTCTATATGGGAGAGAATGTGGGTGAAAGATTATCGGCAAGAATTTCCCTGTCAGAGCATTCTACAGAACCAATAAACCTTCTTTTTGAGCGTGTAATTCTTTTTTTGGTAAATACGTTTTTACTCTATCTTTTTTTCAGAGTTGAATTTTGGATACTTACACGTTTTTCTCTCAATAAAAAAAAAGCATGGTTTTCGTTTTTCGTTTTGTTCCTTTTTGTGGGGGGGATTAGCACCATGATCTCCCAACTGCTGGGAATTTGGTTCAAGGGAGATCTGACGGCATACCAGTATTCTATTATTCGGTTTGTAAAGGATTTGATTCTTTTCATTACTTCCGTTTTTGTGACCAATTTAATCTATTTGATCATTAAGAATCAAGAGAGGATTGAAGAAAACAAAAATCTTACCATTGAGAATTTTAAAAACCGGTACAACGCACTCAAAAATCAGACCGATCCCCATTTTCTTTTCAACTCGCTCAACTCACTCAACGGATTGATCGGTTATGACGATGAGCGTGCCCATGAATACCTGATACAGCTCTCATCTGTGTTTCGATATACCATCCAGGAAGATTCGGTTGTGACACTTTCCGATGAACTGGAATTTGCCGAATCTTATATTTATCTAATGAAGATTCGCTACGGGGATGCTCTTTCGGTCGACATTCAAATTTCAGACAGTCCTCAAGATTATTATATTCTGCCTTTTGCCATACAGACATTGGTGGAAAATGCCGTGAAACATAATATTGCCAGCCTGCAAAAGCCACTGAATTTAGTCATTCAATCAACGGAAGATGACTCAATTGTTGTGGAGAATAATCTCCAGCCCAGACAGGATATAAGAGACGGAAACGGGTTGGGGTTGTCAAATCTGAATGAACGCTATTGGTTAATGTTCAGAAAAAATATCAACATACAAGCTGATAATGCTGTCTTTAGGGTGGAGATCCCCCTGATAAAAAATTTGGAGAATTATAGCGATAAGTTTCACAATTGAAAATTATTATCGTATGAAAGCTGTAATTGTAGAAGATGAATTTGCCGCTGCTCACAGTCTTGAAAGACTTTTAAAATCGATCGATGAAAGTATCCATGTTGTCGCCATCCTGCAAAATGTAGACGAAAGCATTGCATGGTTTTCAACAAATGCCATGCCTGATGTGGTTTTTATGGATATTCACCTTGCTGATGGAAATTCCTTTTCTATTTTTAAAAGTGTCGATATTCGCAGTGCAGTCATCTTTATCACGGCGTATGACCAATATGCACTGAAGGCGTTCGAAGTGAACAGCATCGACTATTTGCTCAAGCCGATTGGTAAAAAAAGTCTTGAGAAAGCACTGGACAAACTGAAAAATTTCCCGTCCAACAATAATAACGCTGAGTTAATTGCGCAACTCATGCAAAGTATCGGTCAGGTGAACAAAACCCGCAGAAAAAGTTTCCTTATCCCGGTTAAAGATAAATTAATCCCTGTTTCATCGGATGAAATAGCCTATGTTTACTCCAAAAATAAAAAGGCGGTGATTACTTGTTTTAATAAACGCGATTATACAATGGATATTTCGCTGGATGATTTTTTGAAACAACTTGACCCTGATCTGTTTTTCAGGGCAAACAGACAATTCATTATTTCCCATCAAGCCGTCACCGACTTGTCGTTGTGGTTTGACGGGAAATTTTCCGTAAATCTGTCTGTTCCAACCCCTGAAAGAATCATTGTGAGCCGTGCCCGAAGCGCCGAATTTAAGAAATGGTACATGAAAACAGATGATTGATCTGTTTCTCTTACTTTTGCCAATGAACAGACGATGCCGCCGCTGAAGTTTTGGCCTTGTTTTTTTATACTTCAGCAATCATAATTACCGTTTCAGGGTTGCATTCTTTACAACATGTACAGTTATCCTGTTACTTTGTATTCTCCTAAATCCTCTGTTAAAAACCAAAGCTGTTCGGAGGGGATGGGTCATATTCTTGAAGGGGATGTGCAATATGGGTTAATTTGTGAGACCATATGCACGTGGGCTGTAAACTTTGTTAAAAACGGGAAAACTGATTTGCGTTTTCGGGTTTTCCGGACTACTTTTGTGTGTTTAAAAGATGGGTTATTGATGGAATTGCGCGACAGAATCATAGAAAAAGCAGGGAATTTTTTTATCCGGCAGGGTGTCAGGAATAGTTCGATGGATGAGATTGCTACATCACTGGGCATCTCGAAACGAACTATCTACGAAACTTTCCGGGATAAGGAGGATCTGCTGATCTCGTTCCTGAAAAAAACGTGGGCCGATCGCTATGTCTATTTCTCTGCCTACCTTTGTGATAAGTACAATGTGATTGATGTGTTCCTCAAAATCATTGAAGCGCAACAGAACCTGCCGGTGATCAATGTCAAGTTCTTTGAGGATATAAACAAGTACTATCCGTGCGCCGCAAAACTGATACAGGAGGAGATAAACCGAAACAATGCTTTTCTGCGTGATTTTCTCCGCAAAGGTATCGAGCAGGGATATATCTACAGGAATCTGAATGTGGAGGTAACCGCATTCCTGCTGGAGGATAGCACCTATACCTATATCCGTGCCTCTCACATGGAACAGCCTCCCTTCTCATACCGTGAACTGTTCTTCACCATGATGATTAACTTCATCAGGGGGATATCCACAGAGAAGGGGATCCGGATCATCGACGAATATCTGGCCAATCAGGAAAAGAAAACAGAAAACTAAATAATGATGAAAAGTGTGAAAATGAATCAGATGAATTCAATTCGATTGCTGTTGGTTGCACTGCTGATGGCTGCAGCCGGCATCCCCGGCCTCCAGGCACAGTCGGCCGACACCCTCTCCATTGACCTGGAGACGGCACTGAAGATCGCCCTGAGCGAAAATCCCACGGTGAAGGTGGCCGACATGGAGATCACCAAAAAAGAGTATGCCAAAAAATCGGCCTATGGTGCGTTGCTGCCTCAGTTAGACCTGATCGGGCAGTACCAGCGGGCCATCGAGCGGCAGACGGTCTATTTTGACGAAGGGTTAGGCTTTGGCGGCGATATCGACCCCTCTGAATTTACTTCGGATGAGCTGCAGGTGCTGGAGGTGCTGAATAAGGTGATGATGCCTGATCCGGAAACATCGGGAGAGGGAATCCAGATGGGCCGGTTCAACGTTTGGACAGGCGGGTTGAATGTGAGCATGCCACTCGTGATGCCTTCTCTCTGGAAGAACATCCAGATGAGTGAGGTGGATATCCGCCTTGCCATGGAGAGGGCACGTGCTTCCCGCATCGACCTGGTGAACCAGGTGAAAAAGGCATTCTACAGTCTCCTGCTGGCACAGGATAGCTATTTGATGTTCCGCAAGACTTACGAGACCGATTCGCTCAACCTGGAGAATATTCGTAACCGCTACAACCAGGGAGTGGTGGCCGAGTATGATGTGATCACTGCCGATGTACGGCTGAAGAGCCTTATCCCGAGCATCCTGCAGGCGGAGAACATGATGAAGATTGCCGACCTGCAGCTCAAGATGCTGATGGGGATGGATAGTGATGCACCGCTGAAGGTGGTGGGGTCGCTGGAGGATTATCACGCATCGATGTTCGATATGATTATCCCTGCCGACACCTCGTTGGTCAACAACAGCGACATTCGTCAGTTTGAACTGCAGTCGGAGCAGGCAAAGAACGCCTATGAGATGCAGAAGCTGCAGTTTTCCCCTACACTGGTGACCAGCTTTAACTGGAACTACGTTAGCCAGAACAACGATTTCAAGTTCCGTGATTATCGCTGGGACCCCTATTCAATGCTCGGTTTCACCCTGCGGATTCCTCTCTTCAACGGGGGACAGCGTTACAACGGCGTGAAGCAGGCTGAGCTGCAGCTCTTTCAGATGGAGGAGCAGCGCAAGGAGCTGGAACGGGGTCTTAAGCTCTCCATCCGCAACAACTACAACCTGATAAACAAAAATATTGAGCAGGTGGTGGCTGCTGAGTCGTCGGTGGCACAAGCCCGTAAAGGACAAGAGATTGCCCAGAAGCGCTACGAGACCGGCATGGGTACCATCCTCGATGTAAATGCAGCGGCGCTGGCGGTGATCAATGCCGAGCTGCAGTACCGCAACGCCATCTACGATTACCTGTCGGCAAAGGCCGATCTGGAGAAGGTGCTGGGTTATGACATCAATCCGATTCAGGTGAGTGAATGAACAAACAAATAAGTAAAACAGATAACATATATATAATCAGATGAAAAAGTACAGCTTAATACATTTTGTACCTCTCCTGGCAGTGGCATTGCTTGCCTCCTGTGCCGGACAAGGAACTTCGGATCAAACCGACAGTGAGACATCGCAGAAGAAAAATGTCAGGGTGGAGACCGTGCAGATGGTGCCGGTGGATCAGATCTCAACCTTCACCGCATCGGTGGAAGCCAATCAGGTGAACAACATAGCACCCGCCACGGGAGGTCGTATCCGCGATATTTTTGTAGATGTCAGCTCCACGGTACGCCGCGGAGAGGCTGTCGCAACCATGGATGATGCCCGCTTTGAACAGCAGCAGACACAGGTGGCTACCTTGCGGAGAGACTTTGAGCGTTATGAGGAGTTGTTTGCCGTGGGCGGCATCTCCCGGCAGCAGCTCGACCAGGCACGTACCCAGTTGGAGGTGGCTGAGACGGCGCTGAAGAACCTGGAGGAGAACACCACCCTGGTGAGCCCCGTTAGTGGTGTGGTGACTGCCCGCAACTATGATCCGGGTGATGTGGCGATGCAATTGCCCATCCTTAGCATTGAGAACATCAACCCGGTAAAGGTGATGGTGAACGTGTCGGAGACCTATTGGAGCCGTGTGGTGAAGGGTATGCCGGTGGAGGTGCAGGCCGACGCGCTGGGGAGTGAAACGTTCTCCGGAAAGGTGTCGATTATTTATCCCACCATCGATCCGGTTTCACATACCTTCCCGGTGGAAATCACCGTGCCCAATGCTGACTTGCGTCTGCGACCGGGAATGTTTGCCCGCGTAAAAATGAACTTCGGCACCCGCGAACGTCCGTTGTTATCCGACAAAGCCGTACTGAAACAGGTTGGTTCCAACGACCGGTACGTATTTGTGGTGAAAGATGGTGTTGCCTTTTATACCCTGGTTCAGCTGGGTGTCAGAATCAACGACAAATATGAGATTGTTTCTGGGCTGAATGATGGTGACCGGGTGATTGTCGAGGGAAACAGAGGACTGGTCGACGGAACCGAAGTAGAGGTGGTAGAGTGAAATCGATTTAAATTATTGCTTTATGAAGATATATGAAACCGCGGTGAAAAACCCCGTGGGAACAGCATTGATATTTATCGGGGTCGTGTTGATCGGGATCATGTTTTATATACAGCTCCCCATCGATCTTTTCCCGGATATCGAAGTGAATATGGTGTCGGTGATCACCACTTATCCGGGTGCGGGAGCTGAAGATGTGGAGACCAACGTTACCCGTCCGCTGGAAGATGCGTTGAATACCACCGAGAATCTGAATGAGATTACCTCGGAATCGCGCGATGGGGTGTCGGTAATCATGCTGGAGTTCGAGTACGGCATCAACATGGATGAGGTGATGAACGATGTGCGCGACAAGGTGGACATGGTAGTGGGATTCCTCCCGGATGGAGCAGAAGACCCGATGCTTTTGAAGTTCAGCACCGAGATGATTCCCGTTGTCATCCTTTCTGCTACGGCAGAAGAGAGTGCCGGAGCATTGTATAAGATACTCGACGAACAGGTGGCTAATCCGCTTAACCGCATCTCCGGCGTGGGTACGGTCTCTGTATCCGGAGCTCCGCAAAGGGAGATTCAGGTAAATGTGATACCCTCCAAGCTGGAGGCATATAATATCCCCCTTGAGCAGATAGCTCAGGTGATCGCCAACGAAAATGTGAATATTCCCGCCGGCGATTTCGACATCGGCACACAGACCTATATGTTGCGTCTGGAGGGAGAATTTCAGGAGAGTCGCTACCTCAATGATATTGTGGTGGGCAACTACCAGGGAAGATCTGTCTACCTGCGTGATGTGGCCACAGTGAAAGATACACTTGAATCACGCGTGCAGGAGAGCTATACCAACGGGCAGCGCAGTGCCTCCATCATGGTACAAAAACAGTCGGGTGCCAACACGGTAGCCATTGCGGATGCGGTGAATGCACAACTGCCGGAACTCCAGAAAAACCTGCCTCCCGATATCAAGATTGAGACCGTAATGGACACCTCCGATAACATCAAACGATCCATCAACAGCTTGCTGGAGACCATCCTGCTGGCACTGGTTATTGTGGGTATCGTGGTCTTGTTCTTCCTTGGCCGGTGGAGGGCTACCATCATCGTGTTGGTGACGATCCCAATCTCGCTGATCGGATCGTTCATCTACCTCTTCCTCACCGGGAATACCATCAACATCATCTCGCTCTCGGCGCTCTCCATCACCATCGGGTTGGTAGTGGACGATGCCATTGTGGTGCTGGAGAACATTACCACGCACATTGAGCGGGGAAGTCGCCCCAAACAGGCTGCCGTTTATGGGACGGAAGAAGTGTCCCTCTCTGTGATAGCTTCTACACTGACCATCATTGCGGTGTTTTTGCCAATGACCATGATATCCGGTCTTGCAGGAGTTTTGTTCGAGCAGTTGGGGTGGATGGTGACCATCATTATTTCGTTGTCAACAATTATTGCATTGACACTGACACCGATGATGAGCGCCCATATGTTGCGCTCTGCTAAGGATGCTAAGGTTTCCCGGTTCGACCGGTGGTATAACAAAAACATCCTCCCCCTTCTGAACAAGCTTGATTCCGGCTACAGCCGGGTGATTCATCGCGTGGCCAGAAGACGTAGGACAACCGTCTTTGTGATTCTCTTTATCTTTGTGGTGAGTCTGGTGGTCAGCGTCATTACCTTAAAGACCGAATTTATGCCGGCAACTGACAACAACACCATCGCCATGACCGTGGAGATGCCTACGGGAACCCGCATGGAGCTGGCACGCGAAACAGGAAATCGGATCACACAGCAGTTGAAGGAGAAATATCCGGAGATTGAAGTGGTCTCTTTCACTGTGGGTGTCGCAGATGCAGAAAACACGTTCGCAGCAATGCAGGACAATGCATCCAATCTGATGTCTTATACCCTGAGGATGACAGAAGCAGAGAACAGGAAGAAAGACATCTATGAAATTTCGGAGGAGATTCGTCTGATGCTGGCTCAGATGCCTGAACTTTATCGGTTTGAGGTCACACCGGGTGGCGGCGCCATGAGTATGGTTGGTGGCAGTTTTGTGGACGTGGATGTCTTTGGCTACGACTTTGCGGCAACCGATGAAGCTGCGGCAACCCTACAGAGCGAGTTGGGAAAGGTGAGAGGACTCAGAGATATCACCATATCCAGAAAAGATTATCGTTTGGAGTACCAGATCCAGTTCGACCGCGAGAAGCTGGCACTGAACGGACTCAACATGAGTACGGCAGCCGGCGCAGTGCGTAACCGGGTCAACGGCCTCGTGATGTCCCGTTATCGCGAAGAGGGAGAGGAGTATGATATCCGTGTCCGGTTTGATGAACCGTACCGTCAATCCATCGAGGATATAGAAAACATTCTTATCTACAATCCCATGGGGAAGGGTGTTCGTGTGCGCGACCTGGGAGAGGTGGTGGAAGCCTCCAGCTTACCCCAGATCGACCGGAAGGACCGGGAGCGTGTTGTAACGATTACCGGATCGGTCTACGGACGTGCCTTGAGTGAGGTGGCTCAGGATGTGAGTGATGTGATGGCAACAACCGACCTTCCGCCGGGTGTACAGCTGGAGTTAGGTGGTACGGTTGAGGATCAGCAGGATTCTTTTGCCGATCTCAGTCTGTTGCTGGTCATTGTTTCCTTGCTGGTTTACATTGTCCTGGCATCGCAGTTCGAGTCGCTCACCTATCCGTTTATGATCATCCTGACCGTGCCCTTTGCATTTACCGGTTCCCTGTTGTTGCTCGCGCTGACAGGTCAGCCGCTCGGCATCATGGGTTACGTGGGCATGATTATGCTCGTGGGGATGGTGGTGAAGAACGCCATCGTGCTGATCGACTACATTAACCTGAACCGGGAAAGGGGCATGTCCATAATCACTGCCGTCACTCATGGCGGCCGTTCGAGACTTCGGCCGATATTGATGACCACGCTTACCACCATACTGGGAATGGTGCCGCTGGCCATCGGTACGGGACAGGGATCGGAAATGTGGCAATCATTGGGGATTTCCATCATTGGAGGAATGACCTTCTCAGCGATCATCAGCCTGATTCTGATTCCTGCTCTTTACTCCATGATGGCCGGTTACGGTGTGCGCAGGAAACGCAAAAAACATCGTGAGGTACTGGCGAATAATCAAGTGAATGAATAAGAAAACAAGCAGAAAGATATGAAAGCAGTGATGATTATACTGGATCAGGCACACTACGACATAATCGTGGAAAAACTGGACAGACTCAACATACGTGGTTTCACCTCCTGGAAAGAGGTGTATGGCAAGGGCAGCAACGACGGCATTCCCCACTACGGGA
>JBAZIG010000030.1:0-11788 GCA_041651955.1 Minisyncoccota bacterium | reverse complement strand
GGTCATCCTGCAATGGAATAATGGCTCATTCAGATAAAACAGAGAGGCACCCGTAGTTCAATGGATAGAATACCGGATTCCGGTTCCGACGATGCGAGTTCGATTCTCGCCGGGTGTACTCAGCGGGACAAGTCAAAAAAAGAGAGATTTGTCCCGCTTTTTTGTTCCTGTAACTTATTATTAGACTGATAGATAAGAGCAATCGCAGAATTTAGTCTCGGGGTTCGATGTTTTGTTCCGTCAAACTCCAAAAAATCAGGGAACATCGAACCCAATATAATCCTTTTTTCTTCTATATCCCCGTTCTCATACCGTCTATCAATGTTTGCGACCTTTTTTAAGGCACTCGCTACCAAATCCTTAATCTCTGTTCCTACTGTTGCCAAGTCGTTCAATCTTCGTTCTAAAACCTCTATTTTCCCTTTGGTCAGTTTCTTTACTTCCTTAAAATCATCATCTGCCATTTCTCCATCGGCATTCTTTAAAAGTGCATTTTGATAGCGTTTGTTCAAAGCATCAATTTCACCTATTATATTTGCCCTTTCTGCGTTTTGTGTTTTGCTTTTGTTGTTGAAGTCTTTTATGAATGCTTCGATAAAAACGTCAACCATGCCAGCCTTTGGCGACATATACCGTAGTTGTTTTATAAAAGCCTCATTAACTGTTTCGGCTTTGAACCTTACTCCACATGATGAACTACAATGATAATAATTGTAGTAAACTCCCAACTTACCCCTTGAAGAACTCCCTGTCAGCATCCTATCACATTTAGGACATTTGAGAAAACCTCTAAGCGGGAGATCATCGTTAGACACTATCTTGGGTTTTATCTTCTTTTTTCTTCCATCGAGAACGTCCTGAACTTCCCAAAATAGTTTCTCACTAATTAATGGTTCATGCTGTCCCTTTACAAAATATCCTTTTTCTTCCTTATAGGGAGGAACGAAGATCTTGCCACAATACAATGGGTTTCGTATAGCTCTCCAAAAACTATTTCTGCTGAATCGACCTATGCCATTGGCTTTTTTCTTTGCCTGCTTCCATATCTGTTCCGTATTGAAATTACTTGTAGCGATTTCTTCAAATGCCCATTTCAATATGGGGGCTTCAATTTCATGCAGAGCAATATATTTCTTTTTGTCCTCTGTCATCTTGTTTACATATCCCAACGGAGCAGTAGCCATATACCGCCCCTCTTTTCTTGCCCTGCGCATTCCGTGAAAAACATTCAATGCCCGTCTGTCATTTTCAACTTCCGGCGCAGCAAGATAGAATGCAAGCATGATTTTATTTTCGGGAATAGTCAGGTCTAAGGGCTGTTCTATTGCTTCGGGAGCAACACCTAACATCCGTAACTGGTTAATCATTTGATAGGCGTCACCGGCATTCCGACTGAACCTGTCCCATTTTGTAAAAAGCAACAAACTCCCGACCTTGCTATTTTTTGATTTACGTAGTTTGGATAAATATTTCTGCCACTCGGGGCGTTTGAAAGATTTAGCCGAATGGTCTTCTACATAGATATCCCTTATTGGAATACCTTTGAGTTCACAATATTTTCTTAAACGGTCTTCTTGGTCACGGGTCGAATATCCCTTGTCTGCCTGTTCATCGGTTGATACACGTATATATAAATCAGCTTTTCTCATTACAACATTTCTCTTTTAATAGAACTAAAGGTTTCACCTTAGATATTGGTTAACTGCAATGCTGGCAATCTTTTTCACAAATGCCAAAATTGTTTTCGCTTCCTCTATATCGACCTCCGTTCCTTTCTTTTTTAAGATTTGAACTACTCTTTCAGGAGTTAAACCGTTCGTTTTATCTTCTTCCATATTCAACTCTTTTTTGCTTGTTACCAATGCGGAAAACCCCGCACAGGCAAACTTAAAGAGCTGATAAATTGTGTGTTTTAGAATGGTTTTCAGTAGAATTACTTGGCTTTGTTTGCCTTTTTAGAACCACTTCTCCAATGCCACGTTCCCGTTACTTTACCCAAAAAATCGAACGGGCAAAAAGACAGATCCTTTCGATGGTCGGAACAGTCTTTTTGCTGAAAGCGGAACAACCCCTTTGAAAAATACGTTCATCCCGATGCCTGTATTTTTCAAACAGGTTGTGCATAGTTTGACAGGATATTGATATATCCTAATTTATTGTTTTCGGATTTAGGTTACTTTCTTTCGTGAGTTGGAACGGAAAAGAAAGTAACAAAGAAACCTAAGATTGTGCCTGATTTTTAAAATATTCCGTTACTATCCCGCTGATCCCCACGCTAAAATTTTTCTGGTTTCCACTCAACACATCAACGGCAGTTATTATTTCATCGGGATCGGCATATTTCAGTATATAGCCCGACACGCCTATTTTCAGCATACCCGTTACGCTTTCTTCATCATCTTCCGTACTGGAGATTAAAATTTTCAAATCGGGATGCTTTTCGAGTAAAAGTTTAGCCGTAGAGAAGTCCTCA
The DNA here is from genome assembly GCA_041651955.1 of Minisyncoccota bacterium. Classification (GTDB taxonomy): domain Bacteria; phylum Patescibacteriota; class Minisyncoccia; order Minisyncoccales; family Minisyncoccaceae; genus UBA2558. Next base: position 9,315 of record JBAZIG010000030.1, on the reverse strand, counting down.
TCGATGATACAGACATCCGGTAACCGGTCATTCTCTCCAATTTTTTGCAAGGCATCCTGTCCATTATCTGTTTGGAATAATACTGTATAGCCTGAATTTTCAAGTTGCTTTACAGACATATCCCGAAACTCTATAAGGTTATCTATAACCGCTACCCTTACTTTGTTTTTGTTGTCTTTTTCAGTGTCCATAATATTCGTTTTAAAAGTAGCAAAACCTGCAAAAAAAGGCGCAGGCAACTCAACTCTTCGACACTAAGGTACTGGTATACCTGACAACGAATAAGCGAGTACCCACGCCTATGGCGTGAGTATTCTTACTTACGTAGGGCTTCGCCTGTAAAACTTCCGGCGGTTAATCCAGTAACGCAGACCCAATCCCAAGCCCAATGCAATTATGCCTAAAACCAATGATGCATCCATAACGATAAGTATTATCCGTCAAATCGGGAATATCGTGTGTATTCAGGGAATTATCAATACAGGTAAGCGTGACGGAACGCACTGGGGAGGTACAGTTGCTATTATCCCCAATCAGATTCCCTCTCCGAAACATGGAGTATATACAATGGACTGTAATTGGAATGACGATGCGAAATATAACAGGGGGGGTAAGTTTTAAGATACAAGGGAATTCCCGGAATATCTTATTATATGAAAGCGGCTACCTCAATGTAGAGGTAGAAATGAATTTTACTTATATGACTTAAAGATATGAAAAAGAAAAGAATTAATATTCAAGTCGACGTCGATAGCAGACTGCAAATTTCGAATAATCCCGTTACCAGTTATTCTAACGAAAAAGGAAACGATAATCCATCAGAAATTTTACCGGAAAATGCCGAAAGCGAAGTTATACAGGAACAAAAGACTGACGAAAGCCCCGAACCTGAAAAGAAAACGAAAAAAAGAGGACGGGCGTCCACCGGGGACGTTTAAAAAATACAGGTTTGAGGAAACACGGCTGGGGTTCATGCTAAAATATGAAACCCCTGTCGTGTTTGATATTGTTATGAACATGACTCCCCCTGCTGTAATTAAAGGGCCTCCCCTGTTACTGACCAAAATGGTTTGTAAAGCATCCAAAGACCCCAGTTTTAAAAAGAAAAAGTTCTTCAAATACCTCGAAAAATACGCCCGGTTGGGTTTATACTGCAAAAGACCCCGAAAATTAACTTCCACTAGAGAAGCTTACTATAAATCAATCAGGGAGAAAAAGATGAAATCATTCATAAAGCAAAACAGGGATAAGATTGAATCCTTGAGAAAACAGGAAAATAAATAATTTAAGGTAATTATTCGCGACAATATCCTAAATGATCTTGTCTGAATTTATATGATTAGACATTGGCTGTCGCACTTTAAATTTAATTACGAGTATGCTAGTGATGCATTTTCAAATTTTTCGGCTAAACTTTCAATTTGTTTTACTGTTTGCAATATAAACTTCACTCGTTTAACTTTGGAATTGTGACAGCAGATGGAAATTATTTCAGTTTTACATAGCTTTTCAATGCCTCCACATATTCTTCAAAAGCATCTATCCCTTTTTGTGTAATTTTACAGATGGTACGAGGCCTTTTATCCTTAAAAGTTTTAGTCACTTTTATATAACCCGCTTTCCTTAGTTTATCTACCTGTACACTCATATTTCCTCCCGAGGCTTTCGTTTGTTCCATTATAAACATAAAATCTGCTTCTTGAATAGAAATCAGGAGAGACATAATTGCTAATCGCAATTCCGAATGTAAGAGTGGATTTAATCCTTTAAACATGAGAATTGATAGACTTTTTGAAAATATGTCCGGGTATAATTATAGAAAAAATGAAAGTTGCAGCAAAAATAGGTATTTGGGAAACCATATCAGGTATGAATAACAAAATATGTGCTGCAATAATTCCAATTATTCCTCCTACAATAATTGCCTTATATCTGATAAGAATACCCACTATAACGATCATGCTACTTATGAACAGTTGTTCTATAAACAGTATAGGGTAATCTATGATCATTGTCGAGATTGCTGTAGCTGTACAGATAACTGCAAAAAGAAGTGTGATGTAAAAAACACTCTTATCAATATAAGAAGTAATCTTAGTCTTATCTTTTGAGTGCATATATAAAGTTGCAGGTATGCAGATTAAAGGGATAAGCAACCAGAATAGTGAAGTCCCCCCAAAGTAATTCTTTATTTTTAGAAACCAAACAAGAAACGATATTATAACTATAGCATATCCCCAAAACAATAAGATATTGCAATTAATTTTTGCCCTTAAATTAGTACGGGCATTTTTTATCATTTCGGTAATAATACCAAAACTCTCTGTTTCATTTAACGTCTTATCTTCCATAATCATCCTAATTGATCCACAAATATAGCAATTTATATTATAATATTTTTCATAATCTGAAGTATAGATTATTCTCCTAATTGGATTACATCTTTTCCAGTCTGTATAACTTTATCATCATGGCTTGCGATAATAAAGCTCAAGCCTTCTTTTTCATTCAGGTCTTTCATCAAATGAACTATATTCCAAGCGTTTTTTTTATCTAAATTTGCTGTAGGCTCATCTGCAAATATGATTTTAGGATGGCGGGCAATTGCCCGTGCAATTGCTACCCGTTGTTGTTCTCCTCCGGACATTTCATAAGGTCGCTTGCCAATTTTATCTTTTAAGCCGACTAGAGTTAACGCTTCCATCGCCATAGTCTTTCTTTTCTTTTCGCTGTATTTAAAAAGAGTGAGTGGTAATTCAACGTTTTCTAAAGCACTTAAAACAGGTATAAGATTGAAAGATTGGAAGATAAAGCCAAAATTGTTTTTTCGAAGCGTTGTTAACTCTTTTCTATTTTCAAAGTTTACTATTTGCCCGTCTAAGGTATAAATACCGCTATCCGGTCGATCTAATGTAGCAAGAATATTGAGAAGAGAAGATTTACCTGAACCTGAAGGTCCAGCTAATACCGTGAAACAATTCATTTCAAAGCTCCATGAAAAATTAGTTAATACTTCATTCTTAACTTTGCCGTTCTTATAACTTTTTTCAATGTTATTTAATTTTATAATTGTATCCATAATAATATGATTTTAGAAAAAACAACTTACTAATAATGAGGTTTGAAGATCATATATTGCTATTGAGTTATTATAGAGCATACTTGTCAATTCGATTTGTAAATTATTCAGGGACAATATTCCTACAGGAGATATAGCAAGTTGATTCGATGATATATCGTAAAATGACCGTAAGTTTACAGACCACCTTGCATAAGTATCTTTATATTCTAAATTCCCGAATAATGAATGTTTACCCATACTCAAGGGATCAAACAGTTCTATGTTCCCAGGTAAGTATTTTTTATAATGCTTAATATCGTTTTTATTCAGATAATCTTCACGAAAACGATATTCTCCGCTAAATGAAAGATTTGAATTAAAAATAATTGTTGTACCCAATACAAACTCACTACGAAACTTTTTACTTCTGCTTTGAGGGGGGATAAGTGTTCCATCGTTATCGACAATAAAGCTCTTTGTATAGTTTTTTAAAACTCCTTCGCTATAAGCCGTAAATAAATCACCTCCATAAGATATATCATAGCCAAACTGTTGATTTCTTCCATACTCAAGGAATGAAAAGCTTACATCTACTCGTTCCTTTGAATAATCATATTTTATAGCAGCCTTAAAGTCTTTTCCTTTTTTCTCAGGAAAAACATAAAAGCTCAAAGTGTTTTGTCCAAATAGGTACGAATACGTAAGCATGAATATTCCTTCCAAACGATTTTGAATTCTCACAGGATCTTTCTGGATAAAAAAATTTGTTGGATTCCATATCATTCCTGTTCCCCAATCCAGCCGTTTTTTCCCAAATACAAAAAAATGTTTTCCTTTAAACTCAAGTTGGGTGTATAGTTCCTGAAAAGAGAAATTTGTAGAATCCTTTGCAAAATTATAATTTTGGATATTTGCTTCAGCTTGTAATTTGGCACCTAAATTTCCCCATGTATCTTTTAATTCTAAGATTGGAAATAATTGAGATAAAGAAGAGAATTCATTTAGTTTCATCCAGTTATCAGGATTTACTCTTGAATTTTCATCAATCAAATTATACTCGCCTTTTGTCTCCAGAATTATTTGGTAATTCAATTTAGACTCTTGAGCTATAGACAGCTGTATATGAGCAAAAAGTAAAAAAAAGAGTATACTATATATTCCAAATATTTTCATTTCTTATCTTCTTAATGAGCCTAGTGTGAAAAATTCAGCTGGTTTTGATTTTTCTTTTTTAATATTAGTATAGTACATCTTAGTTTCAGTGTTTTTCTGAAGCTCTTCTTTAATTCTAATGGTGCAAGGGATATAAGTATCTCCTATTTTCATAATATCTTCATAAAACATTGTCTTTATCAATTTATTGGAAAGGCTAAACATCTCTTGTTCAATGGGCACTTTTCTTTTAGTATCATACAGTAAAATCACTTTGCTATATGCTACCTCCAGGTCTTTTGCTTTTAATTCGAGTTGCACAACGGCATTTCCTTTGTCTGTATTATTTACAATTTCATAATCATTCTTAAAACAAAGTCTCATCAAATCAGCATTTGAAGCATCACTACCCATGAATGATTGTTTAAATGGTAGTTTCATGATTTTACTCGTACGGGGAAGGTACATCCAAAGACTAGAATTATCATTTAACATTCTTCTACCCTTTTCCGATGCAGGAGCTGTAAACTCCATACGCATTTTATTATCGGATCTGTAAAATTCCATGTCATAATACCTGACTACTCTATCATTTTTGAGCATTTCCATCCTCATGGTTGCATACTCTATATAAATCGATTTATCCAAGTCGAATAAATAGTCGGGAGTCTGTGCTCTAACATCGTTTACAAATAAAATGATAAATCCAGTAAGCAATATTAAAATAGTTGTTCTCATATCTCTTTTGTTTAATTGTTTAATAACTCAATTATTTTTTTCTTATTAATCGTCAGTAACGACAAAACAGTTGCTAGAAAAGGATAACAAACAGTAGTGATAAATACAATAAATATATGCATAACTGTTAGTTCCGGGTTGACTATTGTTGAGCCAAAGGCAAACGATGCTGATTCTCCCAGATAAAGGCCTTTATTAACATTGATAATAAGGACAACAAACAATACAATAGCAAAACCAAGGGCAAAGAATATAAAACTGATATAAAGCGACTCATAGAGAAATATCAGCTTCACGGTATTTCTTTTAAATCCAAAAGAAAGCAATGAACCAATTTCCCGGTAACGTTCATTTATATTCTCTGTTTGCATTGACCATATACCAATAAAAGAAATTATAATCAGGAAAGATGCTAAAGAAAGCATTCCATATCTATTAAATGTAGAAAGCGTTTTAGCCATTCCGATATGATCTAGGTACGAAGAAATTTTTAGTCCGTTACACTCGACCTCTTTGTCTATTTCATAATTTTCACAACCTAATTGGTTTAACAAATCAATTTTTATATTCTTTGCATGATCTAAAGAATTAACATTGATAATTATTCTTGAAGGCAAATTGCTATGGAATAACAATTTAGCATCGCTGTAATTCGCGTATACCGAAAATTTATTGAGTTGTGATGTGTAGCGGAAAACCCCTTTAACCAGAAACTCATCCAAATTGACAGAACCATCAATAGTTTGAACCATTAGATTACAATAATCACCCGTCTTGACATGTAAAATATCGGCAACAGCATCGCTGATTACTATGCCTCTATTATTTGCGATATCAGTTTCTCCTTCAAGTATTTCAAGCATTTCACTGATAAGAGGTAATTCTGCATCTGTCATTCCTATTATTTGCATAGCTTGTGAATTGTCCTCAAAATATATGCTAGAGTTTGGAATATACATTCTTGGATAATAATTTATAATGTTTTCATTCCTGTCCAGAATTGAATTGATAAATTCCAGTAGCTGGTTTCCCTCTTGCTCGTTTTTATAACTTGCTGTTTTCTTATCCGTAACAATAGATAGCGCTCCCATTTCAAATTTTATATTGCGTGATACTATTTGAGATTCAATCCCCTCTGATATAGAGAAAACCAATAATAAAACAAATACGGATAATGCAATACCCAATCCGTTCAATACCGTGGATCTTATATTTCTGTGAACATTTCGCCTGGCAAATTTTATTAACAATCCCATAACCATTATCTTTTATTTATTAATAAAATAGGATTTAACTTACGGACACGACGTATACTGATAAATACCGCTAAAAGAGTCGTCATTACAAATAAAATGAACACATGCAGAATGTCTTTTACATATATCGTTGGTTTTAGATATTCCGTCATAAGCGCCGATTGCAAGTCTTTTGAATCAATATATATACCCTGATCAGTGATGGTGCTAATTAGTAATTCTATAGAACCATATCCTACAAGAATAGATATCGTGGAAATAAGAAGGTATTCTGCAGCTAGCATAAAACCGATCTGGGACCATGTAAACCCAAATGCCAACAATGTGCCGAATTCCTTTCTTCTTGAATTTATAATAAGAGCTGTTAAGTTGATAATAATAAGTAAACTAAATACAATGAAAATAACTTGGGTTAAATATCCGCCACCTTTCCAAACTTGCACGATTTTATAAAAGAGAGGTATTGTTTGCTCCCAGCTTGCAGCATGAATACCTGTAGTTATTTCAGAAACATCGTCTTTAATCTTTTTAATTGTTTCTTTCGGTATGTCTTTATTATCAGTTGAGTTTATGATTAATTCTAGATAATTTTCGTCTTCAAGTTGAGCAAGTTCTTTTCCAAAGGAATAAGGTATAAAAGCATTATAATTTAAAAATATAGCGATACCCTTTTCTTCAAATACACCTGAAACCACTCCGACTGCATCGCTCATATAATCATTAATATTATTAGCTAAGAGCAAGATAGAGTCACCCACATTACACTCTAATTCATCTGCCGTAGTCTCACTTATTAAAATGTCATTTATATCCTTGGGCATGGCACCTTCATTCAAACTTAATAAATTATTGATTCGTTTAAAGTGATCATTTTCAAGAGCATGAATATTCACATAAGAGGTCTCATCAAAATAAGATACCAGTGCCCCAAGTCGAATGCGTTTATTAATTACAAGGCTCTCTTCATTTCTTATATTTTCCAGAGTTTCATTTGGAAGGATAAATGGATATTGTTCCTTTAATTGAGATTCTAAAATATTAATTTGAGGATCAGCAGAGCTATAGATTGTTAATTGACCGGATATAGCCTGATTAATACCTTCTTTCAATTTGGATTGTAAACCATTATTCAGGGAAATATTACTCAAAATTATTGAAGAAGAAATCGCTATACACAATATGGTAAAAAAAGATTGTTTCTTCTTTCTTGCTATATTCCTAATAATATATTTTATACTTTCTTTTTTCATAACCAACTTATTACGATACTATATCCAACATTATTCTGTATTTATAAAATGAAATACATTGCAAATGTAATATTTTTATAATATAAACTATATTAATTGGTAATATATTTCAATAAATTACACAAAAAGATAGATTTGGTATTAATTAAACATTTGAGATCACCTATTCGCCCCAATCATTAGCCATTTATCTGTTTTATGCGTAACATTACCTCTTCTATTATTAAAATTGATTTAGCCATTTCAATAGGGTATTGTCGTTCAGTCAAACAGATTTTTCTGTTTATATCTCTTCTTCAATTGACATAAATGCGCTTGTCTGATTTTTTTTAATACAGATTCATGCAAATTAAAGATTTTGACTTTAAAAATCCTTTTCATTTTTTAAGTCACGGATACTATCAGCAGCCCACTTTCCTGTTAACGCCGCATTAGGTAACCCTCCTGGAGGCAATAACCATTGACCGGCAAGAAAAACGTTTTTAAATAATTGGGATATTTTTTGTGACTTCAAGGGTATGGCATTAGGTGTATCTCCAAAAGACATATATGCCCCCTTATAAGCACCACAAAAACGCTCATAAGTTAGTGGTGTAGCGACATCAAGTAAATGTATTTTATCTTTAAATTCAGGAAACCTCTTTTCTATTCTGTCAATTATCCTATTTGCTAGTTGTATTTTTTCAGTTTCATAATTTTCAATAGTATTTCTTTTTTCTTTCCACCAATCATAGTTCGCATAAAGATGAACTGTTATAATTGATTTACCTTCCGGGGAAAAGCTCGGCTCCAGGCAATAATGTATAAATGATAACTCATCAATCTCATGATCCTCTACTTTAACAGGATCTGTTTTAAAATGTATTACTGAGGGATAGCCTTTACACATTCTCTTTGAGTTTTCTTAATTGTTCAAATGTAATTTGAAATTTTTCATCCGCCTCACGAACTTCTTTAACTTCTTCTATGGTAAATTTATTTAGACCAGGTAATATACCCCTTTTCTTTAAGCATGCATGAAATTAAAGAAATAGATAAAACTTCTATTGACTTAATACATTCCACAAATATAAGGGATAATAGAATTATTAATTTAAAGCATAAAGTCGATCCAACTCGCTCAAGAATAGAGGGGCCAGCCCTACTCATTCATCGAGTTGGGCAACCGAATATTAATAAACTCTGCGTGATTAACGAGAATGAAGTATATGCTTTATCTGACTGAATAATTGCTATCAAAGCAAAAACATATGAGGACTGTAATTTAATGAAAGAACTAATTCTAAAAAATTGGGAAGACTTTTCCAATTTATATAAAGGAACAGGAGCAAAATATATAACAATGGAACGACTTAGAAACTTTTTGAATCCATAAAATTTTCTCAAAAATAATAAGCCTTTAGTTGATGAAATACAAAAACGGTTTATGCTTTGGTTTTAATCCTGTCGCTTTTTCCTCTACAGAAAGAAATAAGTTTTTTGTTTTGCAGGACATTATATCATTCTGGGTTTACCTAGCTTTTTTGTTTTTATCGGCTGTTTAGATTTAGGTTGATTAGGCTTTAAATCATATTGGTATGGACTGTCTTTCAACTGGTTAATTATCCGCAAATCTTCCAAGAAAGAGTTCGAGTTTGCTCTCGCCGGGTGTACTAAAAACAGTAAAAACCCACATGGTAGTGACCACGTGGGTTTTTGCATTGTATGCTGTCACAGATGACTAGATGGATATTCTAGCATAGTTCATTTCAATCCCGGATCGTTAAAAGTATCACCCTGGCGGATGTCACCGGTCTCCATCCCCTTGCGGAACCAATAGGTGCGCTGTGCAGCGGTGCCATGAGTGAATGAGTCGGGT
>JBAZIG010000029.1:0-12114 GCA_041651955.1 Minisyncoccota bacterium | reverse complement strand
TAAAATTGGATGAAAATCAAGGTGGCCTTTACAAGATGGGTAGTAATGAACGCAAACTATATGCTATCCCTGCACAAGAATTGGCTAACTACAATGATGAAACAATCATGTGGCAAAATCCAGGATTTTAATTTCTCTCTTTTTTATATAGATCTCAGGAGTATAGTTCGTAGACTTCTCCTGAGGTCTTGTTTTTTTACAGGATGGAATTACTTTCATAATATAGATTATGCTGAACCTCCAAAGATTATTTCTTCTTTTTATCATCCAATTCATTACTTTGTTTATCAGTGCTGTAGAAGTTTATGACTTAAGCTGCGACAAGTTAAATAATCCACTGGGTATAAACCGCTTGAATCCTACATTTGGGTGGAAAGTTAAATCTTCAATTAAAGCAGACATTCAAACTCATTACCGTATTCTTGCGGCCACGTCTATCAACAATCTGAATAAAGACATAGGTGATTTATGGGATTCTGGAAAAATCAAATCTTCGGAACAGGTTGCTGTTAGCTATAATGGCAAGGCTTTGAATTCAAGTAGTCTTGTATATTGGAAAGTGAAAATTTGGACTCAAAAAGAGGGAGAACAGAAATGGAGCAGTCCTGCCTATTTCAGCATAGGATTGCTGAATGATTATGACTGGGAAGGGCAATTCATTTGTTTTAATCCTGTAGGAGTACGTAATATTAATGCTCCTTTATTCTGGAAGAAATTCAATATTAGTCAAGAGAAAAAAAAATATCTATTTCATGTAAATTCCTTAGGCTACCATGAAATATATCTCAATGGCAATAAGGTAGGAGATGCTGTGCTTCAACCAGCAGTTTCACAAACGGATAAACGCTCATTGATTTGCACTTATGATTTGACTGAGTATATCAATTCTGGTAATAACAATCTTGTTATTTGGTTATCAGAGGGGTGGTTTCGAACCGATGGTGCAAACAGACTATGCCAGTATCCTGTGGTTAGAGCTCAACTTCAGGAAATAAACAATTTGGGTGAAATAGTTAATGTGATACACACAGATGATAGTTGGTTTGCTCGCGAGAGTGGGTATTCATCATCCGGTAGTTGGAGACCCTTTGAGTTTGGTGGAGAAGTAGTTGATGCCAACATAATGTTGGAAAACTACTCGGTTTCAAGTCTTGAACAGGCTGTGTGGGGAAACGCATCCATAGCAAATGTGAGGCAGCATATAGCTACTCCACAGATGGTAGAGCCTACACGTATTATGAATACCATTCATCCTATATCTATCCATTCAAATGGAGATGCTTCTTGGCTTATAGATTTCGGCACATGTTTAACTGGCTTTTTAGAAATCAATTTTCCTTCTTTACAAAATAATCAGAAAATATTATTCGAATATGCAGATTATCTTGATTCTAATGGTCAGTTCCCAAGCAGTAGACGAGGTGACTTCAGCGATACATATTTTGCATCTGGTAAAGAAAATGAAAAGTTCATTAACCGATTCAACTACCATGGATTCAGATATGTGAAAATCAGCAATATGAGAAGAGCACCAAAGAGCGAGGATATAAAGGCTCACCTAATTCATACCGATTACGGTGCAAGTGCGAATTTTGAAAGCTCGGATGAAGATCTTAATGCTATCCATGATATGATTCAATATACTATTAAATGTCTTACCCTAGGAGGATATATGGTAGACTGCCCACACATTGAACGTTTGGGTTATGGAGGTGATGGTAATTCATCGACTCCTACATTTCAAACCATGTATAATGTATCACCACTGATCTACAATTGGGTTCAGGCATGGGCAGATGTACAGCGCCCAGATGGAGGAATGCCACATACAGCACCAGCACCTTATGGAGCAGGAGGAGGTCCTTATTGGTGTGGTTTCTTCATCATTGCTTCATGGCAAAACTACATTCATTATAAGGATAATCGTCTCATAACTGAGTTTTATCCGCAAATGAAAAAATGGATGTCGTATGTAGAGAAACATAGCAAAGATTATTTGTTGGGTAAATGGGAAAACGATCCTATTCGTAGAAACTATTTCTTAGGTGACTGGGCTGCTCCTGAAAATATAAAGGTTCAGGATAGCACTTCTGTTGAACTAGTTAACAATTGCTTTATAGCCATTTGTTATGAGACTATGAACAAAATAGCCAACTATCTTCATGAGGAAAAAGATGCCAAAACTTATTCGATAATGGCGCAGAAGGTTAGAGAAAAAATTCATAAAAAGCATTATGATACTATAAATTCAAGTTATGCTTCTTGTTCGCAACTCGACCTCTGTTATCCAATGTTTGCGAAAGTAACTCCCAAAAATAAAATAGGAAATGTAATCAACACACTGAAAAAGCATACCCAATTAGAATATAAAGGTAATCTTACAACAGGCTTAGTAGGAGTATCGGTAATTACGCAATGGGCTACCATGGCAGAGGAAAGTGATTTTATCTATGACATGCTAAAGAAAAGAAGTTATCCTGGCTACCTTTATATGATAGACAAGGGTGCAACTACAACTTGGGAACACTGGAATGGCTACCGTAGTCGTATACACAATTGCTATAACGGTATAGGTTCATGGTTCTATGAAGCCTTGGGTGGTATAATGCCAGATGAAAAGTATCCGGGATATAAACATGTACTGATTAGACCACAACTGATAAGGGGCGTAAACCATGTAAATGTCTCAAAGCCTACTCCTTATGGAGAGATTTGTTCGGAATGGAAAATAGAAGATAAGATATTTACCTTATCAGTATGTGTACCATTTGGTTCTTCAGCCACTGTTGTGCTGCCAGGAAGTAATCGCAAGCAAGAAGTAAAAAGTGGTGAATACATTATTAAAGTTCCTATAGAATAATCTGTATCGAAATATGTAAGTACCCGAGCAACTACCTCTTGATTATTCCGGAGCATAGTAAGCATTCGGTGATGCCCGTATTTGATTTTCTGATTTCTTGGTTTATGAAAGTGGACTTTTAAAAACTTCCAAAACATTCGAAGTCGATATGGAGTTTTCAAGAGTTTTTCTCCAAGAGCAGCCTACCAGGTAGCAGTTCGGCTAGATCCTTGCTGTAGTCTTCATCATAGTTGTGGATATGACTAAGTACATACACCATCCAGTTGCAGAAGTTTACATCTGCAGCCTCGCAGCACCCCAGCAATGAGTACATGACTGCAGCACATAATCTCCCCAGGGCTAGTCCTCTCTGGCTGTTCTCCGCAAGGTTATCAAAACATTTGGATAACCTTGCTTATCCAAACGTTATGACTATCCCAACTTCCCTAAAAATTGCCATTTAGCCAATGCGTTACCTCGGGGAAGTTGGGATAATATTATCGCTTTATTCGACTTCTATTTCGAACATTACCGCTAATCCATTGTTCTCAGGCATCTTCCACTTTTTGGACATGGATTTGGTTACAGTATCTTCCAGGCTTTCAATGTTATATATTAACTGTATTTCAGTTTTAATTTTATGTTGGTCATATTTTTCAAGAGATATACTTTAACACCATTAGCTTCTTTTCTTAAAAATGGTAATTTAACTTTTTCACGTTCATCTAACCAAATCTCTGTAGAAACATTTTCAGGTATGTCTATTGTCACTGTTCTATTACCTAATTTCCCTTTAGAATGAAAGTGAACAAAGCCTTTTTGTGTATAAACATCAAATTCGACTAGCTCAAGATCAGATAACTGTGGTTCAATCTTTATAGAACTTCCATCTGGCTTTAGTGGATAAATGCCGGCAACACCCTGGCTTAGAGCAATCAAGGGGGCTACAGCGCAATGACTCCATTGAGAAGTATTATCTGGTTGTGCATCAAAAAACTCCTGCAGTGTGTTGTTTTCCCATACAGAACGCATTTGACCCCATTTGCTTCGTAAGTCAGCTATTACCTTATCCATTTTTCGGTATTTAGCTAATGCCCATACTGGCCAAACAATATTACAAGGATAAGAAGTGCCCAGATTTGCTGGACAATTAACAAGAATTTCTAAACATTTTTCCACTTCTCCATTTGGACACAAATCATAGATTAAAGCAGTAGATAACGAACGGTCGCAATATCTATCTTCTCCGTCTTCGTTTCTCCATGGTAAATTGCTAATGTATACCTTTTGATTTGGATCCCAGAACTTTCTAACACAAGCTTCTTTGAGCATTTCCCCATAGGCTAAGACATCATTTTCCAGATCCTTTCTATTGAATAAAACACATAAAGGAGCCAATGCATTTTCACACATTGCAGCAACGTATAAATTAAGTGCCAATTGCTTATGCTTATTCTTCTTATACGCAAGATGGTCTATGTATACGGAGCATATACCTATATCTTCTGTAGGCAACAGATTTTCATTGTAATCTGTTAATGTTTTCAAATATTGATAAAATTTAATCAAACGAGGGAAAACCTCCGTCAAGTAGTCCTTATTGCCTGTATACTTATAATAATGATAAGTATCAAAACAAAATCCAACACTATGATCTAGGATTGGTCCCCAAGCAGTAAGTTGCATTTGTCTTTCAAAAATACGCACCAGTCTATCCCAGCCTGGCCAGCTATCCATAAAATAACCCTCTAAAGAACTACCTTGGCTAAAGGTATTAATATATCTGTCAACAAGGCTATCCCCTTTTAAAAATTGATAAACAGCATGTAACTGATGGCTACCATCTCCACTATATTGTTGGCGTTCACGAGCCATTCCGTCAACAAGAGTTTCTTGAGCACAATTGTTTAGCGTATTGATTGAAGCATTTAGAACCTGTTGAATTGTGTCGTCTTTCACTACAATATTAGGGTTGATACTCCAAGGATAAGTTCTTCTTCTCATTCCTATATTTGAAATCTTAACTGGACGGTCAAAATTACGAACTAGTAATTGAATCCATCTATAGCTTTCAAAATCAAAAGTTTCGAACGTGTTGACACCTTCTTTGCATATAAATCTTGACCAAGAATTGAAATGAGAGTTGATGATAGCTGGTCCACCTAATTCATGGGCTTCGTGGACCAATAATTCAACGGTTGTTCCTTTTGGTGCATCAATTGTGAAAAATGGAAAACCAACTCCTTGTTCATTAAATGCAAAAATATACGATACCGTATGATTTCCTTGTGGCTCTATAACAAAGACGCTATCATTAACGTTTTGTTTATATAGTAGCCTATCCTTTATTTTATATGCTGTTGAATCCATTGCCATATCAAAAAAGTTTTCAGCCGGAATTTTCCAATCTATTAGCATAGACTCTTTTAAGTAAGGATTCTTGATTAATGTTTCTTTCATCAATGGAACTGTTCTTTTACGAATTTCTACTGTACTATTGTTGTTACGGCTTTCCCAGATATAATCACGATACCTATTGCTGATTGAAGGTTTATCTCCATCTCCAATTTCCATAGCATCCAACCAGTTATTATCCATTACGTAGTTAGAAAAATTCCATCCATAGGGATATAATCTTGCGTCAAAGCATTCCTGTAAAGAACGTAAAAACCATCTTTTAAATTTCCCAGGCTCCCAACTTCTAGGCAAAAAACACTTCCATGAAGAGTCTGACACAATTTTCAATTGATCGACCTCCAAGTTTAGTAATAACCCAGGTTTTCCTATCGGAGTTGTACCATCTCCACTGCCAAAGAAACATACTTCAACAGCAATCGTATTAGTTCCAGTTTTTAAATATTTTTTTATATCCAAAGGATCGGCTTCCTGCCATCTAGGGTCAGAAGGAGCAGGTCCCCATTGTATCCTTTCGCCATTTACAAAGACCTTATAACGGCTATCAGCTGTAATCCATCCTTTAGCATTCTGGGGAAGTTCATTTAAAACAAAATCTTTACGGAATAGCACAAAGGTATTTTGTAAGGTTCTAGCAGAAGGATACCATATCCACTTTGCTGGCTTTAAATTTAAGGGCTTACCATATTCATCTCTTGGTGCTCCATTTATATTGAAAAAAGAGCATATTAGATATGTGACCAAACAGATATAAAATTTTTGCATAATTATTTAGGGTCTGCTTATTAATTTCCAATCAGGCACACAATTTCATTTGTAGCTTGAGTGGATAGATGTTTATATTTCTCACTTTCATCAGCTTTAATAGTAACGAGACAAGATAAGGCAAAGGAATATTCCTCATGTGCCGGATCAGGTTCATCAAAAAAATGAGAGCCACTATCCAATTGTTTGATGTCGAGGATAGTCTGGCGCGGATATCATTTAAACCATATCCACGCTTGCCCAGACCAAACTTTCCTTCAACCTGGTTGCGCCCTGCCGCTTCCCGTCGCTCTTTACGTTTCCGGTATCTGCTCTTGATCTCTTTTACCGGTTTTCGACCCAGTGGCTCCCTTGTGTAGCGGATTCCTTTCTCTTTCAAAAACCTCCTGTTCTCCCGGGTGAGATATATCTTGTCCACCTGAACCAGTTCTGGGTATTTACCGGTCAGTTTTCTAAATCGTTCAACCTGTGCCTGAAAATCCTGTCCCTCGTTGAAGGCATCCCTGTCAGAATGATCTACCCTGGCATAGCCATCCAACAGGCTGATGTTTATCTTCGCCTCGAACTCCGTCTTGGCCTTGCCACGCACGATGGGGCGAACATGCGGTTGATGAATGCTCACGATGCGATCTTCTACTTGATGGCTCTTCTTCTTGGACATACCATATTTTTCTAGTCTATACGTTTAAGTTTGCAGTTTTAATAAGGTCTTAGTTTTTGTTTATTTCCAAATAAAACCTTTAAGTTTGAAAAATCGTAGTCCATTGTTTATTGTTTTTAGTGGCTCTATAACGAATAGAGTGGGTAATCAAATTTGAGTTTTGCAGAAAGAAAGTATATCATGTTAATAAAGTTGTTCACATCTCTAATTGGGCATCAGGAAAATTGTCCATCACTCCGCAGATGAAAGCCGGAGACATATCCATGCCCACGATTTCAATTTTTTCTTTACTTCCCCCTTTGGATTCTAGTGCTTCAGTAAAATCTTCAACCGTACTTGCATCCTTACCTTCACAGACATGAATGACCCTGCGCTGATCTAAATCTGCAAAGATGGTAACATAATTATGCCCCTTTTTTTCGAGAGGTTTCATCCATACCTATTTGGGTAACTGTGTCTAATTTATCTTTAGATAGCGCGCGTTTAATCCAATAATTAAAAACTCTCCAAATGCGGGAAGCGGTAACCTTGACAGATTCGGAAACCCTGGATACAGGCATCTCACTTTCTGTCAAAAGCATGGCGTAAACCTCAAAAAGGAGTGTAAAACCACTGTTTGCACGAGCCCAGGGTACCTCTACCTGATGGATTGTCCCATCTACTGATTTTATCCTGGGAAGACGGGCGTGAAGGTAACAACGGTGTTGAAATAAGTTTAGATGCTGCCATGCTAACTGTATCATAGGCTGTCGTAGGTAATCCTGATGAATCTGAAAACGTATAAACTCCCGCAAAATTTAAATGCAAATGCAATTCTTTGCCTTTCTCTGATGTAGAACCCAAAAACTCGACTCCTTCAACATACTATGGTGAACTAAACCCTAAAGCTAGCTTAAATATCTGTACTATTCATCATGCAAAGTTAATAAGATTTCCAATCACCCACATCAAACGTTATAGAGCCTCATTTTAATTATCGGAATTGAGTAATAATTTCTATCTTTAATATAAACTATTTAAAAAGACTCTTAATTTTAGCAGCTAACTTTGTGAATTAAATTTTAGAAATTGACCTAAAACAACCATTATTTCAAATATAAACTCATATGAAACATCCATGTTGAGAATTTAAAACATCCAAGGGAATGAAAATGGAGGATTTCCGTACATTTGCCGTACTCATTGAACGGAATAATTTATGGAATCACAAGTGTCATTCAACCAGGTCGTCTCCCGGGGATGCGGGATTGATGTCCACAAGAAGATGTTAGTGGCCACCATAAGTGGCGAAGGACTTAATACGGAAACCCGTGAATTCGGGACCGTGACGCGCTCTTTGACAGAATTGAAAGACTGGTTATTGGAAAACAGGGTAACCCACGTTGTAATGGAGAGTACGGGAGTCTACTGGAAGCCTGTCTATCATGTCCTCGAGCCCTCGGGATTGACGGTCTGGATAGTCAATGCCCGCCACGTGAAGAACGTCCCGGGGCATAAGACGGACAAGCAGGACAGCAGGTGGCTGTGCAAGTTATTGCTTGCCGGCTTGCTAAAACCCAGTTATATTCCCCCTCGTGAACAACGGGAGTTACGGGATTTGACGCGTTACCGGACCAAACTGGTACAGGATATCTCCTCGAACAAGAACCGTATCATCCGCATCCTGGAAGACTGCAATGTGAAACTTTCGAGCGTGTTAAGCGATACCTCGGGAGTAACGGCAACCAGACTGATCGACAAGTTGTGTCAGGGGAAAGAAGTGACCATGGGCGATATTGAAGAGGTATACCACAAAAAGATAGAAGCCACCAAAGAGGAGCTTTTTGAAGCCTGTAACGGTTACATCACCGACCACCACATCTACCTGCTGGGCACTATCCGGGGGGACAACCACCACCTGGAGTCTCTCATACGGGATTTGGATGAAAAGATCAAACATGCCCTTGCCCCTTATGAGAATGCCCTGGAACGACTGCGGGAGATCCCGGGATTGAACCGCAAGAGCGTGGAGGATCTTATCGCCGAGATCGGGCTGGATATGGATGTCTTCCCCAATGAGAATCATCTAAGCAGTTGGGTGGGCGTTTCACCGGGTAACAACGAGAGTGCCGGTAAAAAAAAAACGGACGCACCACCCACGGGAACAAGCAGGCCAAATCCATCCTGAGCCAATCGGCATGGGCGGCGTCGCGGACAAAAGGCACGTTCTACCACGCCCGGTACCATCGCCTGGCAGCCCGACGCGGCAAGAAAAGGGCCATTGTGGCTGTTGCACACTCCATCCTCAAATCGGTGTATCATGTCTTGAAAGACGAGGTCCCTTACGATGAACTGGGAGCCGATTATTTGAACAGCCGGGTGGAAGCAAGGCGCAAAAGGTATCTGAAGGCAGAGCTGGAAAAGATGGGATATTGCGTCGAGCTTGTCCCGCACAATCCCGTCAGCCCCTCCGGCAGTTGAAAGCTACCGCCCCTGACATAAACGGGAAACAAGAGCCAAAGGTCGATTTTTACTGGCGCACGGCGCGACAAAGCGTCCAAGTCGAATATGAAACTGACCTCAACAGGTAAGCACCCAAGGTTGTTGCCCAAGAGCACGCATATGAAATTTTAAACCCTTCTTGCCTGTTTGTCTTTCCGATAACCGATGCATTTATCCTAAAGATGAGTGCTGTCTTTTGTTTTGTCAAAATGGAGAAATACAAAATGTTGAAATGATTTAAATCGTTTATTAATAGATATTTATATAACAACTAATTTACATATGAAAAATTTATTGTTTTTCTTACTATGCATGGTCGGTATTCAAGGCTGTAATACGCAACCTACTCCATCCCTATTGACTTATGTAGATACCAGAGTAGGAACAGATGCTAGTTCGATGTTAACAGCTGGACGTTTTGGTAAAGGTAGTGAAGAATATGGACAGACATTGCCAGCAGTACTCGAACCCAATGGTATGAATTTTTGGACTCCTCAAACCAGAGATACCGAACTAAAATGTATCAGTCCTTATTATTATCAAGATTCTTTATTCCAAGGTTTCCGCAACTCACACTGGATTGTAGGAGGATGTACGCAAGATTATGGTTCTATGACCCTTTTTCCTGCAACAGAAATAGTAAACTGTCTTCCGACCAAGAGATCCACTCCATTTAAACACGAGAATGAAGTTGCAACTCCGGCATATTATTCTGTTTACTTGCACCAGTCGCGTATTCAGGCTGAAATGACTGCTCTATCGCGCAGTGCTATTTTTCGTTTTACTTATCCAGTCGATGCACCTGCTTATCTGATAATTAACCCAAATAGTGACGAGGGACAAGGATATATCGAACTTGATACTATTCGTAAAGAAATTAGAGGATATAATCCCGTTCATCGTATTTATCAAGGTAGAGGACTTTCGGCTGGATATAGTGGTCACTTTGTTATTCAATATTTTGATCCAATCGAAAGTTACGGAACTTATTGTAAGGATACTATCAATGCCGGGCAAATTCAAATAGGAAATGCCAAAGATATTGGTCTTTACATTGAATTCAAAAGAAAAGATTATAAACAGCCTATTCTAATCAAAACAGCTAGTTCTTTTACGGATATAGAAGGAGCAAGACGTAATCTGGAAGCAGAAATTCCTCATCGTAATTTTAAGCAGACTCGTAACGAATTGACTTCTATCTGGGAGAAACACTTGGGGCGGTTAAGCGTTTCCAGCTCCAATGACACTCTTTGTCGTAAGCTATATGGCTCATTGTATAGAGCCTCTTTTTTACCACGCACCATCAGTGATATAGATGGACGTTATCCTGCATTTTCTAAAGGGAGCCCTATCTTACAAGCCCCCAAAGGCACACAATATTATGATGACTTTTCAATGTGGGATACTTATAGAGCTTTACATCCACTGATTACTTTACTTTCACCAACCAAGAGTGGAGAAATGATGCAATCATTAGTGAATAAATACAAACAAGGTGGATGGTTGCCTATTTTCCCTTGTTGGAACAGTTATACAGCAGCTATGATTGGAGATCATTGCATTGCAGCCATTGGTGATGCATACATTAAAGGTGTTGATAATTTTGATATTGAAACAGCCTATGAAGCGATGCGTAAAAATGCGTTTGAAACCCCAAAAGACTATGCTGATTATGTTAACGGTATGGGCAGGAGGGCTCTAACAAGTTATATAAAGTATGGATATATTCCTTTGGAGGAACCGGTCAAGGAAGCATTTCACAATCGAGAACAGACTTCACGTACATTAGAGTATGCGTTGGATGATTTCGTATTGTCACAAGTGGCCTTGAAATTACAAAAAAAGTCAGATTTTGATAGTTTGAAAGTACGCAGCCAAAACTATAAAAATGTCATCGACCCACGTACTGGATATGCGAATGGACGATATCAAGATGGACGATTTTATGAAGATAATAAAATAGACCACTTTGCTTTTTATATCACCGAAGGCGCTCCCTGTCATTATACTTGGTACGTACCTCAAGACCCATATGGTTTGATGGACATCATGGGAGGGAAAAAACAATATGTCGAAAAACTGGATACACTTTTTGAAGAACATCTTTATTGGCATGGAAATGAACCTTGTCATCAAGTAGCTTATATGTATAACTATGCAGGTCAACCTTGGAAAACTCAAAAGTATACCCGTCATATAATGGATACTGAATATGGTGATAAGCCTGGAGGACTTGCTGGGAATGATGATGCTGGACAAATGTCTGCATGGTATGTTTTTAGCAGTTTGGGCTTTTATCCTGTATGTCCGGGAAGTCTTTATTACATTATAGGTAGTCCACAATTCGAGAATGCTGAACTGTATTTGGAAAATGGACACACATTTACTATCCAAGCCGAAAAGACAGGGAAAGATAACAGATATATCCAGTCTGCTACTTTAAATGGAGAGCCTTATACGAAGAATTATCTGTGCCATCTAGATATTATGAAAGGGGGTGTCTTACACTTTAAAATGGGTGACCGACCAAATAAGGATTGGGGAAGTAACCAAGAAGATTGTCCACCTGCACTTATATTTACCAGATAACTATCTTTACTTATTTTACATTGAATCTCACTTCTATCTCATGATCGTGTGATCACTATTCACCTTGCCCATTTTTGGGGAAGGTGAATCAAAAAGACTCTCTATGATCAATGGAGTATATCATATTATTTTTCCGAGAGATATTACATGTTAGAAAGATATGGAATGTAGATGGGCGCAGATTGAGAATTAAGAAACCCTAATTGATTGATCGTCAATTAGGGTTTTGTTTTTAGTGTACCCAGAGCCGGGATCGAACCGGCATGGAAGTGAATCCACTGGTGTTTGAGACCAGCGCGTCTACCAATTCCGCCATCTGGGCATCTGCCAAAAAGTGAGTGCAAAAGTACATATATTTTTGAGA
>JBAZIG010000028.1:0-12324 GCA_041651955.1 Minisyncoccota bacterium | reverse complement strand
AAGGGCCTTGCTCCTAAAAGAGCGTTGGCACACCGAATTGTTGCTGCTGCAGCCATCAAGATGCTTCAAGCAGATCTTAGTCAGCACAATGGAGTTACTGCCGAATCATTGGCCAACGACCTTTGCCATATCGATCATACTTGTGAAAACTACGATGAGTTGGTAGATTTGGCATTTAACCGTACTTTGGATGCAATTGTTTCGGCCACCATCGGACAATATTTTGAAAAAGGAGAAAACAATGAATACCACCTCAGAATAGAAGGAGGCGTCAATTACGAACAGAAGGTGAAGGATTATGCCGCACAGATGGGAGACGCTCAGAAAAATGAATACTTCTATATGTTTCTGGCCGAAGTACTGCCGGTGGAAGGCGAGACATACCGTCGCAATTTCCGGATCTGGGCGCACAATATAGAATGGTTATCCCACAAATGCCATCGTGCCGGATATATTTTTATGGGTAATCCAAATGATCGTTCAACAACTCAGCCACAGCAGCATTTCTACATCTACTTTATGCCTATCTTTGATTCAGCTGGAAAATCTTATCCTGCAGAGAAAGATAGCGTTTTCTTCCTGATGGACGATTTGAGCGATGAGTTCAAAAAGAAAGTTACGCTCTATGGTTCTGCTCTCTCTCAAGAAGGCAGTGCAAGTAGCGATGAAAAGCCTCGCTACAAACAACTTCGCGAAAAATTCTTTAAGGAAGCACGTGAACTTTTCAACCAACAGTTTCTTGCCAAAACCATGGTGGAGTATTTGGGTGAAAAGCTTGCTATGGAGGCAATGCAGGGAGCTCAGGCAGAATCAAAAATTGATGCCATCAGTGCGGTCACTTCTTATATTATGGAGCCGCAGTTTGAGGCAGAGAACCCTCATTACCCGAAGTTCTCACAATTGAGTCAACCTTTGACACGGGAAAATCGTGATAATCTTTTGCGTTCAGCTCGTGCTAAAATAGCCAACCCCACCATCATTAACCGAAATGGAGAAGCCATCCTGATGGGACTTGGATTGTGGAATGAGGGTCGCCTTAGCACTGATCACTCGCAATATGCCCGCAGTCTGAAGCAGAAACTGGAGGCAAAAGAAGGTCAAGTAGTGAATCGGGATGAGATATTGGAATTGTTCTTCGATGATACACACGAGTACATCTCCTCCGATTTTCATATTGAAGCCGATTTGCAAATGTTGGTGATGGCTACTATGGCAGCATTGGGCGAAATAGAGATTGTGCTACAAGGAGGAACGCGTATCAATGCCAGCAACATTGCCGACATCAGTAATTTGAATCCGCAAGATAATTACACATTCTCGAATATTTGTCCCCCAAAAGGATTGAATGCTGCCTTGGTGCGTGAGTTGATGTTGGGTCTGCTGGGTATAGACCGTGTGAATGAATTGGATAGCACTAACAGCAGTGTGTTTGCCGATTTGTCGATCAAGGCACAAAGCATCGAGAACCGCGTGGTCACTTTACAGCATAAGATTCAAGGAGGATATCGTTTTGCCGGTGACATTGAAGTGATCTCAAGCGAAGAAGCTTCGGAGTTTGACAAGGAACTTATTCGTTTAAAAGGCATTTGCAACCAACTTCAGCGATACAATACCAAAGCCAAGATGCGCAATATCGATTGGCCTATCGATGTGGTTAAAAAAGCGATGAACGAAACTTTGCGGAAGCTGGATGACACAGAACGTATGCTGGAAGAGTTGAATGTCTTCAAGGATATGATTGGCTATCTACGCACTTCGCTGTCCAACATTAATGAACCCAATCTCAAAGAGGATATTATCACAGGTATTAACAATATTAAAGAGGTAATAGGCCAAGACAAAACTGTGGTGGATGCCTATAAATCGGATCTTAAGACCTTAAAAGAGCGATATGCCGATTGGTATATGAGCGAATATGTAAAAGCACATATCAGTGAGATTGACTATAGCAAGGCACAGAAACTTAGGGCCAATGAGTATAAACAAGTGTGCGATATTATTCGCGATGCACCCTTCATTAACCCTACCCGGTATGATGCATGGTTAAGAAAACTAGCACTGCTGCAAGTTGTGAATCCAACTGTCAGTAAGCAGACAATTCTATCCATGCCCACAGCTCCCGATGGCTTCAATCCCACACTTCAGCGAGAGCCGCTGCCACAAATTGGAGATTTACAGGATGAATTAAACGAAATCTATGCTGAATATGAACAGCAATTCCGTGATGCACTGGATGATCCTACAACTAAGCGGAATCAGGAGATGTTGAGCGAGCAGGAAAAGACCATGATTCAGCAGTTTGCCGATGGAGTCATCCAGCTAAATCGTCAGTATACACACCCCTTGATAGAGATTATCAATAAATTACAGCGTAGTTTCACTAAAATCGAAATCAATCATGGGGATATGCTTCGAATCTTTTCTAAGCCTATGACCAAGCAACAAGCTATTGAGGCTTTGGCTGAATACATAGGGGCCCAAAGCCGTGGACACCGTCCGGAAGATGTACGTATCATAATCAAATAAAGAGAATAAAACCAAATATGAGCAATAAAGATCCCATGTTGTTTCTTGATGATGAATTTGAGGAGACCAGTTTAAACCCGGAACCCGTAGTTTGCTTTGGAATGGAATTTCCAAGTGAAGAGGCTCGTCGGGATTATTTTCGGGAAGAGCTTCGCAAGAAACTGCCGGAACTAAAAAAGATAGAAGGCTTTCCTATTGGAGAAGATGACGATATTGTCAATCTCTCTGATCCCCCATACTATACAGCTTGTCCCAACCCCTGGTTAAATGATTTTATTGGGGAATGGGAAAAAGAAAAAGAACAACTTCAGGCAGAAGGGAAACGACAGGCCCGTTTTGAAGTGAAAGAGCCATATGCAAATGATGTAAAGGTAGGTAAAAATAACCCAGTGTATACTGCACATACCTACCATACAAAAGTACCTCATCCCGCTATCATGCGATATATTTTGCATTATACCCAACCGGGCGACATTGTATTCGATGGGTTTGCAGGAACAGGGATGACTGGAATTGCCGCACAAGCTTGTGGTAATCCTTCAAAAGAAGACATAGAGTCAATTGAAAGAGAATGGGGTGAACAATCAGGAAAACATCCAAATTGGGGGAAACGTCATGCAATTTGTGGAGATTTGTCTCCATATGCTTCTTTGGTTTCATACAATTATAATACACCAGTCAATTCGTTAGAACTAAAGAAAGAAGTTGAAAGAATATTCAGTGAAACAAAGGAAGAGTGTAAATGGTTGTACACTACAATGCATGAAAGAAAAGAAATTGGGTTAATTAACTACATGGTATGGAGTGATATTTTAATATGTACCAACTGTGGCAAGGAATTCGTTTATTGGGATGCAGCAATAGATAGGGATAATAAGTGCATTAAGGATGAATTTTATTGCCCTCATTGCAATATTATACATACTAAATATTCAACAAAAAGAGCCTTTAATACTATCTATGATAATTATTTAGGTAAAACGGTGTCAATTAACAAAACTACTCCGGCAATTCTAGTATATTCTGTTGGTAATAAAAGATTTGAAAAAAAAGCGGATGAATATGACAAAGCTTTACTCGAAAGAATAATGAATTATAAGAACAACTACTTTGTCCCTACGTATGAATTGCCTAATGGTTATAATACACAACAACCCAAAAATGCTCAAAACATATGTTATGTTCATCAATTTTATACTTTGAGGAACCTAATCGCGCTATCTACTTTCTTTGATAAGATACAGAAATCAGCACTGTCAAACAAACTAAAGTTTATTTTTACAGGAATGGTGAATCGTTCTACTAAGATGAATCGAATCCATGTCAGTAACTATTTTTATGGAGGTGGCGGATGGAATGCAGGTCATTTAAAAGGCACCTTATACATACCGAACTTGCCCATAGAGACATCAATACTTGAACAAATTGAAGACAAATTGAGTGGATATCTAAGAGCTATTCCATACTTTCCACGAGAATTCGATAATGCATTGTATATAGGATCAGCAGAAAAATTTCCTATTAATGATGCTTCTGTAGATTACATATTTACAGATCCTCCATTTGGTTCAAACATTATGTATTCTGAACTCAATATATTACCAGAAGCATGGTTGAAAGTTCTAACAAATAGTCAGACAGAAGCTATCATAAATTCTTGTCAGGATAAAAATTTCTCATTTTATTTAAATAAGATGTCGAAAAGTTTTGCTGAATACTATCGTGTTCTTAAACCAGGCAAATGGATGACTGTAGAATTTAGTAACACCAATGCTGGTATATGGAATTCTATTCGGCAGGCAATAACTAAAGCAGGATTTGTTCTAGCAAATGTAGCTGCATTGAATAAAGGACAAGGTGGTATGCGTTCAATAACAACGACAACTGCTG
The DNA here is from genome assembly GCA_041651955.1 of Minisyncoccota bacterium. Taxonomy (GTDB): domain Bacteria; phylum Patescibacteriota; class Minisyncoccia; order Minisyncoccales; family Minisyncoccaceae; genus UBA2558. The sequence goes on along the minus strand of JBAZIG010000028.1, from coordinate 7,908 downwards.
TAAAACAAGATCTCGTAATTTCATGCTATAAACCTTCTATAGTTTTGCAGTTTGAAAACAAAGATTCTATAGAAAAAAATATATGGAATTTTATTGAAGAACATTTAGAACATTTATCCCCAGTTCTAATTAAAGATAATAATATTGAATGCGTTGTAGAACGTGATCAGCGTATTCTATATGACAAAGTCGTTTCATACTTTGTTATGCATGGCATTGAAGTACCTCTAAATGCCCAAGAATTTCAGAAGGGTCTTCGAGAACGATTTATTGAGCGCGATGGGATGTTCTTTACGGCTTCTCAAGCACTAGAATATGAAGACAAAAAGAGTAAAACAACAGGTATTGTGCCAATGGCTTTGTTTATAGGTAGCGAAGCAGAAGGAATTGAATGGTTGAAGCGTGAATTGGAAACACCCCAGACCTATTCAGAATTGCAACCTGAATGGATGAAGAATATGACTCCCACTAAGAAAGGTGATATTCTTCCTGAGCTATCCGAAATTCTGGAAGAAAATTTCATCAAAGACGCTGATGGCAAATGGCGCAAGCCGGATGCCGAAAAGGCTGCCGATATGGAGATTATGCGGGGAAGAAAGATGATGAAAGAATATAATATGTATCTGGAACAAGCACAAAAGCCAAAGGCTAGGCGGATGAGAGATACCCGTCTCGAAGTGCTTCGCTATGGGTTCAAGGAGTGTTACAAGCAAAAGGACTACCAGGCAATTATCACAGTGGGCGACCACATACAGGAGTCTCTGCTTCAAGAAGATGAGATTCTTCTTCAGTATTACGATATTGCTGTTTCAAGAGTATAATCTCTTAGAATGTTGGGTTGTAAAAACGAAAGTGTATGACCAAGGAAGAGTTGAACGAGTTGTTGCAAACGGATGAAAATTTTCGCATAGAACGTACTGCTTCCACTTCCAACATGGATAAGTTTCAGGAGGCAATCTGTGCTTTTTCCAATGATCTTCCCGGTTCCGGGAAGAAAGGCTACCTACTTATAGGTGTCAATGATGATGGTTCGGTGAGCGGACTTAAAGTGGATGATGCCCTGGTAAAAAAGATTTCCGGAATTCGTTCAGACGGCAACATCCTCCCTTTACCTGTAATGAGTACAGAAAAGGTAGAAACCGAAAAAGGCGATGTGCTTGCCGTCGCAGTTACTCCTTCTCTCTTCACTCCTGTCCGCTACCGAGGTCGCGTTTTCGTACGCATCGGCCCACGTAAGGATATCGCTTCGGCTGAAGAAGAACGGATCCTCACCGAACGAAATGCTGCACATCTAGCCACTTTCGATGTAATGCCCTGCCGAGAAGCAACATTGGATGATATTGATACAGATATCATCAAACAGCAATATTTTCCTCAAGCCATCGATACCGAAACACTCGAAACAGATACTCGTAGTTTTACGGAACAGATGGCCTCTTTACGCTTATACAACAAGCAATATGATTGTCCCACAATGGCAGCAATCATACTTTTTGGTAAACAGCCTAAATATTTTATGCCGGGTTGTTATGTGCAATATGTTCACTTTGAGGGAACAACAAAGGCCGGCAAAATCATCAACGAAAAAGAATTTAAAGGAGGATTAACAACTTTGTTACCTCGATTAGAATCATTCGTAGCCGATGCTATTGTTACGCAACGACCGGAAGAAATAAGTCTGCTACGCGAAAAAACGGTTACAAACTACCCCGGAGGAGCTTTACGTGAACTTTTGATGAATGCCTGCATGCACAGAGATTATCAGTCAAACACTCCCATTCGACTCTATCAGTTTGACAACCGCATTGAAATTATGAATGCTGGCGGACTGTATGGCGAAGCTCGTCCGGAAAACTTCCCCCATGTGAATGCCTACCGCAATCCTATCGTGGCAGAAGCAATGAAGGTAATGAAGTACGTAAATATGTTCAATCGAGGCATAAGCCGGGTGCAGGAATACCTTCAAACCAATGGTTCTAAGCCGGCACATTTTAATGTAAATAAATTAACCGTCTTTGAAGTGGTGGTTATGGATGCTAACGTTACGGCTTTAGAGCGAACTCATGATGAACTCCGCACGAAGTTGGCACAACTTGACGACAACTTCAAAATTCGCGTTAAATCACTGATATGCAACATCAATAGTGACTATTATAGTGCGAGAGAATTGCAACTTCGTATGAACTCCGCACAAACTCCGCTCGAACTCCGCACGAGCTCCGCACGCTATTTTATGGTGCATATTCTTAAACCGGCTATCGAGCTTGGTTGGATAGCCCCTCTCTATGCAGACACCCCCCACCACCCCAAACAAAAATATAAACTTACGGAGTTGGGCATTACAATGAAAGTTATTCTTTCAGAGGAGAACCATGAAATATAAAGGCAAAAATGTAGAGATAATAGGTAGTAAGACGCTATTTGGCAAGGAAACTCACTGGATTCGTATCCTGGAGGATAACAGTTTTGCCCAAGTGCTTAGTTCTGATCTGGATGATGATCTGAACAGGAACTCCAACAGGGGTCTGGCATACGTTCGTTATATGGCTATAGCGGCACGTATCAAAGAGGAAATGGCTCAAAAGCGATTGTTGGCCCCTTATGAAAGTAGCCTTATTCCTTTGCCACACCAAATACTGGTATTGGAGAAAGTAATGCAGGGTATTCAAACCCGTTTTTTGTTGGCAGATGAAGTGGGCATGGGAAAGACCATTGAAGCTGGACTTGTGATAAAGGAGAAGAAATTGCGCGGCGAGATAACGCGAATCTTGTTGATTGTGCCTAAATCGGCTATGCTTCAGTGGCAACAGGAGTTGAGGGAGCACTTCAACGAGAACTTCCATATCTACAACAGTGATTTTATTTCGGGGATGGCTCGTACTTTTGCCGGATTTGAAGCAGAAGAGGAGTTGAATTTCTGGAAACAGCATCATCAAATCATAGTCTCTACTGATGCTTTGAAGCCATTGTCAGCTCGACAAGGATGGAGCCAGGAGAAAATTGATGAATACAACAAGTATCGCCTGGAAGCCGTGGTGAATGCTGAATTTGACATGGTTATTATTGATGAAGCCCATCGCATGGGTGGAAGTACGGCACAGGTATCTCGCTATCAATTGGCCGAAACACTATGCAATGCAGTGCCGAACGTGTTGCTTCTCACCGCTACTCCCCATCGCGGCAAGAGCGATCATTTCCGCAGAGTGCTCAAATTGATTGATGCCGACGCTTTCCCGGGAGACGGAATGCCGAGTATTGAAGAGATTGAGCCTTACGTGATGCGTTCAGAAAAACGATATGCGGTGGATTATGACGGGAAGAAACTTTTTCAGCAGCGAATGACCATACGATTGGATGTTCCACTCGACGAAACATATCATCGCTTACAGATAGATTTATACAATCATGTAACCAACTATGTGAGGTATTGCTTTGGACGTGCCAAGCGAGGTAATAGGAATGCTACAGGACTGGTGATGGTGATGATGCAAAAGTTGGCAAGTAGCAGTACGGCCGCTATTTTGGCTGCCATGGAAACTCGTTTGTGGAGGTTGCAACATGGTGAAACGGATGATGACATTGACGACTATGATGAAGAGGGTGTAGTCGACTTTGATGATTTAGATACGAACGACTTTTCGGTTGCAATGCAGGATAATGGCTTTTTCAATGAAGAAACAGCACTCCAAAAATTGATTGTGGAGGCACGCACCTGCCTGGAAACAGAACAAGATGCCAAAGCGACAGCTTTGGTTCGGAAAATCTATAAACTGCAAGACAAGTACAACAATTCTCAGTTAAAAGTACTGGTGTTTACCGAGTTTCGCAAGACACAGGGCTATCTGAAAAAAATCCTTGAAGGTGCAGGATTGACTACGGTGGAAATACATGGCAGCATGGATTTAGCGGAACGACAACAGGCGCTTGTGAAATTTAAGAACGAAGCCAATGTGATGGTGGCAACGGATGCGGCGGGTGAATCGTTGAATATGCAGTTTTGCCACATCGTTCTCAATTATGATTTGCCTTGGAATCCAATGGCCATAGAACAACGCATCGGACGTGTAGATCGTATTGGTCAGAAATTTCCGGTAGTTGCTTTCAATATGTTGACCAATAACACGGTCGACACCAGAGTATATGAGATTATCGTGGAGAAACTGGATACCATACTGCAAGAATTGAGAATTGACAAAACCAATGATGTACTGGACTCTACTATCGATATGAAGCAGGTAAATCATCTTTATCTGCAATCATTGCTCGATCCCCATCGATTTGATTTTGCCAGTGACAAATGGCTGTATGAGATAAAAAGCAAACTCAACGATTATAAATCTACGGAAGGTATTTTACCTGTTTTTACAGGAGACGATATAAAAAAGGAAAGTGCCGGTGAAATAAAATACAGTCCGCTTCCTGTATGGCTGGAAGAGTTGATGGATCTTTACACGATGAATGAAAAGGGTAAAATTGTGAAGCGATTGTCCGGTGTTTCCGAATACGCCATCAACGGATATAAACTGGAAGCTGTATTTGAAGCAGACAAGCTGGGTGATAATCCTGGTTCGGAACATCTTACTTTGCAACATCCCGTCGTGAAACGAATTCTGGATGAGATGGATGGGAATAGTCAAACGATGGTTCCTGTAATTGTGTCTAAAAATGGTGGTGAGACATGTGGCTATCTGACCTTATGGAAAGTGTTGGCCAAAAACAACTACGAAACCAAAACAACTTATTCTGCTCAGTTTATTACCGATGCGGGCAGGGTATTTGCTCCCTACGGCAATGATGTGTGGAATAGATTGGTACAAGAGAAAAACAGTTTTCAATATGTGGGTGAAACAGAATGCAATCTGGTTATAGAGGAAAACCAAGCCTTGAACAATAATCTTCACGCCTTGTTCCATCGGATGGAAGCCGAAATCCAAAACGGGTTGCAGGTAAGAGCAGAGAAGAAACTGAAGGCTTTGAGTTATGCTGAGAATCGGTTCAACCGCATTGGCATTGAAAATATTAGAAATGCCAAGTTGCGAAAGCTGGCTACAGAAAAAGAAGAGTGGAAAAGTACTTTTGCCAAAGGGCTAAGTGTAGTACCGGACGTCAAACATATCCTAACTGTAAGAATTGATGGATGATTTTATTCATAGGTTAGATCAGAGACTTACCGGAGAAGGTAAGCGACTCAGCATTGTGGAAAATCCGGATGGGTTCTTACAACGGTCTGATACACAGCAAGCCGTATTTAACGCTTGTGGCTTGCTTTTACTGCCAATCTCTTCTTCACTTGAACTTCGTGTAAGATATGAACTGTACGACAAAAACACACAAGAGCGAATTTGTTACATCATGGATGATGCATCTTCTGTCTTACCTGATATTAAGCGATTGTTATACAACGCCAATACCTTCTTAATTCCAGATCTTATGCCTGCTTGCAATGAGGCGGAAATCCGTCAGGCTCGATTGACATTTGGAATGGCTTCTTATCTCTACAACAAGAAATTCGTTTATAACCTTTCTCTTCTTGAAACCAAAAAAGTGATTGAAGAGGCAAAAAAACGCTACGGAGAAGACATAAATGAACTGGTTTCACAATTGAAAGCTATCCCATTGAACTGGGAGAAGATGGAAACAATGGATTCTATTTGCCACATCTTACTCAAAGCGATTAGCCAAGGTGTTTATGATAAGATGGAACCAGCTGTAGAAATTATTAATGAAAATTTCCAACAATATATTTTCGAGAAATATTTTGCTTTATCTTCGTCGTCACACATCATAAAGCCTAAAACGGTAAATAAAATTTTGCCTCATTTGGCTTACAAACACAATCGTACCGAAAAAGTGGCGTTGGTTGTGATAGACGGTATGACGTTTTGGCAATACCTGATACTGGAGCAAAAATTAACAGAGTTGGGGATAAAGACGAAAAAGGATATAACCATGGCTTGGATTCCGTCTATTACCAAACTATCTCGTCAAGCCATTTTTAGAGGGAACATTCCACAACAAAATTACGGACAGAATCCCATTGCTGAAGAAAGACTTTGGAGCGAATTTTGGGTTAATCGAAATAGGGGCTCCAAACGGATGCAACCTTATGAAATTGCATATACCCACGATAGTCTCTTGACTGATGATGCCATTCGGTACAAGCAAGCTTTTGTGGATGTCAGTCTGGATCGTAAAATGCACAGCTCTTCCAGCAATAAAGACTTATACGATTTGACAGAAAACTGGGCAGAAGAAGCAGCAGAGAGTATCAACTTGTTGCATGAGCAGGGATATACAATTTATATTACTACCGATCATGGTAATATCATGGCTCATTCCTGGCGACCACTTAATTCACAGGAACGCACATTTTTATACGAGAAAGAAAGCAAAGGGAGTAGACATCTTATTTATTCAAATGCAACCTACCTGGACAATTTTATTCAAAATAATTCGGAGATTCATAAAGAGTTGCTTGTTCGTGATAATTGGGCCGTCTGGAAAAATAGTCGATGCTTTAAAGGAAAAGACGAAATAACCCATGGAGGTTCCCATTTCCTGGAGGTAATCATCCCTTTTGTCACAATAGAAAAAGATTGAAATGGAAAAGATTGTAGGTATCAACCAAAGAATAAGTATAAATGTAATGGAGATGGCAATAAAAGCTAGTCTCGACGGCAGCTTCACACCTGAGTATGCTGCAGACTTGGCTGCCGGTGAATACCAGGGTGCAAACCGAATCAATAAAGCTCGCAGTATCATTGGTAAATTGACACAACGCAACCCACTTTATCCTTTCATTGAAAAGCACAAGCAGGAATACCTTACAGGTATCAAATATACCGGAGACAGAGCAATCATATACGCTGCCCTAATCAACGCAGCTTATGGATTTTGCTATGATGCAACGGCCATATTGGGTAAGTTCTTCCATGTACAGGAACAAGTGACCACCAACCTTATCATAAGCCATATGTCATCAATGTATGCAAGTAATCGATCACTGTCCAATGGATTGTACTGCATCATGCCCATGTACATTGAAGCTGGTTTAATTAGCAGGAAAAAAGTTGGTGTGTATACGAAGAAGGATAATTCGATTGTGACCTCTTTCGCCCGGGATTTGTATATCAAATCATTTTATGTGAATAATCCCATGCTCGAGGAAGGTAGCCACGATTATGCAGATCATCCCTATTTTGAATTTATTTGATTCGTGTAGCAATAACAAGAAATCGATAAATACTAACTGATCATACAATCTAACATTATGAGTGTACCCGCGAGCCCACAGACTCTTTACTCGTTAAAGAATAACCTCAAAGACTCCATGGCCGAATTGGAGGAGATACTTCCTGTCATGGTGGAATTGCGTCAACGGCTTTTGGTTATGGGTACAGATGATATAGATAAGAGAGATACACTCCTTTCACTCCTCAGTAAAACTCACGACTTGTTAATGGGTAGCTATTTCATTTTACATGAACTTGTGACATCATTACGGTTACTTTTAGATTCGACGATCCCCTATGAAAAACGTTATCATATACAAAGCATCAACCTATGTTTGTATGAGGCCTACAGCTATTTCTCGGGAAATAAAAATAATGGTGTTTGGTCTTTATTGAAACCAATGATTTTCGTATTGGATGATCTAAAACTTAATCCTTATGTTGAAATAGTAGATAGAGAACTAGCTAAATTGGGGACAGAGTTTTGTGATAAACAGATGCGTGATAGCACTGCACATTTTGATCAACCTATAGAGAGATATAAATCGATTTGTATCATTACAGAGGAAGATAAATACTGCAAGGGTATATCACAGATTTTACTTATTCATTCTTACTTTTCAAGTATTTCAATGATGATTTTCTCCATCATTTATCAAACTATTCCCGAAAAAAC
>JBAZIG010000027.1:0-12401 GCA_041651955.1 Minisyncoccota bacterium | reverse complement strand
ATTTCTCTTAATATGTTTTGTTGTTCTTCTTCATTTGAAGCATTGTTTAATTCAGCCAGCTTTAAATCAAGCTCTTCTCTTGTTTTTAGAGTTTCTTCTATGATAGCATTATTGTTTTCTTGGTTTTTTATTGATTCAAAGTTCATGATTGTTTCTGTGTTTTATGGAAAACGTGATGTAGTAGGGTAGCCATCTTATTAGGAAACTCTTTTGGATTAGCGCAATAAATAGAACGATTTTCTCCATAAATTTCTTTCAGAGCTTCTTCGTTTATGTCTTTTCCTATTCCCATTCCAAGAATAATTTGACCTGTTTCCTTTTCTATTTTTTTGTTTGTTTTATTTAGGTCTTCTATTGTTCCATTTGGATATCCATCTGTTATAACAAAAAGAAAATGAGCATTGGTGGAATTATCTTTTTGTTGCTTTAATAATCTATCAGATGCAATTATTGTTGCTTCTTTGCTGGGTGTGCCACCACCAACTTCTGATAAAATTTTAGAAAGTTCCGTTCTTTTATTTTTTAAATCTTTGTCTTTAAAATCTTTATAAACCCTGATTGTATTATTAAAATTATCAGAATAACCTAAAACTTCAAAGGGTATTTTTAATTTAGATAATGTTTCTGAAAAAATAATTTTAGCAAGGAAGTCATTTTTAATTTTTTCTCCATCCATACTTCCTGATTGATCATTTAGAATTGTAAACCTGTAATCTTCTTTTTTGGGGCACTTCTTTTGTTCCCAAATATCTATTTTGGGATATGCCTCAGCTTGCATTGCACTTCTTAGATTTATTTTTTGTCCCAAATTAAATCCTTTATCCCAAGATAATTTATTCTTTACAAAGAGTTTTTCAATAGAATTATATAAATCGTTGATTTCTTTCAAAACACCAATTCTTTTCCTTTCCCATTCGTTTTCTAAACTTTCTTTAATTATTTTTTCTCTAAATTGTTCCATTTTCTCTCTTTCTTCCGCTTCTTTAGCATTATGCAATTCCCTTTCTTTTCTTTCTGAATGTTTTTCTATTTGAGACATTTTAGGAGCCAATTCTTCATTAATCTCATCTTCAGTTTCTTCCATATTCTTTTTCGCTTTTTCTTCAATTTCTTTTTTCTTTTCCCTACTCAATTCTTCTAATTTCTTCTTTAGTTTTTCTTTAATTTCATCGCTTAGCTCGTCTAAATTTATAGGATTGTTTTTATTAATGCTTTCTTTAAAATCTTCTTCAGATATTTCTCCATTTTTAAGTTTTTTTTCTAAATATTTCTCAAGCTCCTCTTTCTTTTTATCAAGATGTTCTTTTAATTCCTTTTTTTCATCTCCTGATAAATTATCTTCTCCTTCAGATGAATTAGAAAATTCTTTTTTTATAAGTTCTTTTAATTTTTCATCTTCTAGGTCTTCTTTTGCAAGTTTACTAACTTCATTGTTCCAAATTAAGTCACATAATTTATATCTTTCCCACATAGCTGGCAGAACTTCTTTTTCTTTTTGTCCAAATGGAATTTGTTTGTATAGCTGTTCTCTTAAAAAGGATGTTCTTTCTAGAGATTCTTTAATTTCTTTTGGTATAGATGAAGAAAAAGAATTGTGATATCTTTGATTTATTGCTTCAAATCCGTATCTCATAAACCTAGGCATAGAACCATTCTCAACTGCTTTTTTTTCAATTGTATCGTTAATCTTTGAGTATGCCTCCTTCTCTAATTCTTTTATCCTTGGGAAGATGCCAGAAACCCAATTATTAACAGCCATATCTTCTAGAGCATTAAAGGTAAAATGCCAACCAACTTTTGCTTGATCGTTAAGCATTTTTTCTTTAAGATGCTCTTCTTTTTTGGGGACTTTCAAATCTTTTACAAGTTTAGATATTGCCCTGTGTGATCCTTCGTGAGTAGCAACGAATTGTATATTTTCTTGCGTTGGATCTATTCTAATGCTATTGTTTTCAAAATTATAAAAAGAGCCCTTTCCTGGCTCTCCAAAAGCAACATCCATGGATAGATCCATTCCAACCATCTTGCTGATGTCTCGTGCTTTTTTTTCTTCCTCTTTTATATTTTCTCTCCAGTTATTTCCATATTTATCAATTAGAATTTTTTCTGTTTTTTCTTCAAGATTGCTTTCATATAATTCACCTCCTTCAAAGTTTTCAAAATTCATATTTTAAATTTCTATAATTAATTCTGATAAAAAATAGTAAAGTTGTTAGATGGATTTATATTTAGAGAATTATAGTCATCTTTATTTATAATTCCAAAAAATCTCATATTTTCATCTTGTTTTTCATTAAAAAATGTTCGTCCTTCATTTTCTTGAAAGAATGTTTCATTTGATCTTTTAATCCTTAAAAATTGTTCTTCCACAAAAGAAGGGACTTTGTTTGTTTTTATATCAAAACAAACCCATTTTTTATCCAAAAAAGCTTTTTTAAGATAATTAAAAAAATCTTCTTTGGTTGTTTTTTCTTCAATATCAATTAAAGAAAAATCATGAGGGCATTTTTTAATTATTTCCTTATCATCGGAAATTAAAAGTCCAGTAATATATAGATTATATTGTTGATCTTTTAATTGTTCTAGTGTTTGAAAAAAATCGCTTAAAGATGTTTTGTTCATATATTATTAATTTAATTTATTAAGTTCTTTTACTATTTCATCTATATTATTTTTAACAGAATCAATTTCTCCAAGAACATGAGATGGTTTAGCTTTCTCTTCTTTTTTTTCTTCTTCTCCCTTTTCATTTATAATTTTTTCTAATCTTTCGCTGAATTTAAGCTGTTCCTTATACCTTTCATATGCCTCATAAACCTTTTCTCTATCTTCTCCCGCAAAAGAATCCATAAAAAACATTTCAAAACTTTTATCAATTATTTCTTCAAGATTATCACTGTTATAAAATCTTGATATAAAATGATTAGCTGTTATTTTGTGATCCACAGTGAATTCTATTTTTTGTATTCTGTCAGAATTTAAAGCATTAGCATTTAAGGCTGTTTTGATCCATGTTATATAGTGAGAGCGTAATTCAATTAATAAATCAGAAATTTCAACTGGTATTTTACTGTTTTTAATTTCTAATTTATTAGAAGTAACAACCTCTTTATTGTTTTTTAGAATATAATTATACAACTCTGGTTTCCTTTCTTTAAAATCTTTAAAAGTATCTCCTCCTTGGGTTACAGCAGAAAGATGCTCTTCAATGGATTCATCTTGAACATCTGGCTTTTTTTGTCCTATATTGAGATATGTGTTTCTTCTTAATAATGCTTGATCAATAGCTTGTCTACTATTAAAGCTTTCTGGTGGGTTTGTTGAATAAACTATCCAAAAATCAGGGCCAGCTTCTATTTTTCTTCCTCCGTTTTCCCATATATTAATATCTTTAGATATTTTTCCTGCCTCTCCCCCTAATTGTAATAATGAATTTATAATCTCGGCCTGAGCAAGACCAACCTCTTGTATGTGTAAAATTGTTCCTCTTGAGGGGTTGTTTTCAGAGATTGGTTTGCTTTTGTCTTTTGGCATGATCATTGCTCTTGGAAGTGCTCCTAATTGAAACTTCCAACTAGATACGTTAGATTTTATTCCAGCTTTTTTAATTATTTCATTAATTAATTCTTTTAACTCTTCTTCTTTTAATCCTCCCTCGTTGATTTTTTCTTCTAGTTGATTTAAATCTTTTTTGCCAGTTTCTGTTTTTAGATATTCTTCCCAATTTTTTAAATCTTCTGGGTTCTCAGTGTTTGGAACGTATTTGGCTAAAAGTTCAAAAGTTGATGTTTCTCCATTGCAATAAAAATCAACTGGTTTATTGCCCCTTCCAAAAACAAGTTCAGTAAATTTATTAACACAGAAGGTTTTACCTACACCAGTTCCTCCTTCTATTATAAGGCCTCTATTAAGCGACATATTTACAGCCATTTGTTGTAGCATTTTCAGGTTGTCTTCTACTGGCCATATTTCACTAAGGGTCTCTTTTATGTCTTCTTTTGATGCGTATGACTCAAAAGGAACACCCCCTATTCTTACAATGTTCTTTTCAATTTCGTTGCCCCCTTCATCTTTTTCTACCCTTGTTTCTATTTCAAAGAAATCTTCTAGGTTTTTGATGTCTTTTTGGGCTTCTATTTCATTGTTTTCTTCTTTTTTGGTCTCGGGTGATTCAAAATTCATATTTTATTATTTATTATAATGATTTATATACACAATGATATAATATCATATCTTTAATTAAAATACCACACTATATCTGGTTGAATTGACAAGGGTCTGTGTTGGCAATGAGTCGTTATCTTATCCATCAACATTTCTTCTTTCTTTGACAAATCCTATGCGTTTATTTTCTGCTGTCATTTTTATAAAGTAATCTAATGATTTTTTATACATATCCATGCTTTGTCTTTTCCGACTTTCAATATATGCAACTCTGATGCGTTGATATGAGGGTGGCATTTTTTGAAAATATTCCCAAGCATCTTTATTTGCCTTTAATGTTTTTAAAATATCCGCCGGGATTAAAAAATTATCAGCTTCATCTGTCTTTTCATTGAATACATGGGCAACAGCTTTTAACCCCCATTTAGTCATTTTCTTTTCTTTTATGAGTTCACGTATACGTTCTTTGTTCATTTGCGAAAGTTCGCTTTTTGGTTTACGTGGTGAAAAGCGTTGAGCAAAGCGCTCTTTATCAATTTTTTTTAAAATACCATCAATCCATCCATAGCAAAGAGCCTCCATTACTGCATCGTCATATGAAATACGAGGTTTTCCAGTTTCTTTACGATAATAAATAAGCCAAATTTCAGATTCTGTTTTGTAATTTTTTGAAAGCCATGAATGCCACTTTCTTCTATTGTCTACGTAAAGAGTTTTACCAAGTTCCATCAATAAATTATCAATTATATTTTGATTCTTTATTTCTGGCCATGTTGGTTAATAAGTTTTCAGCCAACAAAACATGATCCTCGTTAAAAACAAAGGAGCCGTGATGACCTTTGGTTGAAACTAAATAATCTACATTTTTTTCATTAGCATTTTTGATTACTTCTTCAATAGGAAAAACTTTATCGTTTGCCCCACAAACCAATCCTACTCCAACACCCTGCTCTTTTAGGTGTTCGAACATTTTAAAAATATCTGCAGTGTTTATTTCCCTTGCTTCTTCTATGGCAAGCGAAGGGTTTTTAGAAATATATTTAATAATATTTTTTATATAATCATAAAAAGAGTTAATATTTGAATCTTTTATGTTTTTTATTTCATTTATTCCCTCGTCGATTGTAAATCTTTTGATTAAATCTAAAAATGAATCCTTTTTTCCCATCATTCCAGCAGGAGAAATAAAAACTAAGTTTCTAAATTTTTCTGGGTAAAGACTAGCCGCTATTGCTAAATTTAACCCTCCTTCAGAATGGCCAATAGCATCAATTTTGTCTACATTCTTTTTATTAATAGCTTCAATAATAGTTAATGCTTTTTGTAATTCTGCAATTGGAATATCTTCTTTATCTTCTATAATTTTATTTTCTCTCTCAAAAGAAGTTGTCATAACCTTCCTTTTTTCCTTGACTATTATTTCTAGGGTTTGTTTCATTGATTCTTCTGCTTTTTCAACCCCCCAGCCAGGACAAACAAATACAGGCACATCATCTTTTGGTTCTTCTGGATTAATTTCAACTATTTCTTCATCTTTAGTAAAATCAATGTTTTCTAAGAAAACATCGGCTTCTTGTCTAGCTTTTTTATATATATCCTCTTCTTTTTCTATTGTGTTCTCAAAATCAAATCTTTCAAAGCTCATATTATTATTAATTAAAACTATTAATATATTATTTTACTATAAAAAAAGACCAAGATCAATGCCTTACAGGGGCGCCGGTATTCGAACTAACCGGGTCTCTCGATACTAAATGTAGCGTGCAGGGGCGATGGGACGAACTTGGAACCTTTTTGAGGTTTAATTTGTATTAAAAAACTACATTTCGCTTAAAAAGTTAATTTGTAGTTTTTAATTTACGAGGTACACAACCTGCAAATCTTTTTTTGAAAGTAAGCTCAACGCTTACAGGGAGCCCTCCTCCTCTTGTCCATAGCATTTTCTTGCTTTCAATGTGCTGCTTAATGATTGCAGCATCTTCTTCATTAATTTCAAAGGACTGCCACCAGTCTTCCTTTATCTTTATCGTAATTTTGTTTTTTACGATTTCGATTTTTCCCTCTCCCCTTTCTAAGGCAGAAGGAAGAAGTCTGACAAAATCTTTCGCTTCCTCATCGTACATAAGTGGGGCTATAAGTTCAAAGCCAATTACCCTACCTTCTTTTTTTATTATCCTAAACTGCATTTTGACCCTCCTTGGGTTATTAGTTCATATAATAATTTACTCACTATGTCAAGATTTTGTACGTGAAGGGTTCTAACCTCCTATCGCGGTCACAATAAAAAGCCTTACAGAATAAGGCTTCTTGGGTTTGCAGAGACAATGGGACAAACTTAGAACCTTTTTGAAGCTGAATTATGTATAAAAAAAGACCGCTGGGCGATAACCATACGGATTTTTGGTGAGGATATTATATTGTTTTAAAAACTACACAGAAGTAAATTGAATCTCGTATTATTGAGACCACTTCAAATTCTGGATGTTCTTTTAGCACTTCACTGAGTTTTTCCGCGAAGGCTGGCAATACAGGATAGCCAGTGTCTTTTTTCTTAAAGACATAAACTCCATTACCATGATCTTTGTAATCCATCTTATCTCACCCTATCCTTTAAAGATAGTAATAAAAAGATATAATATATACTCGACTTAGTCAAATACTTGTTAGGTGGATTCAAGAAAATAATGCAAAAAGTTCCTGTGTCCTGTCGCGGTCACAATAAAGAGCCTTATGAATAAAGGCTTCCTAAATTGGCAGGGGCGATGGGACGAACTTGGAACCTTTTTGAGGTTTATGGATGCATATAGTAAACGATAATAATACCAGAACGCCTGTTTAACATTAGTAATCGGTCTCAATTATTCTTAATAATTTTTTTAAGCCCCATTTTGATATATTTCCAAAATATCAGAATAATTACCTTCTTCTATGTCTAAATTAAGCTTATTTATGGTTTGCTCTCCATAAGGTATGGAAGCATATTTACTCTTTGCAAATTCGTAAGCTTTTTTAAATTCTTCTGTTTTTTCAAACTTTGGATTTCTTTTAGAATTTTTATTGTGCTCTGTAACAAATTTAGAATTATTCTCCATAAGCTGGCCTAGTGTTTCAGAAATATTTTTCGCTTCTTCCTGAAGCTCCTTTAAAGCTTCTTCTTTTATGTTGGTATCTTTTAAATTTTCTAATAAATGGAGCACGTCATTATCAATAGTTTGAGCAATAGAAGAAGATTGTTGTATTATTTCCTCCCCATCATACTCACCTGAAATATCAGAATGCCCTAGGTAATTTTCTTGTTTTGCCTGATTAAGCAAAGCTTCTCTATTCATTAATATCATTTCTTTGTCTCCACTATTAGAGATGACTTCGTCACCAGAAGAAAGGAATCTTTCACGTTTTTTTAAAAAATCGATAACCCTCTCCTTAAAAGCGGCTTCTTTTTCTTTTTGTTCAATTTCATTTTCTGGGTTTTCTTCTTTTTCAAAATTAGGCTGTTCAAAATTCATATATTTGTATTTTTTATTATCTTCAAATTATTATATCTCTAAAGATAAAAAGTTACAATAAAACGTTTAGGTTTTGCAGGGGCTCGTGGAGGACGTTAGAACCAGCTTAATGTTAAATTGGGTATAAAATTATTTATAGAAACTTTAATGTTGATATAAAATTATCCCAAATAGCTTTTTCTTCAGAAGTAAAGATTGCTGGTTTTATGTCTTCATACATTGATTTACTGGGAAGATTGTATTTTTTAAAAACTTGAAAAGTTAACACATAAAAATAGTCATTTCTTTCAAAAGATATAAATTGCGTGCTGGGACCGTCAGGATTTCTAACATATCCATCGTCTTTATACACATTCAAACCATTAATTATAGTATTTGGTGTGCCTTTGTCGGGAATTTCTGATGACTTATAACGATTAATCCAGAAATTTATAAATTCTTCATCTTCATTTTTAGAGCTGGTAAATCCAAGAGCTCCAAATTCATATGTTGTGCTAATGTCTGGTGTCCATGTTGGTGGATATTTTATTTCGAATCCATATTTTTCGTATTTGTAAGTAATCCAATTTGCTGTTTCATCTACTTTTTCTTCTGGACATGCTGCAAACTCGCAATTCGGACCAGTTCGTCCAACCGATGAGCCCTCAGGACAAATCTTAGCATCTGTAGTGCAAACAGTTTGTTTTGGAGATTGTTTTTTTATTAAATAATAACCAGTTCCTCCAATACTAGTCAAAATTAAAACTATTAAAGCAATCACAATAGGAGCAAATCCTTTTTGATATTTATTCATGTTTATTAATTTATTAATCTTAGAAAAAATTATATCATATAAAGAAAAAACAACAAGAGTTGTTGTCTTTATTTTGCAGGCAAGGGAGGTCTGGAACTCCTACCCTCCAAGCAGTGTAAGGGTTCTTTGGAGGTCTTGGTGATAGTCAATTTGAGGTGTCAGGGTCTGGGTAAAATGAGACAAATGAGACAGTATAAAAGGATCAGTGTCGCGCCTCAAAAAACATTGACATAATTATATAATTAGTGTATTATCATTTTATCCTTTCGGAAATTACCAAAAGGATAATGAACACTTGAAAAAAGGAGCTTAGAGATGGCACCAATTATTGTTTCGTTGATTATTACAGGCATTGTTTTTGTTTTTCTCGCCATTATTGACAGAGATGAACTGAAGAAGAATTTGGCTGAGGATATCGTTCTTAGCGTGATAGTATTCTTATTATCCGCGATTATTTGCCCGATGGCAGCTATCGCTTTATTCGCGAGTATACTTATTACCGCACTGCTAACAAAAATCAAATTATTAAATGATCGAGCCATTCTATTTCTCATCATTTCTGCGGTTATTCTACTATTTATCACTTGTGTCGTTGTGCCAGGATTATATTCTGTGCCATACACCGACACTAGAGAAATAGTAAAGGATCAGCAGTTGGTAGCCGTAAAGGAAATCGACCGAACCTCTGGAGAGTATTACTTCTTGTCGGGGAGTGCTACTCAGCGAGATTACTACGACTATCGGTATAGGGATGGTGTCGGCTTTAGAAATGATATGATATCCAAATATGGCCCTTATATCGAAGAAAACAGCACATTCAAAGATAGTGGTCGCATGCTTTTCCTCCAGAGATACAAGATTTACCAAGCACAAAATACCTGGGATCGGGTATGGGAATTCTTGTATAATCCTAATGGCAAGGTTGCCGAAGGAAAAGAAGAAATCGAAATCTATGTGCCATTTGGCACAGTAGATAATATAATGAAGATGTAGCTTATTGAGGCTGGCTACATTAAAAAAATAAAAGCCTCTTTTTTGATACTTAAAATTGATTCATATGATATCGTCGCGTAATATACCTTAAGCGACGTTTATTCTACGATATTGTTGAAGCGTAAGCCTTTATTACTGTATATGCTCTATTGCGACACTCTTCTTCTGTTAATATTTTTTTACTAGGATCACCTGAGGCGTGCCTGAAATTATTTGCAGTTTGCATAGTGTCATCAATGTATTTTTTGTCTTTGCCAGATATTAATCCTAGTTTTTCCCGACCGCCTACTTTTTTGCTTAGCTCTTCAATAGATTTGTAGATGCCGTACAGTGGTCTATCTTGTCCCACCACCTCCTCATTAAAATATTTTAATGCTAGGGTTAACGATTCATCTTTTTGGCATTTTTTAACTAAATCTATCTGATTTTTCAGTTCACGACTATCAAATCTTTCAATAACGTAAGACATGGAGAGTTTTTTTGTAATAGTAATCACATCATAACCCTTAACGCTATCAGAAACATTTATGTTAAAATTAGAAGATCCATCAGTCTTTTTTTCCCAAGATTCATTTAAATCAACGGAAAATTTAATATTATTATCCATGCTTAATCCGGATAAAAGTTGATCGACAATTGCTTTAGCTTGGTTATTTCTGGCAATATCTTCGAAGCCAATCTCTATAACTCCCTTATTAACGCTTATTGAGAAATCATCAATGTTGAATAGTTCTTCATTTTCTTTGAAAAAGCTTGCTGGTTGTATTATGCCTCTAAGGCCATAGCGTGTGTTCATGAATTTGCTATAATTTCTTCAGTTGCTTCTAATATTTGTGGATATCCTTGAATATCGTTAAATCTAGTTAAATAATTATGAGTAGGCCTTAATGTTATTTTAGTCCAGGCCTGATCAATACATTGAAAATATTCACTATTTTCGTCCATTACTTCATATTTATACTCATGTTCCCCATCAACAGATCCTAACGAATTAATTATTCTAATTAAAAGTTCTTGATTTTTCATTCGAACGCAACCAAGCTGGACGCTATTAGGTGATTTCTTTCTTCTAATAATGCCAGGTGCGGCACTAAAAGACTTCCTTTTTGCTGATCTTTTGGCAAGTTTATCAGCTTCTCTATTGTCGGGATCGTCCGAATGACCTTTTACTTTTCTAATGTCAACAATCATGCGAATATTACGCATTTCTCTTACGAGATTTTTCCACGTAGATTTATTTCTAACTGGTGCTCCTTCTCGTTTTCTCCATCCGTTTAAACTCCAAACAAACATTGCATTCTTGTAGTTATCAACAACATATTGAGAATCAGTGCATATAATTATATTATCGAAGCATCTTTTCTCTTCTAAAAATCTTCTTGCCTTTTGAACGGCTAAGACACAAGCCTCTATCTCCATTCTATTATTAGTTGCACCATTATATCCTGGAGGACAAAAACTTCTATCTTTTTGTTTGCATTTTCCAGGAAATTTAATTTTAAAACCAATTCCTCCTTTTCTTGGGTTAGAAAAGGATGAGCCATCCGTATATATAATCAATGAATCATCATTTATTTCCATTTATTTATTCCACCAAACAAAAATTTTTCCAATTATACTTATGATGAAGCCCAAAAAAGCAGAACTTATCCCAATAGAAACTTCTAAATTATAGATTCCTCCGTTAGGAAAATTAACGATAATTAAATATAAACCTCCCCAAAATAATATCCAAGCTAAAATTATTATTAACTTCCAAAATTTAGAAACGGATTTTTTTTCAACCTCTTTATTCCCGATTAAAACACTAACTGACAAGATGACTAGTCCAGAAATAATTTGTTGAAATAAATTTTTATCAAAGAAAGTATCAATCATACTAAATTATTTTTTGATCATAAAGTTTCCAACCCATCGCTTCCTTACTGACTAAATATTTTTTCGATAAATAGTCTATGTTTTGATTGGTTTTAAAATCGGCCTTTATAAAATCTAATGGCATGAGTAATTCGGCTGCAAATTGATTTGCTTCTCTTTCTTGAGGACTCTTGTCGTAAAAATTAATATCGTGTTCTTTTATTAAATGCTTTAATAAAAAATGCCCTAATTCATGGGCAATGGTAAATCTTTTCCTAAAATAATTACTATTTTGGTTGTATCCTATTACGGATTTTTCGTTATTTAAAACATGTATTCCATCGATTGATTCTGGGAAGTTCCAAGCTTTTAAATCGATATCAATACTCTTTTTTAAAAAATTAAAAACTGGACCAAGTAATACCGGCGGTTTTTCAATTCCAGCATCTGCTATCAGCTTTCTAGCGGTTTTTCTAGCGATACCAACTCTTGCACCATTTTTAATATTATTTTCCACCATCTTTTTGTTTAATGCAGTTTATAAAATGCTCTATACTGTCTTTATCTTTCTTAGTTAAATCCTTATCCGCCCTTAAAGCGTAAATTACATTATTTTCATCTTCTTTTTTGCCCAAGAAAAATTTAATATCTTTTTGTAAGATTTTGCAAATTTTTTCTAAATCTTCAATAGATATTTTCCTTTGTCCAGCTTCAATTAAAGATATCGCTGTTGAAGAGTCGAACCCTATAGATTTAGCTAGGTCTTTTTGAGACATATTGGCTTCCTGTCTAGCTTCTCTTATTTTAGAACCGATCAAAGTATATGTTATTTCTTCGTTTTTCATATTGTTATATATTTATTATCATTTTGATTTGACATTAATTAATCAATTTGATATAATCATAGTATCTTAAAGTTAATGATTTGTAAAGGGGGGAGTTCTTTTCAATAATTAGCTACAAGAATAGAAAGGTCGGATTAGAAAGTTTAAGTTAATATGTTTCATGGAAGGATATCAAGGAAGCTATAACTATAATAAATATACGGTACCGGTAAGTGCTCCTGAGAAGATCGGCGTTTATTATTG
>JBAZIG010000026.1:0-12612 GCA_041651955.1 Minisyncoccota bacterium | reverse complement strand
TGAATTGTATTGGAAAGGTTTCACCTCTTCATCCAGTCGCGCCGGGATATGCATCGAAAGCATGAGCGTGGATCCTTCCGGCACCTGTGCCAGATCCTGTTCTAGCCATACAAAAGTCTTTTCGTCGATGTATCCCATATAGAAATAATCCCTGCCCACATAGAAGACATTGTTCAGCACCACGTAATGCACCTCTCCCCGATTGAAGGAGTAGTGGTCGGGTCCGAAGTTTTTTTCATAGCGTTTCGTGGAGGTCTCGGTACTGCGCCCGCCATACTGAAGGTCATGGTTGCCCGGCATACGGTAGAAGGGGATGCCGGCACGATTCAGCTGCTCAATGTAGAGGGGATAGAGCTCCGGCTTGTCACCCACCAGGTCGCCACAGTCGATACCCAGGATATCTCTGTCAGGGTACGATTCTTTTAACTGTAACATGTCATCCACAACCCCTGCATAACGTAAAAAGGTCTCTTTCTTATGGAATTGTGGGTCCGCGGTCACCAGCAGCAGTTGACGGGTGTCGTCCAGTGGGTTTTTCCTTAAAGCGAAATCATAGCACTCTCTTCCCTTTTCTATCGGGATGTAAAAGAGGGGTACCTGCATCTCCTCTGCCGGGAGGTAACCTGCCGGCGTGGAGATGTAGATGAATTTTGCATTTTGGTGAGGAATCAGTCTGAAAGACCCGTCGCTGCCGGTAACCACGCACTGGTAACCGTCGGTCACCACCACGTTGGGTAATCCTTCTCCTTCGGATGTCACCTTCCCTTCTACTGTCGCGGCAGTGATTGTCGCAGGGAGGAAGAAGGAGAGGAAGAGCAGGAGCGCGGTAAGCAGGATGGAGAGCCTGCTCTTTTTAACGATTAAACTATTGTATTTCATCTCTTTCGCCATTATTTTTGATTATGCTTTTATTAAATTTCATATTGAATAGAGTAATTGACTTAATGGAATAAATGAAATTATAAACACGCGTTTGGATTGTTATTCAATTGGTGTTAAAATTGCTGCCCAACCCCCGCCGTTAGCCATTTTAATATCTAATATGTCATCTTTGGATACTACTTTCTCTTCAATTTTGAAATCAGAACCATACTTATTAGCATTCACACCATCTTTTAGTATTTCTACTCTATATTTAGCATCACTGATAAAATCCAGTTTTATTGATAATTCTCGTTGATCCCAATTTGTCAATGAGGCAATAAACCATTTATTCTCATTTCGTCGAGCAATAGTGAGGTACTTACCGGCTTTAGCTTCTATCGCTCTTGTTTCATCCCATATTGTTGGTATCTTTGCGATGAATGATGTGAAATCAGGAGTTTTGTAATAATTGGAGGGACTGTCGGCAAACATTTGTAGGGGACTTTCAAAAGTAATAAACAAAGCGCCTTGATGTGCTCTGGTTCCCTGACTCATAGGATGAATAAAGTTCATGTGAAAATCATTCTTGGTGGCATTTATTGTTGCGCCAGGAGTATAGTCCATTGGCCCAGCTACCATGCGTGTGAAGGGTAATATCAGATCATGATCAGGGGAAATATCATGTGATGATTTATTATGCTCAAGTCCATACACGCCTTCATAAGTCATCACGTTAGGATATTTTCTATGTAGCCCTGATGGCTTAAATGAACCATGAAAATCCACCAATAATTGTTTATCGAAAGCAATTTTACCCACCTCCTCATAAAAATTAACCATATCTTGATCATTACGCTGCATGAAATCTATCTTCACACCCTTTATACCCCATTCTTTATATTGGTTCAATATGCCTTCAATATCTTCTGCTAGCGGATTCCAAAGAGCCCATAAAACAATTCCTACGTTTCTCTTGCGACCATATTCAACCAATTCATGAATATTGATATCTTTATGTGGTTCTCGAATATTCCAAGTATTCTTTGACCACCCTTCGTCAAGCAAGATATATTCCAAGCCATATTTTTCAGCAAAGTCGATATAATATTTGTAGGTTGGAGTATTTACTCCTGCTTCAAAATCTACATCAAAGATATTCAATGTGCTCCACCAGTCCCAGGAAATCCGTCCTGGTTTTATCCAGTTTTTGTCGCCATCAACACTTGGTTCAGATAATTGGTAGACAAGGTTGTTTTCCAGTAAGGATCTGTCATCGGGTTCAATTATTAACAATCTCCAAGGAAAAGTTCTTTTCCCTGAGGTCTTAGCTAAATAATTGGTATTCTGGATTATTTCTTCATCGCGGTCAGACCCCTCTTTTAATCTTTTTTCTAAAATAACGGGAGGAAATACACCGTTTAGAAGTTGCCCTGCAGTTCCAGAGAGAAAAAGATTTGGATAATCAAATAGATCGGCCTCTGTAATTACAATTTTTGGACTTGTTCGTGAAGAGAAATAGATCGGGAGGAAGGCATACTCCTGATTTGGTATAGAGGATACCGGACGGAATTCTAAATGTCCCTCGCAGTGTGTGATAAAGTTTGGACTTGTCTCTTTAGGCCAATAAGTACTATAATCATCAGCCAAATTAAATTCAACTCTCTCCTCCTCCACTTGAATTATTGAGGAAGGAATAGTCGTTTCGAATCTATATGCAGCACCATTATTGTAGACCCTAAATGTTACAACGTAGTCATCTTCGAATAAAAGGCGCATTTCGTTGTAGTTATCATGCACATTTCTGAATTTTGTGGGGATAACTGCCTCAAACGTGTCATTTACTGTTTTTTTTTCAACTTTTCGAACTGAGGTGTTGATTCCAAACAACACATTCCTTTCTTTAATGGTCATCGAGATTCTACTCGGTTTTAGAATAATTTCCTCATTATAGGACACGCTCCATTTAAGCTCTTTGCCGTCTGAAACAGCAACTTCAATTTTTTTATCAGGCGAGGATAGCTTGTAGTTTTTAGCATGAACAAGCTGGATTGACAGGATACAGAGAAGCAATAAGAAAGTTGATTTACTCATATTCAGTAAGATTTGTTTTTAAGGATTAGTTATACACACGTTCTATTCCTTCCTTAATTGCATTCCACTGGTTGTTGTTGATCACGTGTGAAATTTCAAATATCATTAAGCCGTCTGTGTTTTTAAGACATAAGTAAACACCATCTGAGACAGCAGAAGGTTTATTTCCATAAGCATATGTGCCAATTGAGCCATAAACTTTACAGTCGTCCATGATGTATTCAGTGTAGGAGGTTACGAAATTTTCAACAGTCCAGTCCGAACCTGGGTTTTCAACTTTCCAAATGTTCTCTGCATAGGCTCCTAATGAGAAAACATCTATTTGATCTGCAAAACCTGTTTTGTTATAGTTACTAGTATAAATACTACTGACAGAGGGTTTGAATTTTTTGCTTGCCCAGTTTTGACCAACGCCATATCGCGAACTCCAGTGTGCTGATGCCCAAAAATGAAGTTCAAGTTTTGGATTGACAGTTTTTACTTTTGTGCGAATATTCGTAATTAGATTTGTAATAGTCATTGTTCTAAACTCGATCCAATTCTTATAGAGTGGCCCAATAGCACCTGTTGAAGTGATAATGTCATTTTTATTAGCAACCGTCAGACCACTGTAACTTTCAAATGCGCTAATAGTTGCATCTCCAAAACCATAGTTCCCACCGTACCAGCGACAATAATCTAGGCAAATACCTTTTAACTTTGGGTATTTAGTTGCAATTTCTTCAATTATTGAAACTACAAATGTTTGTACTTCAGGTAGACTTGGGTTTAGCATAGCGGCATCAACATTTGTTTGATCCCGCATATCAACAATATTGTCAGGATTGTTATCAGACATTTCCATCTGGGTTTTTCCATCCCATTTGTTATCATCATAAATCAATCCCTCTTTTGTCTTTGTGTAACCATACCCCATAACAGAGAGGCTCGCAATTACGCTCATATCCAGACGTTCAGCCTCTTCTATCCAAAAGGCAAGATAATCCCAGTCACGGTCAACAGTTATGTCACCCCATTTCCTTAACTGTGGTAGAATATCACTATCGTACAATGCATATCCTATGCCTGGCTTTACGTCTACATATATTTCATTAAAACCTGTAGCCTTCATCTTTTCCATGTATGTGGTGATATTTTTTTTATCTGCAAACCGGCTTAAATTTGCATGAGCATCAATCCACATCTGTATGGGTTTTATTGGTACATCTGGTTTTTCAATCTCAATTGGTATTTCATGCTTGTTGTTATCATTATTTTTGGAGTCATCTTTAGTACAGGCCGATAGAGAGCCTATAATTAAAAGTATTGAAATCAAATAAGTCTTCATAATTTTCTAGTGGGTATGTTGTAGTTGTAATTATTTTGATGTGAAATTGATATTAATCCACTTTATTAAATGCTTCGGCACGATCAATCCCTCTCTTAATGTCTTCCCAAAGATTGTAATTAATCACTTGTACAATATCGAAAACCATTAAACCAGCACTTTGTGTAAGGCAAACGTAGACTGCATCCTCCATGTTATCTTTATTGTTTTCTCCATAAATTGTCCCGTATATAGTGCAGTCATCACCTATAAGTTTATAGGCCCTGTTAATAGCATACTCAATAGATTCATTATTGTCCAAACCATATACATCATAAAGATAAGAGCCAAGCATAAATACGTCTAGTTGATCTGCAAAGCCCGTATTCTTGTATGTTTTGGATGCCCATTCGGGGAAATTTTGTGATGGATCATAATGATGTTTACTTGCCCAATTCTGTCCATTTTGATAAATAGAGTGAATCCATGATGCAGCCCAGTAATTTAACTTTACCGTTGGTTTTATCGATTTTATGGTCTTACCAATTTCAGAGATTAAATCTGTTATAATAGACGAGCGAAATTCCCACCATTGTTTATAATATTTCCCAGGGATACGATTTCCTTGATCATCAAAGATAAATATATCTTCAGGAAAATGTTCAATCTTTTCACCTATAAATGCTTCAAACTTGACACGAGTGGAGTCGGAAAAATCAAAACTAGAATTACTAAAACGACAGTAATCGAGAGTTAAAGCATCAAATTCATAGTTATTTACAATTTCTGATAAGTAGCTTAGTATATACTCTTGAACAGAAGTCAATGCCGGGTTTAAAAAAACAGCATAATCTGATGTTTCTTTCATATTAATTAGCCCCTCAGGAGTATATGCAACACATACTTTGTCTTCTAATGTTTCATTTTCAAATGCGGGTCCCGTTTGTGACTTAATTAAACCAGCAGGCATAATACCCACAGAAACAGTTACTTTCATATTTCGGGAGCGAGCTTCATCAATAAAAAAATGTAGGTAGTCCCAATCTCTTTCGTAAACGTATCCGTCTCCGAAGGTTGTTAATGGGTCAATAATTTGACTAGTATATAGTACATTGCCTTGCATTGGCTTTACGTCTACTACTATTTCATTAAAGCCTGTATTTTTAGCCAAATCTAAATAATAGGTAATACTATCTTTATTAGTGAATCGCTCGAAATTGGCCTCAGCGTCGAACCATAATAGTTTAGGTTTATGCTCGTCTGTTTTACTTGCTTCATTGGTACATGAGAAACATATTAGTCCCAGCGAAACAATGATCCAGAATAATCTCACAATATTGTTTTTTGAAACAGGAGAGAGTTTTTAGATACTCTCTCCTGTTGGTTATGACTATTCAAAGCATGTTAATTTGTAGGTGTATAGACCGAGTCTACCAAACCAAATAGCTAAATATGCTTCTTTCTCATCTTCGTCCCAGTACCAATCAGCCCAAGATCCATAACTCCATCCACGGCTTACACTATAAGCTATGTTAAGGTTTTCGTGTGCCAATTTTTGGAGATCCTTTGAGAGAACTGCTGCAGAATGCCACCATGCGGTTCCACTTGTTACTATTACATAAGTTTTCCCATTTATTGGTAATGCTGAAATAAAAGGTGAGCGACCACCAGTACGTGATGTTGAAAATCCGGTACCCACCCACCAAGTCTGGAGTGTGTTTTGCCACAAGCCAGGCATAACAGACACTGTAGATCCAGAGAAGGTGTTCACATAAGCATGATTTGAGTTTGCAGTATTAGGTGCGCCTTCAGTGTCACCAACTATGAAGTTAGGTTGATCAGAGTCGTCCAAAGGACTTATCATTTGAAATCCGCTGCTATCATCACTGGCGTAACCAGTTTCAACAATGGAATAATTTGATGCTAACTGTCCATTTGACACCTTTATTCTAAAATGTTCACCTTTACTTCCACGAGGAGCCATTGCAGTGATCCAAGCATCTCCAGTAATATCTCCTGCTACCTGAATATTTGCAGATCCGTCGGAAGTTGGTGTCATGTTTGTTGAAGCAGAACCAACCGACATAGGAGTATCAGATGGAGTTGTCCAATAATAAAATTCAGTTACATTGTCTTTTGTTACAGCTCCAACCATATTTCCCTTATAATCAGAAGTGATAATTTTGAGATCAGTGGGTGAGATGGTTCCCAAATTTAGCTGTTGTGATTCATTTAACGAAGCTTTGTCAAGTACTTTTATACCATGTGGAGAACTTGGGTCTGAATTGATATATGCACGAGAAAGTAGCACAATATAATCACCACAGTAAGCATGGTATAAATTTAAATCACCATAAAGCTTTGAATCTGCAAATCCAAAATTCCTAACTTCACCTGGAAAACCTAATTCTGTGAAATCCTTTTGCGTCGTAATTTCGGCATAGCTAAATCCTTCTCCATAAGGTAACTGGTCAGACACTCCCCACGTAACTATATAGTCACGAGTATTCTTCTTGTCTTCAGATGTAACTGTATATTTCACTCCTCCTTCTTGTGCAAAATTTTGTGGAAGGGATGGATCAGGTGAAACTGTAGCACCTTTAGAGAGATAAAATTTTGGCAATGCTGACTCTAAAACTACTTCCTCATCTATGAATGGAGATACTTTAATTGTTATCGTATAATCGTCATTTATAGTAGCCCTTAAGACTGAGTTGTCTGTTCCTATAACTGAAAAAGAATTGATGATTGCTGCCTCACTACCCAGACTTTCATCCTCACAAGCACTAAATATAATCATTAGTGCTAAGGTAATTGCAGAATATATTATTATATTATATTTTTTCATTGTTATTATGTTTAAAAAATTACTATACCTGGTAATATTTATTCGTAGTACCCTCTTACTCGATATTGACGCGTTGTATTAACTCCAGAGGTTACTGTAATAATGATTCCGTCACCAGTAATATCATGCCTACCTGATAATGTTGGAGAGATGAATGCGTCATACTTCACAGTGGCCATCAGATAAATGTTTGTTAAGTCTACGTCGTTTTCCAATGTTTTTGGAATTTCAAACAAGATTAAACCATATCCGCCTTCGATATCACTTTGACTAAAGTCTCCTTCCACTTCTTCGCCATCTTTATTGAACTCTATGATTTGGCCCAAGAATTCACCGGAACTATGCGAAGTTTTACATATCATTTGAGAGATAGTGTTAGAATCATGAATAAATACATATTCTTCATTCACACCTTCACATCCCCATAATGAAATTGCTATTAATGCTGTTAAAAGCATTTTAATATTTTTATTCTTCATCTTAATGTAAGTGTTTAGTTGATATTTGTTTTTTATCATAAATTGATTATAATCAGTTACCAATATGGGTTGTTTTCATTAATTGCATCGTTGTTCGCTATCTCTGCTGTTGGTAATGAAAAATAATAATATCTCTCGAAGAATACTCTTTGTGTACCACCATCAACATTTACTTTTTCGTAATCTAATGTTCCATCGGTGTTTTGTGTGATTTTAACACCGCTTGCATTTTTTCCATGGATTACATTCTCGGCCAATCTCCAACGGCGCAAATCCCAATATCTAAATCCTTCTCCTGCCAATTCCACACATCGTTCTTTACGCAACAGGTTCATAAATGCATCTTTGTTAGGAGCATCAGAGAATGACTTTGCAGGCAAATTAACTCGTTGTCTCACTTCGTTCAAAGCTTCCATCGCTTCAGCTTGATATTGCGCATAGTCAAGTTGTGCATAAGCCTCTGCTTTGTTTAATAATACTTCTGCATATCTAATAACTGCATCATATTGGTAACTGCCTTTTGTAGCAAAGTCAGCATAGCCTTCTTGTAAGTATTTTCGTAAATAGTATCCCGTAGGTGTATGTGCTCCTGTTGAAGATGCTTGTTGAAATTCAACAAAACCATCAGTTCCACCTACAAATGTTTCAATCTCTCTGCCTTCCCACTGACTGCCATTGTAGAGAATTGTAGCATGAAAGCGGGGTTCACGATTACTGAAGGGATCATCATGGTTATCTTTGTAGGTATCCCAATTGAACTCTGAACCATCATTAAATTCATACATGTCGGCCAAATCACCAGTAGGAACATGTTCCGCATAAATTGCTGAAGTTTTATGAACTTCTCTGTCTCCAAATGGTCTGTTATAGCTGTCAAAGTTGTGGGTTATACTTCCACTTAAAAATCTTAAGGAAAACAGTATTTCAGCAGAATTGTCTTGGTTACCATCAACCTGAAATACCTTTGCATAGTCAGGTGCGAGTGCTCCACCCAGTTCTTTCACTTTTTCTGCTGCATCAATGGCTATTTGCCATTCACCTGCATATAAAGCCATTCTTGAAAGGAGTCCATAGGCAGATTTTTTAGTTGCACGACCTTCCCAGTTAGTAGGCCATGATTCAGGTAGTTTTTCTGCAGCCCATTGTAATTCAGAGATAACGAACTCCCAGCTCTCAGCCTCCGTCGCTCGGCCTCTATGAACATCTTCTGGGTTTTTGCCATCATCAACACCACCATTAATTCCTGATACGTCAGTTCTCAGAATTACTCCTCCATAAACTCTGATCAAGCGGTAATATGAAAATGCTCGGCAAAAACGAACCTCTGCTCTACGAACATCAGACCACTCTTCACCATATTTTTCAACTCCGTATTTTTTTATTTCATCAAGTAGAACATTCGCACGACGTATACGATCATTATATACTTGGCTCCAGTTATCGAAAGCTCCAGCACTACCAGTTGTAAAAGCACTCGATTGTAACAACGATTTGTTATACGCATGATTGTACAAGTCCCATGAGGTTGATTTCATGATGTCCGAATAACTGTCATAAAATTTCGTGCGACTGTTTGCGACTTGTGATTCATCGGTGAATGTTTTATATGAGGCTGTTATATACATATCAGCAGCATTTTCCGTACTCCATATAGCCAAATTAGATAGATCTCTCGTATTGTCGATGTCAAGAACATCTTCACTACATGATGAAATAAAGAGTCCCAATGCTGCAATAATTGTAAATAATATATATGTTGTTTTTTTCATTTTACTATCTCCTATTATTAAAATGTTACTTTTGCACCGATTGTATACGTCTTTTGTTGAGGATAATACCCATTACTTACAGAAGGACTTTCAGGGTCAACATATTTAAAGTGGCTGAACGTTAGTATGTTTGTGCCAGATATAAAGATATTGATTTGACTGAACGGTGTATTTGTCAATACATTTTGCGGAATATTAAAACCAAAATTTGCATTCTTCAACCGAAGATAATTTCCATTCACTAACCACCAAGTGGATTGCCATGCATTGTTTCCATTGGCGATAGTACTTAATCGTGGATATTTAGCATTCGTGTTTTCTGGAGTCCAAGCTTCTTCTATACGATAATATGGAGAATTGCCCGATCCTGGAAAAGTTGAGGTGTATACTGTAGATGAGATAACTCCTGTGTCGTATACTCCCGAAAGTTCATAGTCGGTGTTAGCAACACCTTGCCACAAAGTGTTTATGTAGAAGTTTTTATAGGATATATCCATGTTTAAAGCATAGTTTATTTCTGGAATTGCTCCGTAACCTATCTTTACATAATCATGCTCTTGGTTGATAATTCCATCACCATTTACATCTCTATACTTTAAATCACCCAAACGAATTATTCCTGAAGGAGCTGCAGGATAGTTATCAATTTCTTCTTCAGTTTGAAACAAACCTAAGGCATCTAAACCATAACGAGCCCCCATTGATTCACCGATAATAGCTCTATAGTTTGGTCGATTGTCTGTAATGATTCTTGACAAAACTTTATTGCGTGCAAATGCAAAATCACCCCTTAGCGAATAGTTCCAATCAGAGTTGATACGGTTAAAATGTTTAAGTGTTAGCTCGAACCCCTTGTTTTCCACCTTACCCGAGTTTTGGAATTGGGGGAAAAAACCACCTAAAGATGGAGGATAATTTCCTCCTTGAGATTCCAAAATATCCTTTGTTAATTTGTAGAATACGTTGAGTTCTACTCCCAGCTTCCTGTTCCACAAATCAAAATCAACACCAATATTATAATTGTCAGTAGTGGCCCAAGAAAGGTTGCTGTAAATATAACTGTTTGATGCATAGAATTGTGATATAGGCTGGTTTCCTAAGACCATGCTATTGTTTGCAAGAGAATATAGTGAAAAATGCTGGAATGGACTAACCGAATCATTTCCACTTTTTCCAAAGCTCGCGCGTATTCTGAGATAATCAATGTTTTGAGTCATGCTTCTAAAAAAATCTTCTTCTGAGATTACCCATCCTAATGAAGTAGACGGAAAGAATCCCCAGCGATTACCTGGAGCAAAAATATAAGATCCATCATACCTGAATGCTACTTCTGCGAGATATTTGGTTGAGTATGCATAATTAACACGTCCGATATAGGATAATTGGCCACCAGAGTATAAATGTGAACCTGAAATAGGAACTTCAGGAAGAATGGTTCCCAAAGATAAGTCAACAGGTTCATCGCTGTAGTAACCTCTTTTCGTTCCTGTCATTGTGTTTGAATAACTTTTTTTGGCTTCATAAGCAAATAGAGCCGCAACATGGTGATCGTTGAAATCACGTGAATAATCAATCTGTGGGCGTATCAACCAATTGTCTCCCCATGATGCTGCTTTCAGGTATGAATTATCAGAGTTAAATCCACTGGCACCACCTACTCCTTCGTCAAAATTTTGGGTTACATAATAAAGTTGATAATATCGATCGTAATTTGAGTCAATTGTATTGCTGTAGTTATATGAGCCAAATATTGAACCTTTAAGTCCTTTTAGGACTTGAGCTAAATCTGAGAAATCGTATTCCAGCTTAACGTTAGAGTCAAGATTCCATCTGCTTTGCTTTTTATATCCAGACTCGGTTAGTGCAGCATGCCCGTTTACCATATAGGTAGATCCATACCATGCAACTGGTAGGTCATTATAACGTGACTTAATAATGGGAATTGAATTTATTGCTTGCCTTACAGGATTGAATTCTCCTTGGTTGCTAATTGCAGTGCCAGGCCAATCTCTGTCGGAACGGTGACCAGCCATATTAGCCGTTAATCTCAGGTTTTTTGCAACTTGAATATCCAGGTTTGTACGAAGGTTGTAACGCTTATAACCAGTATTAATCATTGTTCCTTCCTGGTCCATTACACCAAGACTTGCATAATACTTTGTTCTTTCGGTACCACCTGAAGCTGAAATATTATGTTGATTCGTTATACCTGTTCTAAATATTTCGTCGAGCCAGTCTGTTTGACCCCATATACTGTTCGGGTCATTAGACATTACCTTATTTTGGATGTCAGCAGTCCAACTTGGGGTTAATCCATCCATCAGTTTAGCTTTGTTATTCCAATACATATAATCGGCTGCATTAAGCATTTTGGGCATTGCAGTATTTTGTGTAATGGTAACAGAACCATCATATGAGATGGTTGCAGGTCCTTCTCCTCCTGATTTTGTTGTTATCAGGATAACTCCATTAGCTCCTTGCACACCGTATATGGAGGCTGATGCATCTTTCAGAACTGAAATTGATTCGATGTCATTTGGGTTTACGTAATCGATTGGACGTGGTACCCCATCTACAATAATCATTGGTGAAATATTCCCTGTAAATGAGTTTTGTCCTCGTACTAACAAAGATGTGCCATCTTCACCTGGTTTCCCTGATCTTTGGATACTCGTTAACCCCGGAATTTTACCTGTTAGCATGTTTGAAACGTTTTGCATTGGGGCACTGGTAAGCTCCTTAGAAGATATCTGAGAGACAGCACCTGTCATATGGACTCTTTTTTGAACTCCATATCCTACAACAACAACTTCATCCAACAATTCCGTATCTTCAGTTAGGGTGAGATTTAATAATGTTCTTCCATTTAATGGGATCTCTACTGTTTTAAATCCTACATAAGAAAACTCAATAATTGCATCTTGAGTAGAAACAGAAAGACTGAATTCTCCATCAATATCAGTTATTGTTCCCTGTAGTGTTTCTTTTTCAACGACATTCACTCCGATTAAAGGTTCTCCTTTATTATCTGTTACTTTCCCTTTTAAATTTGTTTGAGCGTATACCCCAAAATTGACAAAGAAAAGCAAGCTCATCACAAATAGTGCATTTAATAGACAGTATAAAAGTCTATTGTCCTTTCTTTCGTTCTTTTTTTTCATGTGTTTACAATTTAGACATATTATTTCGAATAACATTTATAATATCGGCATTAGCCGATGCCTTTAATCTGTTTTTTTATTTAATGATTAGGGT
>JBAZIG010000025.1:0-12743 GCA_041651955.1 Minisyncoccota bacterium | reverse complement strand
TCCTACTTTTTTTGAGCTGTATCGTATTTGGCTTCAACAAAATCAAGATGCAGCTAATGGAGATATAAATTAGAGTGAGTTAAATTGTTTGGAAAGAGATTTTTACATTAGAAACGTATAGTTAAATTATTTTATAGATGGCAGAAGTTGTAGTTATGCCCAAGCAAGGGCAATCTGTTGAAAGTTGTATCATTACAACTTTACACAAGAAAAAAGGTGATATCGTGAAAAAGGGAGAAATCTTATTCTCTTATGAAACAGACAAAGCTTCCTTTGAAGAAGAATCACCAGTTGATGGCACAGTTCTGGTTTCTTTTTACGGTGAGGGTGATGAAGTACCAGTTCTAGAAAACATGATGATCATCGGTGAGCCGGGTGAAGATATTTCCGCATTATCTACTCCTGCCCCCGCACAAATCATTGAAGATGCCGTTCCTTCAGCGGACGCGACTGTGGCCGCGCCCGACAAAGTGATGGCTGCCGTAGAGACACAAACTACGACCTCCGAAAATCGGTTTATCTCTCCTCGTGCAAAGAAACTGGCCGAAAAGAATGCGATACCGGTGTCACAACTTGATGGCACGGGTCCCAATGGTCGGATTGTGGAGAAAGATGTGATGACACGTCTCGTCGATCGTCCGAAAATGACACCGCTGGCAAAAATGGTGGCCCTCGAGGAAGGTGTGCAACCTGAAATAGCGGGTACAGGCCTGGCAGGCAGAACCCGTGCAGCCGATCTGGCCGCTCCGGTAAATCCTGTCTATGGTGTGGATTACGAGGATAAAAAGTTGTCGAACATGCGTAAGCTGATTGCCAAATCAATGCATGCTTCTTTGCAGAATTCTGCACAGCTCACCCATCATCTGGGGGCCGATGCACGACGCATTCTCGAGCTTAGGAAGAAAGCAAAAACTGCACAGCAGGAAGGACGGATCGCTGCAAATATCACCCTGAACGACATGGTCTGTTATGCAGTAATCAACGCATTGAAAAAATTCCCCGAAGTCAATACCCATTTTCTGGGCGATACCAAACGTTATTTTCATAAAGTACACCTTGGCCTGGCTGTGGATACAGAAAGAGGGCTGATGGTGCCTGCATTGCGCAATGCCGATGATCTCTCCATTGTGGGACTCTCCAACCAACTCAAGGAGCTCGCCACGGCCTGCCGCAGTGGCAGCGTGAATCCAGACATGCTAGCTGCAGAGGCCGCCACATTCACCGTTTCGAATCTCGGCAATTACGGAGTCGAAATTTTTACTCCTGTGATCAATCTGCCGCAGTCGGCCATCCTCGGTGTAAATACAATCCTGCCTCGTCCGAAAGACTTGGGCGACGGGGTGTATGCCTTTGTGCCCCATATTGGACTGAGCCTTACCTATGATCACCGTTCTCTGGATGGGGGAGAAGCAACCCGTTTCCTGAAACAAATTGCCACGGAAATTGAAACGATGGAAATTCAATTTTGATTGAAAATTAATATTTATAACTATGATAGATTTACTGATCATCGGTGGCGGTCCTGCCGGGTATGTAGCAGCAGAGAGAGCAGGGCACGCTGGATTGAACGTAGTCCTTTTTGAGAAAAAAGCAATGGGTGGTGTCTGTCTCAACGAAGGATGCATACCCACCAAGACGTTGCTATATAGTGCCAAGATATATGAGAATGCCTTACATGGCGATAAATATGGTGTGTCTGGAGATAATATCCGCTTCGACTATGAGAAAATAGTCTCCCGCAAGAAAAAGGTAGTTCGCAAACTTGTTTCAGGCGTAGAGGGCAAAATGAAATCAAACCATGTCACCGTGGTGAAAGGAGAGGCTTTTATCGAAAGTCGCTCTGCAGAAGGGATTCAGGTGACCTGTAATGGGGAGAAATATATTGGGAAGAATCTGCTCATCTGTACCGGATCGGAGGCTTCCGTACCACCCATCCCGGGCTTGAAGGAAGCGGGAGAAGTGATTCTTACCAACCGGGAGATACTGGAAATGACGGAACGGCCTGCATCACTTGTGGTGATTGGCGGCGGCGTAATCGGCATGGAGTTCGCCAGCTTCTACAATAGTCTGGGAACTGAAGTGACTGTGGTGGAGATGCTCCCGGAAATATTGGGCGGCCTCGACTTTGAAGTGTCGGCCATGCTTCGTGACATCTATGCAAAAAAAGGAGTTGCATTCAACCTGAATGCAAAGGTGGTGCAGATTGCGGGCAACAAGGTTGTTTTCGAAAAAGAGGGCGAAACCCACACTGTGGAAGGTGAAAAGATTCTGTTGAGCGTGGGCCGTCGCCCGGTTACAAAGGGATTTGGCCTGGAAAACCTGGGTGTGGAACTGCTGCGCAATGGCATCAAGGTGGATGAAAAGATGCGCACCAATATTCCCGGCGTATTTGCTGCCGGCGATGTGACAGGTTTCTCACTGCTGGCCCATACGGCAAGCCGCGAAGGAGAGGTGGTGGTAAACAATCTCACCGGTCGGAACGATATCATGCGCTACAACGCTATCCCCGGTGTGGTTTATACCAACCCCGAAGTGGCCGGAGTGGGTGAGACCGAAGAGTCGGCCAAAGCAAAGGGCATAGCCTATAAGGTAGCCAAACTGCCCATGGCCTATGCAGGACGTTTTGTGGCTGAAAATGAAGGTGGCACAGGAATCTGTAAAGTGCTGGTAGGTGAAAAGCATGGAGAGGTGATTGGCGTGCATATGCTCGGCAATCCTTCCAGCGAGATTATCTACGGTGCTTGTATCGCCATTGAACAGGAAATGACCCTGAAAGAAATGCAAGAGGTGGTATTTCCTCATCCTACCGTCAGCGAAATTCTCAAGGAGGTGGTTTTTAGTTTTTAACCGTATAGAAGAAAATAATCAATAAGTAAAACATCAACAAATTAATATAAAATGCCTAAAGTTCAAAACATTGATCCGTCGCAGGTACGCAAGCCAGGGTTCGTAGAGTTTCAGCCCATCCCGGTCAACCAGTATCAAAAGAGTGTGAAAGAAGAGAAAGATAATTTCACCAACGAAGAATTTAAAACCATCTATCATGACATGGTGTTGATCCGTGAGTTCGAAACCATGTTGAACCTGATCAAGACCAAGGGGGAATATAACGGTACGTCCTACAACCACCCGGGACCGGCTCACCTCTCCATCGGACAAGAGTCCGCAGCAGTGGGCATGGCCTGGACGCTAACGGTGGATGATTTTATCTTCGGTAGCCACCGTTCGCATGGTGAGATCCTGGCCAAGGGAATGTCGGCCATCCACAAGCTGGATGACGCCCAGCTCACCGAAATCATGAAGACTTTCTTCGATGGGACGGTTTTCGATATCGTAAAAAAAGATTTCAACGGGTCGGTGAAAGAACTGGCCAAACGTTTTTTGGTATACGGTACGCTAGCGGAGATCTTTGCTCGCAAGTCAGGATTTAACAAGGGATTGGGCGGCTCCATGCATGCCTTCTTCACTCCCTTCGGTGTCTATCCCAACAACGCCATCGTGGGCGGCTCGGGCGATATTGCCGTGGGCGCAGCACTCTACAAGAAGGTGAACCGCAAACCGGGACTGGTGGTGGCCAACATCGGCGACGCCTCTCTGGCATGCGGCCCGGTATGGGAGGGCATCAACTTTGCCGCGATGGATCAATTCACCGAACTCTGGGAAGGAGATATGAAGGGCGGATTGCCGGTAATCATCAACATCATGAACAACCAATACGGCATGGGCGGCCAGACCGTGGGTGAAACCATGGGCTACGGCATAGCAGCCCGCATCGGCGCCGGCGTGAATGGCGAACAGATGCATGCCGAACGGGTGGATGGTTACAACCCGCTGGCTGTAATCGATGCCTATAAACGCAAACGTAAAGTAATCGAAGAAAAAAGAGGCCCGGTGTTGCTCGATGTTCTCACTTACCGTTACAGCGGCCACTCGCCCTCCGACGCTTCTTCCTACCGCACCAAAGAAGAGGTCGAGGCATGGGAAGCACAGGACTGCATTCGTAGCTACGGTGAGCAACTGCTCGAGGCCGGGGTGGCTTCACAGGCCGACCTCGACCTGATAGCGGATGATATTCAGAAATTGGTGAACGAGATGTTCCTGCTGGCTATCAACGATGAAGTATCCCCACGCATGGACAATGCTGATATCATCGGAGAGATGATGTTCTCCAATGGTTCGGTGGAATCCTTCTCCGATGCAAAGCCCGAAGTGCTGATGCCGATGGCGGAAAACCCACGCGTAAAAAAGATCGCCAACAAGGAACGTTTTGCCTTCGATGCCGAAGGAAAACTTTACAGCAAAATGAAGCAGTACCAGCTGCGCGACGGTATCTTCGAAGCTATCATCGACCGTTTCTATAAAGATGCATCACTCATCGCTTACGGTGAAGAGAACCGCGACTGGGGTGGGGCCTTTGCCGTATATGGCGGGCTGACCGAGGCTTTGCCATATCATCGCCTCTTCAATTCACCCATTGCAGAAGCATCCATCGTGGGTACGGCCATCGGCTATGCCATGTGCGGCGGCAGGGTGATTCCGGAGATCATGTACTGTGACTTTATTGGCAGGTCAGGAGATGAGATCTTCAACCAGCTACCCAAGTGGCAGGCCATGAGCGGCAACGTATTGAAAATGCCGGTGGTGGTACGCGTATCCGTGGGATCCAAATATGGCGCCCAACACTCACAGGACTGGACCTCGCTGGTGGCACACATCCCCGGTATCAAGGTCTGTTTCCCGGTCACACCCTACGACGCCAAAGGTCTGATGAACGCGGCATTGCAAGGCACCGACCCGGTAGTCTTCTTCGAGAGCCAGCGCATCTATGACATGGGAGAACAGTTTCACGAAGGAGGTGTTCCCACAGGCTATTACGAAATTCCGCTGGGCGAACCCGATGTGAAGAAAGAGGGAAAAGACATCACATTCCTCACTGTCGGACATACACTCTACCCGGCTTTAAAGGCAGCAAAAGAACTCGAAGAAAAATATGGTCTCAGCGCCGAGGTGATTGATGCCCGCTCTTTGGTACCCTTCAACTATGAGAAGGTGATTGAGTCGGTAAAGAAAACCGGAAAGATCATCGTGGCCGGTGAAGCCACCACCCGCGGGTCCTTCCTGAACGACCTGGCAGCAAACATCGGACAGATGGCATTCGACTACCTCGATGCTCCTGTATGCGTACTGGGTTCCCGCAACTGGATTACCCCGGCACATGAACTGGAAGATGCCTTCTTCCCGCAACCCTCCTGGTTCCTGGATGTCATCCACGAACGGATTCAGCAGCTGAAAGGGTATATTCCCGGACAGAATTTTACCGACGGCGAGATGGTGAAACGGGCGAAAAAAGGAATTTGATATAAAAATAAAATGTATGATATATTTAGCAGATACAGCAAATATCGATGAAATTAAGGAATTGTTTAATTATTTTCCTATGGAAGGAGTTACAACAAATCCTAATATTTTATCCCATGAGCAGAAATCTTTATCAACAGTTATTCCCCTTATACAAGAATGTATAAAAGATAAGATGTTGCATATACAAACGATTAGTCATTTGGCAGAAGATATATTGCAAGAAGCTAAGCGTTATCGAGATTATTTTAATTTGGGTGATAACTATTATGTTAAAATCCCGGTAACCAAAGAGGGATATAAAGCCATAAGATTAGTAAAGGATGCAGGGATGAAAGTTACTGCAACTGCAATATTTACTCAACAACAAGCTTTAATTGCAGCAAAAGCTGGAGCTGATTTTGTGGCACCTTATGTTAATCGACTGGACAATATCTCTTCTCATGGAATCGATGTAGTTCGAGATATTGTCGAAACCTTCAAGTCTTATCAATTAAAATGTAAGGTACTAGGTGCTAGTTTTAAAAATGTAGACCAGATCTATAGAGTAAGTATGGTCGGTTGTCATGCAGTCACTGCATCGTATGAGGTGTTGGATGCAATTATGAAACATCCGATGACCGACAAGGGAGTGATAGACTTTGAAAAAGATGGTAAACATCTTTATGATATTTAATAAAACATTTTGATAATTATAAAGATTACTCAAAAGCAGTAAAAGTATGGCTAAGTTGCCAATAAAAAATTGATATATGAAAACAAGAGCAGTTAGGCTTTATGGTAAAAAAGACCTTCGTTTGGAGGAGTTTGATTTGCCACCCATCAAAGAGAATGAGATTCTTGCTAAAGTAGTATCGGATTCGATTTGTATGTCTTCCTACAAGGCGTCTTCACAAGGTGCAGATCATAAACGTATTCCAGATGATGTTGCGGAAAACCCAATCATCATTGGACACGAGTTTGCAGGTGAATTGCTTGATGTAGGAACCAAATGGAAAAGTAAATTCAAAGCAGGAGATAAGTTTTCAATACAGCCTGCACTATATTATGAGGATGGACCTGTGGGTATACTTAGTGCTCCAGGTTACAGTTACAAATACATTGGAGGTGATGCTACCTATGTGATCATTCCAAACGAGGTAATGGAGCAAAATTGTTTGCTCATTTATAGCGGAGAAGGTTATTATCCCGCTTCACTTGCCGAACCACTATCTTGTGTGATCGGTACAATGCATGCAAATTATCATACTACTCCAGGAAGCTATGCACACAAGATGGAGATAGTGGATGGTGGTAAGATGGCA
Organism: Minisyncoccota bacterium; assembly: GCA_041651955.1. Classification (GTDB taxonomy): domain Bacteria; phylum Patescibacteriota; class Minisyncoccia; order Minisyncoccales; family Minisyncoccaceae; genus UBA2558. The sequence goes on along the minus strand of JBAZIG010000025.1, from coordinate 6,081 downwards.
ATCCTTGCAGGCGTAGGCCCTATGGGGCTTGCTGCAATAAACTATGTGCTACATCGTGAAGATCGTAAACCTTCATTGCTTGTTGTGACAGATGTAAATCAAGCACGATTGGATCGTGCCGCTGAGATTTATACACAAGAGTTTGCCGCCTCAAGAGGTATTGATTTACGTTATGTCAATACCGGTAATGTAAATGATCCGGTTAAGGAACTGAAAGCAATAAGTGGCGACAAGGGGTATGATGACGTGTTTGTTTTTGCACCTGTGAAACAAGTTGTAGAGCAAGGAGATGCAATCCTTGCATTTGATGGCTGTCTTAATTTCTTTGCTGGGCCAAATGATCCCAACTTTAGTGCGATGCTCAATTTCTACAACGTTCATTACGCTTATACACATATAGTGGGTACTAGCGGAGGCAACAACGATGATATGTTGGAAGCGCTTGAAATAATGAATAAGGGTCTTGATCCGGCTGGTCTAGTCACTCATATCGGAGGCCTTGATGCAGTAGCTGAGACGACAAACGACTTACCCGATATCCCTGGAGGAAAGAAATTGATTTATACTCATCTATCTATGCCGCTTACGCCTATTACAGATTTCGAAAAGTTGGGTGAGTCAAGTGACTTCTTTAAAGAACTGGCCAATATCTGTAAAAGACACAAGGGATTATGGAGTGTGGAAGCAGAAACATATTTACTATCAAATTTTGTACAATGAAATGATAGTGAATGGTTTCTGATTAAAACGCCAAATTCTTATGACCATTAATGATCATTTATTAATAAATCAATCCAATTTAATAACAAATCTTTGATTATTTATTCATGATATTTATTTTTCCACAAATAACATTAAGTTAATTAAAATTAAAACATTGTTTTGCTATAGCTGCATATATATATTTATATTATATTTGCAATATTTAATTATGCTAAACCGGTTTAGCGTCGTGCTTAATTAATAAACAAATCATACCAAATTTATTCTAATATTGATGAGTTTAAATTTTTTTACTGTTTCTAATATTTGCTAAACCGGTTATGTAAATATATTTCGCTATATAAATTACAATGAAATATACAATTTTATATGACAGTTAACTTTTCATAAATATATTCCTTATTAATAATTAAAAAAATGTTGTTATATGATTAAATCTTATGTCTCTCCTCTTTTGACGAGGAAAAGCCTGTTTAAAAAGATGAATTTGATGTTCATTTTTTTACTAGTTGCTATCAACCTGAGTGCCGAAATTTATGCCAACCTTGGTCTTTCGGCTCAACAGCAGCAAAAAAAGGAAATTTCGGGTAGAGTGATTGATGAAAGCGGAGAAACTATAATCGGAGCTAACATCATTGAAAAAGGTACTACAAATGGAACTGTGACAGATTTTAATGGAAATTTTTCATTGTTGATTGAGGATGATGCAATCCTGCATGTTTCTTACATTGGTTATTATCAACAAGACATACCAATGAGTGGAAAGACATCAATAGAAATTGTTTTAGTAGAAGACACAAAAACATTAGATGAAGTTGTCGTTGTTGGTTATGGTACACAGTCCAAAAAAACATTAACAGGAGCAATTTCCAGCATAAAAAGCGACGAAATTGTGGCATCTAAATCATCAAATTTAGTAAATAAACTTCAAGGAAAAATTTCTGGTTTGAATATTCGCATCAATACTGAACAACCGGGTATATACGACAATGCAATTAATATACGTGGTTTTGGAACACCCTTGTTTATTATTGATGGTGTAGAAAGGCCTGGGAGTGATTTTCAAAGATTAGCCTCAGAAGATATTGAAAGTATAACTATTTTAAAAGATGCATCTGCTGCTATTTACGGACTAAATGCGGCAAATGGTGTTGTTATGATTACAACCAAAACTGGTTCAAATCAAAAAACAAAATTTCAATTCAGTTCAAATTTTGGCTTTTCAAAGCCAACCAATACGGTACCTCTATCGGATGCGTACCAATACAACCTGCTGCGTACAGAAGCTGATCTAAATTATGGAAACGCGCCCTATATGTCCCAGGAGGATCTTGAATTATGGAAAACAGGTGGTCCTGGGTATGAAAGTACAGACTGGTATAAAAAAACCTTTAAAAACTATAGTAACAGGCAGGAATATAACTTGTCTGCCCAGGGAGGTAGTGAGCGTGTTTCTTTTTTTGTGAATGGGAATGTTCTGCAAAACAATGGGATGTTAAAGTCAGGTGACATTAATTACCAGAAATTTAATATACGTTCAAACTTAACTGCGCAATTGACTGATAATATCAAAGCAAATATAAACCTCAGTTTATTTTCCGATAAAAGGTTGGATCCTAGTAGCGGAATGCATGAAATACAAAGAGGAGTTGTTTCCATACTACCATCCAGAACTGTATATAGCAACAATAATCCTGAATATTATAACAGAACACAAGATGGACAAGCTATGAACCCTGTTGCCATATCCCACATTGATAATTTTGGGTACAACGAGTCCAATAATGACGGAACCCAAACATCAATTGAATTGATATACGACGTTCCATTTGTGAAAGGACTATCTCTGAGAGGATTTACTGCGTACGATAAAAATGCTGTTCTAGATAAATCGTTAAGGAAAAAGTTCTTTTTATACGATTACGAAAAAGACACAGACACTTATGTGCCTACAGCTTTTAACTATCCAACTAGTATTTCTCAAAATAATTATAACACATCTTTTTTCGACCTTCAATTACAGGTAAATTATGAAAATACTTTTAAGGAAAATCATAAGATTAAAACTACACTCGTATATGAACGGAAGAGGAATTTCAGAAGATGGTCAAGCATTAACAAATTCTATGAGTTTTATTCAAATGATCAAATCGATTTTGCTGATGAAAAAGATGCAAAAACAGGAGGTAACCAAACGGATGTAAGAAACTTATCCTATCTTGGTCGTTTTAATTATGATTATAAAGGAAAATATCTTTTTGAATTTGCAGGAAGATATGATGGATCATATCGCTACCATCCGGATATTAGATGGGGATTTTTCCCGGTTGTGTCGTTAGGTTGGAGAATCTCGGAAGAGAGCTTCATGGATAATTTAGATTATGTTTCTAACCTTAAATTGAGGGGATCTTATGGTGAAATAGGACTTGATGCGGGTTCTCCATTTCAGTATATTTCTGCATTCAGCACATCTGGAGGAGGATGGTATGAATTTTCAGACGGTACAACTACAAAGGGCATTGGTTCTCCGGCCATGGTGAACGAAAAATTAACATGGATGGAGGCTGAATTAGCCAATATTGGGTTAGATCTAGGATTGTTCAATGAACAAGTAGTTTTTACTGCTGACATTTACAGACGGAACAGAACTGGACTACCTGCATATAGGAATGTAACTCTACCCAATACATTCGGAGGAACCTTTCCACAAGAGAATCTAAATAGTGACCGAATTGAAGGATTTGACCTCTCTTTAACCCACCAGAAAAAAGTAAACAATGACTTTTCTTACTATATTTCCGGGAACTTTAATTATAATCGCCAAAAGAATCTATATGTAGAACAGGGGGCCCCAAATAGTTCATGGGAAAAGTATAGAGGTCAGCAAAGTAATAGAAATTCAGGAATTATTTGGACATATAATGCCATAGGACAATTCCAGAATGAAGAGGAAATTCTCAATGCACCTATTTATCAAGGGAACAGAGGTAATGAATGGGTTCTACCTGGTGACTGGATTTACGAAGATCTGAATAATGACGGTGTGATAGACGGTAATGACATCAAGCCTATGTTCTTTGGTCAACATGTCCCTTTAATAAATTACGGCTTGACATTAGCTGCAAATTATAAAGGATTAGATATTAATATGTTGTTCCAGGGTTCGTCATTATTCTCCAAAAGGTATACACATGCGTATGCAACAATGTTTTGGCAAAACGCCAACTTACCTGCGTATTTCACTGACAGATGGCACAGAGAAGATCCCTATAACCAAGAAAGCGAATGGATTCCTGGAGAATGGCCGGCAATGCGTGTGACACAATACGCAGATGGGGCACGCTTATACGAAGAGAGTAACGCATGGAGGAAAGATGCCTCCTATCTACGATTCAAAAATTTGGAAATAGGTTATACCTTTGATGAAAAAATCATCCATAAAATTGGTATTGACGGGTTAAGATTTTATCTGAATATGAATAATTTGTATACTTGGACAGATAAATACTTGAAATATTTTGATCCTGAAGTAGCAACTGGGAACTATAGTGCTGGATGGATTTATCCAATTTCTAGGACAACGAGTTTAGGTTTTAATCTTACGTTTTAATAATTAGAAATATGAAAAAAAATAATTTTTATTTAAGATATTCAATTTGGATGCTTATATTAATCCTATCTGTCGGTTGTAACGATAGTTTTTTGGATGTCAAGCCAACAGACAAGATTACGGGAGATGCTCTTTTTGCAAGTCAGGAAGGTATTGATGCATATCTGGCTAATCTTTACAGACAAATACCCATTGAAGATTTCAATGCAACCCCCGAAGCAATGAATTATAACCCGGGAGATGCGAATAATGCTGGCAGGTATCCCTTTATTTTCACAGATAACGGAATCGGATCGGAAAACAGTTCGATTTCACCATCAGGAGCTTGGGACTATAACTATTGGGAAAATGGTTATCGTTTCAATAAAGAAATTAATCTCTTGAAAGATGTGATTGATGGATTAACTTCGGTAAGCGAAGAGGTAAAACGCAACCTAATGGGACAGGTATATTTTATGAAGGCATATAATTATTATGCATTGGCTAAAAGATATGGAGGAGTCCCTTTAATAACTGAAACGCAGGATTTCGATAATGTTGAAGGTCTATATGTCCCGAGAAATACTGAAGAAGAGACTTGGGATTACGTATTGGCAGTATGTGACTCAGCAGCGTTATTCTTGGATCAAGAACCCGACCCAGCAAGAAGGAAAGCCACTAAATGGGTTGCATTAGCATTAAAATCAAGAGCTTCCCTACATGCAGCTTCTGTAGCAAAATTCTGGGACAAATATGAATTTACTGGAGAATCTGTTGACAAAGGCCTTGTAGGGATGTCCCAAAGTGCTGCAGATAAATACTATGCCCAATGTGTCCAGGCAGGTGAGGAAATAATTAAGTCAGGATATTTTTCTCTTTTCAAAGCAAATCCTGCTAATCCAGAAGAAGCCACTGAAAATTACAGGTTAATTTTTGAAGATCCTAACAATGCTCTAGATGAAGTAATATTTCTAAAAGGGTTCAATGAAATAGGAGCTGGATATGGAAGTAACCAAGACAATTGGGGTAATCCGAATCAAACGAGAGGAGCATGGCCACACCCTGGACGTTTCAATCCCACGCTTGATCTAATTGATACATATGAAACTTACGACAAACCAGGAAGAAGTGTTCCAATCGTTACAACCAAAGACGGAGTCACCGAAGATTATTCGGGATACAGTCCTAATAAAGAGTATTTGGCTTTTGATGATCCTCAGGATATTTTCAAAGGAAAAGATGCTCGAATGTTTGCAACAGTCATTGTACCAAATTCCCTTTGGAAAGATACTAAAATAATCATTCAAGGTGGTTATATTCAACCTGATGGGAAACCGGTTATTATGGCAGATGAGAGCATAGACGTTAACGGGAAAACGTATTATACCTTTGGAGCTTCAGATCCAGCATTATTCTCAGGATTCAGCACATTCGGTGGTAATATGACAAGAACTGGATTTGGATTTAAAAAGTTTTTAGACTCTTCTTATACTCCACGATTGGGATGGAATTTCTCTACCACTGACTGGATTGATTTCAGATATCCGGAAGTACTGCTTGACTATGCAGAAGCTGTATTGGAAAGCGGACTAGGAGACCCAGTGTTGGCTGCTGAAGGGCTAAATATGATCAGAAAGCGTGCAGCACATAAAACTGATATACCTCTTACCATTAAAAATGTTTTAAGAGAAAGACGCCTTGAATTAGTTTATGAAAACAAGAGGTATTGGGACTTAGTTAGAAGAAGAGAGTATCATGAACTTTTTACC
>JBAZIG010000024.1:0-13031 GCA_041651955.1 Minisyncoccota bacterium | reverse complement strand
TACAAGAGCTGCCGTTTCTCAAGTAATGGCGAGAAATATGAGCCATAATATCGGAAGTCATGTGCTGAGTAAAATGGTTGGCATAAAAGAAGCTAAGGATAAGTTTCCATTGAAAGGACAGTATATCAGCTCCTTTGATTATGTTTACGATAAACTTATTCCTTCAAGATTAGACAATAATCCAATCGAAGAATCAGATAAGAAAGACTTCAACTTAGCCAACTTTAATTCCTATTTGCGAACAAGAATGGATTACTTGGCTGATATTGCTACAGGTGAGCCTTCTATGGAAACTACATGTATGTTGGTTAAAGACGTTATGGGAGAAATGGATAAAAACCGCATATTACTGGATAGTATTAGTGGGGTTGAGAAATTCCCTTATACTATTAAGGTAAAGGATTGCCGGGAATGTGAAGATCCAAACTGCGATGAAAACACTTGTTTGTGTACTGAAGATAATAACAACGATATTCCGGTATCAATCCCTAATGGCATTATGGGATATCACGCACTGTATATAATTATTGAAAACCTAATTAGAAACTCTGCAAAACACCAAAATAACAAGGATTTGAACGAAAATCAAAAAATAAATACTGCTTCAAATAGTTCTCAACTGTCTCCAAGAGAATTTATTCTTGAAATTAGAAACTCTCAACACGATGATACTTTGTATGAGGTTTTAATTTACGATGACTTTAAAATAAGTGGAAAAAAACAATTGAATGAAGATGAATTAGCTTTTTATAAAGAGAAAACAAATAAAAGTGAATATGACAATTCAATAAATACTAGGTTAGATTGGTTGGTTTTCGAACAAAATGTACGAATAAACAAATCGGTCATCAATGAAAAAACAAACAGACTTCGTGAAGGAGCATGGGGGATGATTGAAATGGATGCATCGGCTGCGTACTTACGTAAATTGGCTGCCGAAAAAATTGATGAGAATATCTACAGTATTGATCTGACAAACCCCACAAGCAGATATAACCCTGACAAGACCGCATTAAATATTATAAAAGCTGTCAATAGAAACGGATATTTGGGCTATCGGTTTCATCTGTTAAAACCAAAAGAACTTTTAGTTGTGGATGAAAAAGGTGAAACTTATAAGAGTTTGAAAGAAAAATCGGTATTGAATGTTCTCCGTGAAAATGGCATTTGGGTGCTACAAGCTCAAAATAAAAATGAAAAAGATTTTTTTAATATTGAAAAAGTATATGCACACCCTATTATGCTGGTTTTGGCAGCTGAAGATTTTGATGTGAATAATTATCTTTATGTTAAAGGAGAAGAGGAAGAAGATAAATTATTAAGAGGAAATCTACCATTTAGAATTATTGTATCCAAGGATACGAATGATAAGGATGAACTTTCTCCTTGGATAGCATATATTGAAAAAGAGCATGAATTAATTAATTATTTAAATAGAGCAGATAAGCTAATTCGTAAAAAAATAGAGTGTATGAGTGACCTCGAAGAGAATACGCTTATGGATTTGATCTGGCAAGTTTGGTTGAAGAATAAAATGAAATTTCACAAAATTAATGGATTAGGAGAAGGAAATAGTGTATTTCAATTATTGATACCAAAAAATGAAGAAGGAGAAAATACAAAAGAAGGAAGAAATATAAAAGTACTACTAGCTCATCACGGTACAACCAAAGATTGTCAAAAAAATGATATAACCGATTTTTTATTGTTTTACCCTTCTTCGGTAAAGAGTTTTATTGACAAAGCCACAAAAACTAAATCTCAGGGAGTTGTAAAAAAAGATTTTGATAAATATAAAACAGCGCTATTAGCTGATAGTGTGTTCAACAAAATACTTATCATCGACGAGCGTGTTCAGGCAAGTTGGGAGCAAAATTATTCAAGCATCAATATAAAAAAACAAAATATTTTTAGGCTATGTGGTTTATATTCTCCTGATGATAAAAATGGGTTAAATTTAAACTCACCAATTTTTAATAATAAACATAAGGTGAATATAGAAAATTTAATTAGTTATATTGACATTCAACCAAAAGTAAAAGGATTGGATTTTATAATTATTCATTTGGGGGTAATTGAAAAAGTATTGACCGCTAATGGAGAAAATAAAAATGAAGAAGATGTGAAAAAGTTTATTTTAAATCTTCAGAATAGTATAGCGACAAAAACAAGAGTTATCATTACTTCAGGAAGAGGCAAACCTGATAATTTGCCCAGAAATGTTCCATTTATTTCTTTTTCAGCTTTATCACAATATGCTATTGAAACTCCCTTTAAACCGTTTTTAAACCAAATCATACATAATGCCCGTATTTTTAAAAAATCATAAAATGGAAACAATAATTATTTTCACTGACTGGGACTCAATTTTTGTTAATCAGAATAATTACGAACTCAGTTGGGTGCCTAAAACTTTTAATCTTAAACCTCTTAATATTTCTAAAGAGAAATCAATCCTTATAGTTTGGGATCAGATTGTAAATGAAAATATTGATGAATTATCTGGTTATATTCCCAAGCAATCAAGGGTTTTCATTCTGCATCACAGACAACCAAATAAAAATTTATTAATTGAACTCGAGACTAAACTTCAAAAGAATGGCTGTGAAGTCAAACCAACAAAGAAACAACATGATGATGTTGAATATGTAATGATTCAAAGAATAGATCTTCATGGCGTTAAAAATCCTAATTTAGTCGAATTAGAAAAAGTATTTGATGAATTAAAGGGGATGTTGTCGGGTAACACGAGAATTGATATTGCATTGGAATTTCTCCATAAGTGCCTTCTAAACCCAGTTATTGATGAAGAAATTGATAAATTAGACCTGAATCAAGAAGACATTGAAATCGTTAGAAAATGTACTGATAACAGTTTCGAAAATCTTTCAGCAGCAAGAGATGCATTATTGAAGACATTATAAGAATTTGATGCTTTTGTATTAGCAATTAAATTTAGCTTACACTAATCATAAGAACTATTTTATTTATGTGTTGAAACAAAAGAATTAAAATCTATGAAAATTATACAGATATCAGACAAACATTATTTTGAGATTTTTGAAGAATATCCGTTACTTTCCGGAACTCCTGAAGAAATTGTGAGGCTTATCGAAGAGAAATATTTTGATGCCGATATGTTTGTGATAAATATAAATTACAGCTCAGAGAAAGTGTATCGTTCCCAAAATTGTGGAATTCAGGTATTAAAACTTTTAAGGCTAATAAATTATAATCAACATTGTATCATTTACTCTTTTTTTTCTCGTGATTGTTTATTGGAAAAGAATCCTCATAACCTGTTATTGTTTTCACCTGGGGTAAGTTATGTACAACTTCCCTTTATTTTTAGTTCTTTGGATTTTCAATCTCTTTCAGAAAATCACAAAGCTCCACCTGATCTATCGGCGTATATAAAAGCTGAATCAATATTACCCGATAATCGCCACTTTTTTGCCAATTGGTGGGGCGTATGGCAACTTTGGCAGGTGCAGAAAGCTATTGAAAAGATACCTGGCGGTGATAAGTCTGACGTGATTGCCCAAAATTTCGGCAATGCCTATAAAGAGATGAATTCATATCAAGGGTTGCTTGCAAAATATCTTTTTGGGTATCAGCATGAAGATATTACAATGGCATTGAAAGCTAAAGTAAATAGTCGAAATACTTTATTTGAAAACGAAAAGCGTATACAAAGCGATATTGAAAATGAGATAGAAGAATTAAAAAAAGGCATAGAAGAGACTGATAAAGAATTAATCATCATAAGACGCTTGAGAGACAAAATAGAACAGGACAAAAATGTAGATTCTAAACTACCACTACTTCAGTTTATTCAAAATTTCGTTAATCAATTCTCAAAAGAAAGTAGAGAAAGTCGTATTATTTCAGAAACATTAAACGACTTTACTCAGTCAATCGAAACCAGTAATCAAAAAATTAATCGAAATGAATCTTACTTACAATTGCTTGAGGAAATCAAGATCGAAGAAAATCGTTTAAATGATATATACCGTATCAATAATGAAAGAATAAATCAATTGATAGATCAACAGACAAGTGCCTTGTCAATGTTACCATATTCTGAAATTTTTGAAAAGTTAAAAACAGATAAGCCTTCAATTATTTATGTGGACGATCAAGCAGAAGACGGATGGGCTTTTATCTTTAAAAGAATTATTTACGGAGCGAGATATGATGGAGTTCTATTTAATGTGTTTATTCCACAGAAAGAAAAGGATAATGAGAAAATCGCTCAGGAAATATATCAGTTGGTTTACGAAAAAAAGGCGAAACTACTCATTCTTGATTTACGTTTGAAAGGAGAAATAGGCAATAATTTAAATCCACGAGACATTTCTGGAATTCAAGTTTTGGAACAACTGAAGCAATTGCATCTCCCTTGTCCTATCTTGATAACAACGGCTTCTAATAAAACCAGGATTTATAAACAGACTTTTATTCATGGTGCCACTGCATTTTGGACAAAAGAAGGTTTGGATGAAAAATATGATATAAATGCCTCAGTTGATAATTATTTTTCCTTTATTGATTTGGTACATACACTTTGTTACAGTAAAGAAGTTAATTTTATGTACAATGACTTCCTATCTAGCATTAAAAAGTTTATCATGCAAGAAGCTGTCTTTTGGTGGGAAACAAAATTTTGGGAAGATCAACCGGAATATTTTAATAAAAATAATGTTGCCGAAAAGGGAGAAATTCTAACCATTTTATGGCAATCTTTTGATGATTTGCAAGATAGGTTAAAAGTAGCTATTCAAACTAATCGTTATATCCAATTAGACAATAAAGATATTTCATTAATTATAATAAGGATGTCTCAAATCTTAGAACTAATACATTGTACAGAAAATAACATTCCTGATTCCATTGCTCAAAAAGTTATTTGTCAATTTAATTTGCAAAACATAAATGATTCAAATTCTATAACAATAAATACAAACCGCTTACATGCAATAAGAAATGAGGCGGCACATCGGTTTAATGTAGATTTTGATAAATTGAAAAAATATATTGAGCTGCTATTTAATTATCTTCACGGAGGAAGATATTATGAATCAACTCATAGGTTTCAACTACTTCCAATTGGCAGCCATAATTTAGGAAGGATTGCCCCTGTGCATGACGGAAAATATCATAGTAAAATTATTGAAATAGATAGAAATAGCACTCACACCAAAATAATTCTTGAAAATCCCAATCTAAACTTGGCGAATAATTGTAATGAAATAATTATTAACCTTAAAACAAGATTCAAAGATTATTTTTTCGAGGATTCAAAAATACAGGCTTTAAAAATTGGGGATGAAATTGAGTTCGTCTTGAATATTCATAGACAAGGGCAAGTGGTAGAGGGATATTACGGCAAAAAAGCAAACTTATTATGCAATCATTAGTGTGTTGGAATGCTTGCAACGAAAGCGAAAAAAGAAGATTAGAAAATTTCCTTCTTTCCAAATTAAGAAAGGAGGAGATAAGTTTAGAATTTGATTTTGTTTTTTCGGAATCAGAATTCAATGAAAAGCAAGCAAATATTAGTATCTATGACTCTGTAATTGTATTATGTGAATTAAAATGGAAAAATAATCCTTATTCAAAGTTTTACGGCGTTGATTTTGTTCAAAAGGAAATTCGTTTACAAGGAATCGGATTACCTGTGTTGTTTTTGTCGTTTTTAAGTATGAAACAAATATTGATTATTGATAACTCAAAACAGATTATCCGCTATTATGCATTAGGGCATCAATTTATTCAACTTCCAATTGTAAATCAAAATTCAATAGATATGTTTTATAAAATGCATCCTTTGAAAAGGATAGAGATGATAGATGTACTTAATTTTTGTTCTCTTGACAGGATGATTAGTACTATCCGACACGATATTAAGGAAGATAATAAGAATAATCTTGTGCAAACTCTGATTTTAATTTTGAATTCAATTGATAATGAAGACAAGGAAAAATATATACGAGAAATAAAGGAATTAAATGAGGTCGATGAGATAAAAAGCTTTTGCACTAGAATAGAGCCTCTCTTGAGAGTGAGAACAGCTAATGATACTTCAGAAGATTTAACACAATATAAATGCAAGGTCTTAATTTTAGAAGATGAAAGCGATTTATCGGAACTAATAAATGAAGCTAAAAGTCGCTTCGTAGAAATTGTGCATTATAAAAAGACTAGTGAAGCAGTAACTGCAATTAAAAATGACATTAATAACGATTTTTCTGTATTAATTTTAGATTATCGGATAAAAGATCATCCATCTGATAACTACTCGGTCGTTTCTGAAAAACAAGGATATTTGTTATATGAAGAAGCACTTTCAATGGGTAGAGTGTATGAATATATGATATTTTCCGATCTTTCAAAAGACTTTAAAACTGATGTAGCAAATGAAATGCGAGTTTTAGTACATCAAACCAAAAAAGAAGATATTAATAATGCTGATGGCAGAAAGACATTGATAGATAGAATAATTAGATTGGCAAAAATAAATCAAAAAAAAGTTTCTTCACAAGGGTCGAGTAAAAGAGAATTTATTCAACTTCACAATATATTACGTGAGGGTAAATTTTATAAAAGTTTTGACGATTACGAAGAAATAATATCTGAAAAATCAAGAGAGTATATTGAAAAATTTAATATCAAATGTACAACAGATAATTACCAAAATAAGAATAACCCTTTCGTTGCTGACTGGGATGAGATTCTTAAAAAAAGTCAATTACAAGCAGATATTAAGGTAAAAAGCATTCCGTCAGGAAAATATAAAAATATTACTCAGGAAATCATTGAATTAATTGATAAGGCTAAAGGGTTTCTTGAAGTGAAGGATCGAGAAACCATAATTAAGACAATTCGTCGAAGTTTAAATGAAAGTATAAGAGAAATTAATGATAAGTATGAGATTAAAATCACAAATAACCAGGTTGGAAGAATTGTTTCGACATATTTTGAAAAAGAACAAGGTGATAAAAATATCATCTTTAAACACATATTTGAGATTCTAATTGGTGAAGATAATTTATTTCAAGTTTCTTCCGGCAATACCGATGATATCAATTTCGACTATATTAGCCAAAAAACAATTGACATGTTTATCAATAGGCTGATTATCAGAAGATTTTCTGTTTATTTGTATTATTGGTTCGAAACTTATGCTAATGATTTTTCAAATAAATATGGACTAGTAAAAACTGTGGATTGGTTTTTGACTAAAGGTTTCGTAGATACTACTGTATCAAAAAATGCCTTATCAGGGCAAAGATGTTGGATAACCTCAAAACTAAAAAAAATTTATTCATTTAACGATGTTGCTCTTACTCTTGAAGAGGAAAAGTTTTTTGAATCTAGTTATCCTGATTTATACAAAAAATGGAAAGATAAATGATAGTTCACCACGTCTCACTTGATGAGCCGTTATTTCGGATAGTATATTTGAACGTAAGCACCCGAGTAACTACCTCTTGATTATTCCGGAGCATATGCACCCACGGATTTGATCTGATTATTCATTCCTACAACTACGGGTTCTCTAGTAAATTGTTAGCGTATTATTAGAGTGCCTATGGGCATTTATTAGAGCATTATTAGATTTTGACTAGAGATTCGCTAGTTTCCTCCTTTTTCCAGTAATTCGGCAAAAGCTTCTTCAGGTTTTCATCATTCCCCGGCTTCTGGTAATAAGGCATCTTGCCTATCACATCAATGAGCCATTCCCGAGGGTTCACCCCCTGCTCCTTGCATGAGGTCAAAAGGGAACAGATGATGGCCGTGTTACCGGCTGCCTCGTGGTTGCCACAGAACATGAAGTTCTTTCGAGACAAGGCAATGGGGCGGATGGCATTTTCAGCCATGTTGTTGTCGAGTTTCAGCCTGCCATCCAGCAGGTAATTTTTCATTCGAGGCCAAAGTGAGTAGGAGTAACCGATGGCTTCTCCGATAAGGCTCTGGGGAAGGACCTTCGGGTAGGTTTTCTCCATCCAGGCTTCAAGCGAGTTCATGACAGGAGCTGCAAGTTCCTCCCTGAGTTTGGCCCGTTCCTCGAACGAGAGGTTTCGCTCGTCAGCCATCCTCTCTACACGGTACAGATGCTGGATCTCTTTCAGGGCATGTTCTGCCAGCGCCTTATTCTCATTCAGGGCCTTCTCGTAATAGCGCCTTATGTGGGCCATGCAGCCAACGAGACACACCTGATCCTCCTTGTCAAAGACATTGTAGGCTTGCCACCCGTCACTTTGCAGGTAACCGGTAAAGGATTTCAGTAAGGTACCCACGGTTTGTTGTGACCTGGAACCATCGTTGTAATAAAAGAAAACCAGTTTCTTCATGACCGCTCTCACCATCCACAAGTATTCTTTCTTTGCCTTGTGACTTTCCTTGTTGATCACCGGAAGTGTGGTTTCATCCACCTGGAGGTAATCAGTATCAATAACCTCTTTCTTCAGAACCTCGTAGAGCGGCTTCAGGAGCTCACAGGCCGGCTTGAACCAGCCGGAGATCGTATTCTCCGGTATCTTCACCCCCAGATGTCCCAACTGCTGTACCTGGCGGTAAAAGGGGAGATGATACACATACTTCTGGAGCAGGATCTCAGCGAGGAGACTGGCACCGGGAAGTCCCTTGTATATGGGCAGTAGCGGGAGGGGGGCGATGATCACACCGGGTGTGCCATCAACCGTCGGGGCAGCGTTGTCTCTTAAAGCGTACTTGGGGCGCACAAGCTCTTTCACATACAGCTTCCCGGGTTCAAACTCAAGTGTACGGGTACGTTCCTCACCGATACGCTTGTACTTGTCCAGATCAAGTTCTTCCGGCTCCAGCACAACCTCCACCACGGGAAGACCCTCCAACATCTTCCGGTTGGATCTCTCTTTCTTTCTGGCGGGTGCCTGCTCTTCTATCTGCTTCTCGGCAGCAGCACGGGCCGCTTCGATCTCGGCAAGCCTTTCCTCCTCGTCTGCAATCGTTTCAAACAATGAGAGCTGGGCCGGATCCAGGTGCGAGAGTTTCTCGCTTTTACGCCCGTAGAACTGGCGGGTGAACCAGGCGATCTGTGCCAGCAGCTTATCCATCCGCTGCTGCATCCCGGTGAGTTGTTCAGATAGCTTCGCGTTAGCCTCAGTGAGCTGACGGATTTGTTCCGCCTGCGATTGTATGAGGAGCTCTACTGCTTGTATCTGGTCCATTTACCGGGCTTTTATTTAGTCATAAAAATACTAAAAAACCCTGACCTGGACAAGCTTTCAGGAGATTATTTTCACTCTTTTTCTGATTATTTTTACTACCCGTTTCTCATCGCTTTGAGCCTCTTCAAGCGGCTGCCCGGATCATCCTGTATCCCTTCCACCATCATCACCAGATCGCGCCACTGCATGGGATAGGAACGACTCTTTTCATCATACGCGGGTATGCGGAAGGTGCCTTCCTCGAGCCTTTTCATGTACAGAACCAACCCGCCATCTTCAGCATGCAAAAGCTTCATGGTTGTACGGTTTCGATTGATGAAGATGAAGACATCACCCATGCGCACATCATATCCCATCTGGTTTTGTACAACACCACAGAGCGAGTTCATCCCTTTTCGCATGTCTGTCTTTCCCGGGCATAGGAAGTAGCGCATGTTATCATTCAGGCAGAACATGGCGTGAGCAGATTTGATTCAGTAAATTGATTGCGATCTCTGCCTGGGCACTACCAATGAAGCTGACCTGGATACCTCCCGGTAGTTTGATCCTGATCTCTCCCTGACTGCTGCGAGGGGATAAAACCGCCGAGGATACAGGGGCTTTTATGGGTAGGTTTAAGTTGATTGGTGCCAGCATGTCCGTGGGTGCATCCGGCGCATGATTGTTATAGGGCCGGGTGAGTCCGAACTTGGTTTTCCAATAGTGGAAGCTAGAGACCGTATAGGACTCGTTAGCACAAAAATCCTTGATGCTTAACCCGCTCTTCTGTTGGCGTTCCAGTATCGCCATGAATTCTTCTTTGCTTACAGGCTTCATAAAAAATAGGTTTGCAGGCAAAGATCGGAAAAAACCATTTTCGCTAAAATGGGTATTTTATCGGGGGCTTACTTAATAATTAGGTTTCTCTCTCAATATTATTTTTATCGAGCTACAAACTATAGACACGGGAGATTATAAAAAGTATTAGCTAATGTTAGTTTTTAACAATTTAAACTATCCAGAATATTTAAATTACTCCTCAGGAGTCTGAGCAAAGAACTTTCTCACATTAATTTGTCTCGTTTTCACAACAATATCAAAGGGCTCCAATTTCACAACACCGCCACCTTCAATAGTAAAATCTTTCACCGTTTCCTCAATTTCTGTATGTTCAGGAAGAGTTCTCACATCCAATGTGATTGAGTAGTTGCCTGTTGGTAGGAAAGTAATGAAGTTGCCCTGACCATCTGAAACAGCCGTCTGCCTCAGCTTCCCATCATTACTCGTTATAGTAAATCGGAACCCTTCATTTCTTTGTTTTATCTCAATACTATTCTCACCCACTATATATCGAATACTACCTTGTAAAGTGCCGCTCTGTCGCAACGGTATCTCTACACTCGTTTTGTAGCTATTAACCTCAATTTCCTGACGGCTAAACGACCACTCACCGGCCTGTAACTGCTTCACATCATAACTACCAAAAGGCACCGAACTATATTTCACCTCCCCTTTCTCACCAGAGATAAAAGCCTTACGATCAATCTCAACCAAATAACCCTCAGCTGGCGCATCGCCCTTATCATATATGCCATTAGCGTTATAATCGTAATATACCTTAGCAATAATAGAACTTTTTCTTCCTTTTAGAGGTACACCACGCGAAAAATTATATCTTACTCCCCCCTCAACATTAAAAATCTCCCTATTCCCCTGATTAGGATACTTATACCAGCTGCCCGTAAGTATAAATGACACCCTATTACTAGGAGTATAAGTAGTATTAAGATTAACAGACGGAATAGCACCCTGATAAACATCATTAGAGAAATTAACACCAGATGATATTCTAAATTTATTCGATAACTGATGATTAACCGACGCCGATGCCGTAAACCTAGTAAAAACCTTCTCTTGTCGTTGCGCCATCACCTGCTCAAACAAATAATAAGCACCCTGTTGCCAAGAAGTACCCATAGTAATCCATTTATAAGAGAAGCTTAGAGAAGCTTTCCCTTGCGAAACAATATCCTTGCTAATAGGATTCTTAAAAAACCCACCCTCAATATTACCAAATAAAGAGTACTTCCAAGCAGGATTCTGCCATCTCCACTGCCACCCCATCCTATGAGACGTCATACTTAAATTATCCCCATCATTATCATCCCCAACAAGATAAGAATAAGAAGACGAACTCTCCCTTTGATGTTGATAATTTAAAGAGTTATTGAAATTCTTAATTGAAGGCAGCGAGATAGATATATTGGCATTCTGATTTTCAGAATTATAATTATAATCGTAGCTATACGATTTAGGATTAGACCGATTATAGCTATAAGATAAATTCAGATTCATCCTATCAGATAAACTCACACTACCATTTTGCATTAAAGAAAGCACCCCTTTTCTATTACCCGGAAAATAAGGGTCGCTATAAAAAGCCGAACCATTCAACTGAAGTTTATCTTCAACCCTCCCACTATATTTCATTTCCGCCGCACCAGAGTAGTGATTTTCACCAATCTCACTATAACTACCAGTGGCACCATGAGCAACTAATTCCATATTCCAAGTATTACTAAAACGATATCTCCACTCCAAACTACCTAAATTAAAGATCGCCTTCTCATACGGATTCTTCTGATATACATATGTCGCTACAAGTCCGTTTTTCACATTATTGGCCCCCAACTCACCCTTCACAAAATAAGAGTAATAGTCGTTAAACCAAGGCCTCTCATCAACAAGATTATAATTCTGATCAACAGCACCAATCGTAACCCTATTCCTTCCCTCCTTATCAGATAGAAGAACCTTAGCCCCCCTTCCATAAATCGATAACTGAGTCTGTTCCTGCACATTTCCTACCACAAACTGACTCTCATTTAATTGGTAAGTCAAAGAAGTATTAGAAACATACGGAAGAGGTTGAGTATTATATTTATATACGTTTCCTTTCAGATGCAGATAACCAGCGGGCAAATCTAAGTACCCTCCTCCCTGTAGCTGCATTGTTTGCGAATTGAAGTTATACGTACGATAGCTCACTAAAATACCATTATCCAAAGACCCCTGACCCATAGAATAAGCCTGATCCCTCAAAAAGCTATTATAATTTCTATTAGAAATAATACTGTGCACATTAACCGTCCTAGTCTCAACAATTTGCTTGTCCCTTCCCTTCAAAACCGATACCCTTACATCAAAACGCTCAGTAGCCAGTAGGTTGCTGCTTACCAAAAAAGAGTGTGTAAAATCACGTTGCTCACCAGGTTGTAAAGTAGCTGTCAGCTCAGTAAAAGGAGAAGCACCCTGTAGATTAGGCACATTAAAAACAATGTATACATCCTCAGTAATATTCCCACTATTTTGCAGCGTCACGTTTATGCGAACCGAGTCATCCGGATTAGTTAAAAGATTAGACCTGTTATCAACCATCAGTAACAGCTGCTCACGCCTTTCAATCTGCAAAAAAGTGCCAGTACTATCTATAAATGCACCCTCATTATCCAGCAAATTATAAAGAACCTTTTTCTCACCAAAGTCCAAATTCTTAGTAAGAACAAGTTTAAAAGAAACAAAAGTGCTATCACCCGGCATCAAGTTAATTAATCTTTCGTTCTGAGACAGAAAACGTATCCCCTCAGGGATATCAACCTTAACCCCACCTTTAAAAATATCATCAGATAAGTTAGTCACCCTCAACACATGACTAACCATTTGCTCGGTCTGCGAGCTGTTAGTAAGCTCAATAGATATCGGATTACCAGAAAACAAGCTCATCCCTCCACTAACAAGCAGAGATAACATTAAAAATCTAAATTTACAATTATTGTT
>JBAZIG010000023.1:0-13113 GCA_041651955.1 Minisyncoccota bacterium | reverse complement strand
AGGATCGTGTATTGGACCCGATTTTTTGCCGGTAACCGCACTTACAGTTTTATCAGAAATGTATCCTTCCGATGCATTTGAGAAAGAAAACAAAGCAACAACAATAAATCAAATAAAATGTATTGTTGATTTTGTTTCCTTATTTGTTAACGGGCTTGAGCTGAAAGGCAATGACAAGGTCTTTTTGAAGCAAGAAAAGTTAAAAAAAACATTTGGCATTAAGCATGAAGTAGATGTCTGTCTGTTTGAATGGATCACCATAGCGCTGGATTTGGAGAAAAAGAATGTCTTTCCGGAAACAGCCCTGCTTGACCCGAATTATAAGGACATGGATCTGGCCCTTTTTGGAACTGATCCCGAAAATGAATATTTAAAGTTGAGACAAAACCTAAAGAGAATGAACGTGAGTTATGATACGATCATGTTGTTCTTCATCCTGATGATCTTTTTCAAAGAAAAACAAATCAAAAATGCAGATGACTTAAAAAATAATATCCAGCAAATTCTTGTCGATCTTTTCGGGTGCTCTGATTTACATAAGACTATTGATGAATTGTTAGACCAATATTTACTAGATACTATTAAAGACAATTCAAAATCTCATATTGAGAAATTCATTAATTATCTCTTTAAACCTGAAATCATTAACATTGAAACCGATAAGCTTGAATCAAGTCTGAACTATGCAAAAGAAAAAATAGAGATCCTGAAGCACCTGCAAACCGCCAAACAGGGCAGTTCGGGTTCCCTGTTCAACTATTTACGGGGTTGTGAATACGGAGGAGCACCCCACCTTCAAACAAAAACATCCATTTATCTGGCTTGTTACTATATTGTTCACAAGTATGCCATTCCGGACAACATCCGGTATCTTACCCTAAGGTGTGCCGTAGACGGATATAAAAAGTTCGGATTGTTCAAAAGCAACGAAGAGGCAATGGAAGCCCTGCTTCAAGGGCTAGCTCATGCTGTAAAAAAAGCCAACGACAACAAATACGGGAAAAAAATCCACGTGGACGTAATCCTGACTGCAAAACGACATAAAAGCATAGAGCAATTCTCTCAGAATGTCGACGTGGCATTGAAATATAGAAACGGTTTATTGGAAGAAGGACAAGCGAAAAGATTTGTGAAGGAGAATTTACAGGAAGGATTTGATAATATTAACAGTGAATGGGATTTAAAGAAAAGTATAAATGAGAAAATTGACGGGTATATTTCAACCATTAATGATTCGAATAATCACACTACCCTATCATTTTTTGATACACAACCTAAAGTGGTCAGTTTTGATCTGGCCGGACTTGAAAAAGGCAATCGGGCGGGAAAGTACTATGATCAGTTTTTGCCTTTGTTGAAGAAATGTTTTCCCATTACCATCCATGCGGGTGAAGAAGATACTTACGAAGGAATATGGGAAGCTATTTATGTGGTTCAATCCCAGCGTATCGGTCACGCTCTTACGTTACGTAACAACAAAGAACTCCTGGATATTGTGAAAGACCGGCATATTGCCATTGAATTATGCCCCTTGAGTAACATTTTAACCAGGGATAAATCATGGGAAGAAGAATTTTCGGTAAAGCAAAGAAATGATCCAAAGGAATATGTAAAAGAAGAGCGTTATCCCTTGAGGCAATACCTGATGGAAAACATAGATGTGACCATCAATACTGACAATCCGTTTATTTCAGACACTACATTGACAGACGAATTCATGGTGGCAGCCAAAATGGCAGGAGGCCTTACCAAATGGGAAATCCTCAGGCTTATAAAAAACAGTTTCAGATCTGCCGCACTGCCAAAGGAACAGAAGAAAAGGCTGATGGATGAGATTGATGATGAGATCTACAGCTTATTATTGGATGAAAGATAGTCTATATTTCCAGAAGTTTCACCATTTCCGGATCTATCCCATCGGGCATTTGTCCCGGATTCCATTCATCTCCTGTGGATTCGCAATAAAACCATCGCTTCCCTTTCAAAACAAAATTGGAAAAGGGTAAATCGTCATCAGGAAGTGTTATGGCCAATGCAGCATGTCCGGGCATAGAGGCTAAAGCCACCCTGAAACCCAGTGTTTTAAATAAGGCGCAAGCCAGGACTGCCTTACAGTCACAATCTCCTGTAGTATCGTATATGGTTTCCAACGGAAATCGCACATATTCTTTGTGACCCGTCGATTCCTTATCAAAGCTGTATGGGATACACTGTTCCTGTGTGAAACTCAGAATAATTCCTGCAAATTCATACTCAGAGAGAATTTCCGAGTTGCATATTCGTGCTAAATAGGAAGCTATCTGTGTCAGTTCATAATTGCCGGCACCGAAATCCTCATGCAAAACTTCAGATTTGGAAATATCAAAAAACTCTGCATCAGAACGTATACAGGTTTTGGATGGTGTGGAATTAAGAAGTTCGTTCCGGGCATATTCGTAGGCATCGGTCCGAACTTGCACAACCGTGTTTAGGTTCATAGTCTTTGAAAGACCGGGTTTGATCCATGAAAAGTGTTTGCTGACCAATTCACCGGTATTTGGTATCGGAACATGTTCCGGGTTGGATGGCTTTGATGGCTTGTGATCAAACACATTAACAACCAGAACACAGATAACGATATAAACCAGAATAGCGATTAATTCCATTATCTTCTTCTTATTAATTTCCATTTTTTTGAACTGCCCAGCATCAGCGCAAATAAAAAACTGAGGGTCAGAAACAGAAATCCGGGTGAATATCTTGTGGCGGGAGTATAAAGAAAAGAACAAACTGATAGTATTACCCCGATACCCAAACCGTACCAGTCATAAGGCCTGTTCCCGGTTCGGTTGATCAGCCATGCAGGATATACCCCGAAAATGGTAACATATTGGCTTAATTCTTCCATA
Source organism: Minisyncoccota bacterium (assembly GCA_041651955.1). Lineage (GTDB taxonomy): Bacteria > Patescibacteriota > Minisyncoccia > Minisyncoccales > Minisyncoccaceae > UBA2558. The sequence goes on along the minus strand of JBAZIG010000023.1, from coordinate 10,225 downwards.
TGCACCGATTTGTGCCTGTAATAAAAGATCAGAACAATAAAGATCAGGAGAAAAAGAATCAGGTACGAAAAAATATAACTAAAATTGAATGAGAAAAAAGGGAGAAGATTGATCTTCAAGATACTATACGGCATGAAAGTAACCAGAAAAACAGCCAGGGCAATCAAGGATGACAGGTATAATAATGGTTTAATACTTATCTTTTCCAGGTTCTCTTCTGATTGTTCGTTTATATGCAATTCATTTGGTTCCATAATGTTATTATAATATTCAGATCAAAGGACAATATCATTCATGCTTCTTAAAAGGGAATTATCCTGACACGGGATGACCACAATGTGGTTGAATAAAAGGTTATCTGCGCGGCCCGTACTCAACTCCTCCCAAAGGCGTTGATCATTAAGCAAAGATTGAAGATCTTGTCTAAACCATATATTTAGATTACTTGATAAGTATTCTTCTGTTGAAAAGTAATTAAGCCCTGCGTGATCACTGTATGTATTGTATATGTTAGTTAGATGAATGGAGGAAAAATTCCATGCTTTGATATGATCCACAATTAATGATTTGTTGTGCGACTGGATGATAATATTCCATAAGTTAAAATTGTCATCAACCTTAAATTTCAAAATGGCTTTCGCATTATCAGTCAGTTTTTCCAGGAAATCCTTTCTGGCAGAATACATTCTTTTCCAAAGATGGAAAATACCGTACATATTGCTCCCCGAAGCATCGTCTGTATCTTTGGTTATAGTACGGGCTATTTCATTGAGCCAGGCCTGGTAAAAACTTACTTCACGCCATAAACTGAAAAAATTGATATTATTAATTGTGGAGGTACTATTGTAAAGATCAACCAGAATGTCGATATGATGATGCCAGACCTTATTGCCATAGAAATTCTTTAATTCCAATATTTCCTGGCTGTTAAGATTATCAAGCAATGTAAGATAGTATTGCTTTCCAGGAATTATATCCGTAAGCTTCAGTTTCATTACCAGATTAATCCCGGGTTTTTCAGAAACAGTTCTCAACTGTTCTTCAAAATACGGAGGAATAAATGTAATCCTTACGGAAGGAAACTTATTTCTGGTAATTTGTCCGGTTCTGGCAATAAGGTTTGCATAAAATTCATTCCATGAAATTGTATCGATGCCCGAGATTCTCTCAATAGTTCCCGGGTCAGTAATGTCAACATAATGATTGTTTTTATTGTAGAACCCTTTCGTTAAATCAATATGAAATGGGGAGGATTTGCGAAAAGAAGATGACTCAGCTTTAAAATACTTTGGGAAGGAACTCGTCATTGCATTTCTGAACAAATCCAGATAATCCTGTTCGGTCAGATCATCAGTATATATATGATCCAATGTTCGATCCCCTTCGTTTTTCCTGATCTTGTTTTTCAGGTTATTAAGCATCTTTCCTATCTGATCTGACAAAAAACTGTAAACCAGCGCACGGCTTCTCTGCCTGTGCGCAGCTCCGTACCACTTAATCAATTCATTGAGTTGTCTTTTATTCTGCCTTATACGGTATTCTGCCCACAAAGTAGTAATCGCCGGAACAGTCAAAAACCCTAAAGCAAAAAACGGAATTGCACCTGCAGCAAAGAAGGTGATGATCCCGGAGGCAATCAGTGCGGAAAGAGAGTAAAACTTCAACCGCGTGGATACAGGTAAAGGATAATTTTCAAGCTTCTTCCTTAATAATTCAAGAGGAGTCTCGGGATTATCATCAAATATTTTCTTCCCTTGCGTTTGCTCACCGGGGACTTCAATCAAAAGATTGGTGGTGATGTATGTATTTAATTCTTTGAAAATAGCATCAATCCATAGTTCAGCCTGCCTGGGAGAGCTCAAACGTTCATCAATACTGTACAGCAACCGGTCTGTAGTGGATCTTAACTGATCAAGTTTTGATTTTAGCAAGTCGTTAATTCTTAATGTAATGATGTTATTGATTGTTCCCGGGGCATGGCAACTTTCGACATAGTTTCTTACATCAAAATATAGATATTGAATGTATTCCAAAAAATTTCGATTCGTAATAATTCGTTCAAGGTAAGGTGATCCCGGGTGAACCTGATCTGTATATTTTAGTCTAAACTCTTTCCATGAACGAATGAAATCACCATTGAAAACAGAAGGACAATCAATGGTTGACAGTAAATCGGGTCCATCGTCATTGTGTAATATCTGGTGTATAAGAGACTTGATCTTAAGATCAGACATAAACAGTTCCACTTCGTTGCGGACAGCTTCCGAATCTGTTTTAAATTCCTCTTCGTATAAGTTCAACAACAGATCTTGACAAAGTTTTTGCGAGACTTTTTTTGTAAATTCCTCCCTGTCGGCAAAAAGAGAAACATTACCCAGAGAAAGAAAACGGTTATATACGCCCGGATTTTCTTCTCTGGCTCTAAAGGCCATTAAATAGGCTTTAGTGGGGAGATCCTGGTAGACATTCAGGCTAAACAGATTCTCAATCACGGATTGTTCAAAGTTGGTCTTCGACAGAGTTTTGTACCCCATTGGATTGGCAGACAAGTGATCGTTGCGCTCACCAATGAGAAATATTCCGTGAATCTTGTTAAAGTCCGGATCAAAACTGGAGACCTCATTTAGAAAAACTTCCAGATTCTTTTTTTCCTCATCTGTGTAATTCTCCAGTTGATCCAGGAGAATCAACAAAAAAACATGATAAGGAGTATGTACAGTACCAAGAAGGTCATTCGGATCATTCCTGATAGTATGCAGCAGGTCATACAAATAGCGAGGAAGCGAGGTCCCCGCAAGGTCATTTCCCCTGAATGCTATATAGATCAAAGGGTCGGTCTGTACAAGGTCATTGAATCCACGATTCTGGTTACGGAAGTTATCAATCAGCAATGGACGGATCCGACTATCAAACTTATTCTTAAAAGCATCCAGCATCTGTTCCCGACTATCGCATTGGCCGGGATCAAGATTGAAGGTGATATGCCTGTCAGGATTTTCTATCTCCGGTTTTTTGGAATTAATTCCCTTGCTATTTACTGAAAAGAGCCTGAACCAGTCAGTGTTTCCGTCGAAATCAGATTTAGATAGCCTGTCTATCAAACCGGCTCTGATACCAGATTTCTCTTCGTATTCCAGTTTATGAAACAGTTCCTGCATTACGCCGGGAATAGATTCCTTATCCGGAGCATCAAACACAATCCCATTGGTCAGCTTGGCTAATTCTTGAAGTATTTCCCTTCCTTCAGAAGAAGCTGCGGAATCCTTGTAATACAAAGAACAGATCCGAACCGGCCTTTTTGTGGAATGCAAAGCATTGATCAACAATTGCCGATTTTCCGGTTCCCGGATCCTTTCGTTGATTATCTCATTGCTCACTTCCTCGTCAAAGAGATAATACTCTTCTCCGGGGACTTCATGCATAATGATGTTCAAATCAGATTCCGGGTAAGCTGAAATTATCGGATTAGCATCATTTTTTAAAATAAAGCCATGCTGATGTTTTAGGACCAGTTGTTTAATGTTTGTTTCAGTGAATTTTTCCGATCCGTATTCACATCCATCTGAGAAAATAAGAATAATTCGTTCGTTTTCAGTTTTCGCTCCTTCATAGCAAGAATTCAGTATTTCAGCCATTCCATCAAAAAGAGCGGTCAAACCGGAACCACTCGTGATAGCGTCCGTCATAGAGGGGATTCCAAACAAAAATTCCCTGAAAAAATCAAAATCATCTTTTTCCACCCAGGGGCAAACCCGCTGAACATGGGTATGGAAAGTCACTATGCTAACCTGATCTGCGCCAATCCCCCCGTTTTCGGCAACCATAGGTTTCAGGAGGTTGTTGATAGCCATCTTGACCTGTTCAAGGGGTTCTCCCTGCATTGAGCCACTCAGGTCCAGAAGAAATCCTATGCTATAGTCCTTCTTCTGTTTGTCCTCCCCAAGGTTCAACAAGAAATTTATGGTCCTCCTGTGCATTTCTATTCAATTGATACATTCAACAAATCACAACCAAGACTGGTCATTTTTGACGAAAACCTTTCAATAAAGTCAATGTCATCGGGATTAATTGTTTTCGATCTTTTCTTTAATGCCAGTTGTCTTTCGAGTTTTTTGTGAGTTTCCACAATTTCCTGGAAGAATTCTTTTTTAACACTATCAGAAAGAAGCCCCGCAATGGCATCTTTATGGGTTTCGATTATATAAAGAAAATCTTTAAAGCAATTCTGAAACCTTGTTTCCTTCCTGATGGTTGCAAATGCTTTTGAAAATTCGAGACTATCATAGAGTTTCTCCAAATTTATTTGGGGGTTCCGCGTTTCACTCTTTACATAGAATTTCATTTTATCCCTTTCAGACAAGGTACCTGAGTCAGTGAAAAAAGAGAATTTCTTAGATCTGTTGTCCATAGATATAGGAGTGGCACGCATTCCTCCTTGCAAGGCTAATCTGGTGTCATCATTGATATATACTAAATGACTTGCTTGAGGAACTTTAGCAAACAATCTATCAAAGAAGTTGCAGATAAGAAATGCTTCAGAAATATCGTATGATGATCCGCTGTCCGAATCTAAAAAGACCTCGCCAAGCGCTCCGTAAGGACCATCCACATAATTATTCCATTCATTATGTAAAAAAGGTCTGAATTTATTAATGTCCCTTTTTTCAAAGACAATCTTGGCAATTTTATTTTCGGATATTTTTTCATATTGGAAATCTGTAGCTATACCAATGAGAACCATCTGATTCAATGGCATATTCTGATAAGATGCGACACGATTCTGATCAAGGTTAAAAGTATCTGTAACAAAGGTCTCCAGACTGTTGTGAATATTGACTCCGGGAATAACGGTTCTTGCCTGGGTAACATCTCTCAGCGGAAAAATCAGGTTATTAACATGTGATTGGATTATTTCTTTTGTACTTTCTTCACAATTGGTATATGCCTCCTGAATGGTCCGATTCAGGAATTTATAAATCTCAGAATCGGAATTATTCGTATACAATTCTTCAAATTTCTCTTTTATACGTTTTTTGATTCTTTGAATATCCTCATTGATTTTTTCTCTTTCTTCTCCTAAACGCGGCAGTAAGTAATCCAGATTATTGATATCATCTCCGAAAATAGATTTTAAACCTTCAGTACCTGTCTTGATGTATCGGTCAAAAAGATTTGATATTACGGTGTTGTTTTTCCATCTATCAACTGAATCAGTTGAAATAAATGAAGATAAATCGTTAGGAATATGTACAGTAAACAAATCGTTTTTTGTTTTGTCCCATTCATCCGGTAAGAACAGAAGGTAATTGTTTCGAATAGTTTTTGATCTTTTTTCTTCTTCTTCTTTCCTGTAAGCCCAGATCAGACAAGAAGTGTCATCATTGGAATCTCTTGCCAGGCCAAAACCGACCGAAATTGAATGCCGGTAACTTTGTAGTTCCGTCTGTTTTAGAGTTTGACCGAAAAATGAACCTTTCAGATTTTCTTTGTTGTCACCAATCGCAAATTGATACAATATGTTCTGTTTTATCCTGCTTAAATGATATTCTTCAACCTGATTAAAATAGTTTCTAATAGCTTCATGGTAAATATTAAGTTCATTGTTGATATCCTTCAGTGATTTTTTACCCCATCCTTTTTCAAGTTTTGAGATTACGGATAATCTTGCATTTTCAATATTTTCGAGTAATTGTGATTCATCAAAATGACTTTTGAACAAAGTGATATCTGTGAAATAATTTTTCAACAGTTCATACACCTCGTTGATGAAGCCATTTATTGTTATATGTCCTTCAGTAATCCCAAGCAGTCCGTAGTAACCATGATCAAGAATAATATCGTGTGCATATTCCCATAGCGTCCTCCTAAGAATATCAGCAACGTTACCTCTTCTGTAATAAGGTTTATCGAACCCAAAGGACTCAATTTTAGGCAATTCGTCTTCAATTCTCTTGTTAATGGAGTTAATTAATTCCTGATGTGTTGTAAAAAGCTCTGAAAACACCTGCCTGCTGACAAGTTTATTTCCGGGAAGAAGGTACTGTTCCAAACTGGTATAGGAATTCATTGTCTCCTTCTCATCCGCATATTTCGCTTTTAAATTTTCAATTGGTTCAAGAAAAACACTTGTATTATTGCTTTTGAAAACAGTGTCAACAAAATCGTTGGCTTTTTGAATTATGTTTTTATTATCAATTTCCTTCTTAAGAAATCCATCTTTGAAAATTTCATACATATACCTATACTCAAAATAAAGACGGAATTCTTCTGCCGGAAATTTAATTGTCTTGTATGCTATTGTGCTATAATCGACATATGCTGTTTTAGCCTCATTATCCAAAAACTGGTTAGTGTAAAATTCGCTATCCATTTTATTCATGCTGGCAGAGGTCATAGCATAAAAAATCATATCTGCTACTGTTTGATTGAAATTACCCAAGGGCAAAGCACTGCCATTGCTGCAATTAACATCAAAAAGAAAAGCATTTGTAAATGGCACATATGGTCTTCCTTCTTGTACCCGGTTTGCGTGCCGTGATTTTCTCGCAGTATATTTTCCCATTAATGACTGATCGGAAAAGGATTTTTTCATGAAAAATTCACATTCATTGATAAAAGCCCAGGAATTGATCTGTAGATTCTTATATTCTAGTGATTCCGTGGTGTATTTTCCGCTTTCAATCTTTTGTTCCAGAAAGTATTTAGTATTTAGAAGAAATGCAATTTTTTTGGGTAACTCATCAGCTCCCATTAATTGATCTATCATGGCAGATACATCAAAGAACATGCTTGAACCTGTGCCCCCGCATGTTCCGGAGATTATGTATACGGTAATGCTGCCTCTGGGATTGGGATTGTTTGGATTTTCAAGTGTTTTTTTAAACTCCTCAATTTTCCTGTATATTGTATCATAGCCTTCAGCAATGGCAACCCGTCCCAGCTGACGATTGGCTGCTAATCCACTACTTGTTATAATGTCAGCAAAATGCACTTTCTCATCCCTCCAGAAATTGATGTCTTCTTCAATTTCCGTAAGTTTTTTGTTTTTCGCGACTTTTCCCTTTATCTCATTAACGATGATATTGGCGTTAATATTACCTACCCTGATTATTTCGTTCCCTTCGTCATACACATCCCCATAATCATTTTTTGCCCGTATCATTTCATTCATGTCATTTTCAATAAAGCAGAATTTGACGTTTCCACTTTTCCCTCCGTTTGAAAGAAGTGCTTCAGGCATGTACCTGTTGAATTTTGACTTCACGGCATGGCCAATTTTCATTCCACTGCCACCTATGCAAATTATTAAAGTTGGTCCCATAGTATTAATTGTTATAATAGTTATTGCGGTAAAAAATTAAATACAAGTCTGGTTGTGGTTATTCCGGAGGTGAATTCACCCATGACTTTAAGCCCTTTGTGAATAAAGACTTGTTCCATAAACAAATACCTGTTGGAAGGCACGGGAATAAACCTTTCCTTGCCTCTTTCAATCTTCTTTATTTTAAAACGTCCGCTTGCGCATTCAGCAGAAATATATGTTCCTCTTTTTGGATATCTTGAAAAAAATCTGGGTTTTGCCGGGTCCAGATAAATCTTGAATTTCATATCGGCAACTAGTCTTTCTTTTCCTGTTGGTATGTCAACAGGAAGAATTATTGAACTATCTATTACAATTGCTTTTTTTGTTGACTTAAATTCTTTTGATGAACGGCTCAGCAATGAATCATCTAAACTCACATTCACTTTAAAAGACTTTCTATTGAATATCCATTCAGATTTCATCCAGATTTTATATATTATGTACATCAACAATGACAGTAAAAGTAGAATCACACCTACAATCCAATAGCGAAGTCCTGTTTTGGCCACTAAATCATTGTCATAGTGGATGGATTTAATCTGTTCATTTGAAATATTAAGAATGGCAAGTTCATTTCCAATCTCGGGAAATGAATAGTGAAAAGTCACAAGAGGATTCTCAATTTTTATTGATTTTTCAAGGAACGATTCATATCCTTCTAAATATTCCGAAATTGGAACAGTCAGGTTAGAAGTTCCCTTCATGGGGATTATTGCATCTGTAAATAACTGTTTGGTCTGTAATCCGCTTTCTTTGCTCTCGATATCTATCCGGTCAATAGTGACAGGCAATCCCAATTTGTTAACAACTTCCACTTGAATATTGTTTCCTGCTATTTTTAAAGAATCGATTAAAAGAAAGTCATTCAAATCATTGTTTAATAATAATTTGAGTTTTTCCCTGTAGATTTCCTGGGAAAGCCTGCCAAACCAATGCTGCATGGCATTTAAATCAGATATTATTCTTTTAACCCTGTTGTCAAAAATGTTGGAGAATTCCTGGAAATCACGTCCGGCACCAGCATCCAGGGGCAGTTGAAATGCAAAAATATTTACCAGTTTACCTGATTTTTCAATATAATTTATTCGCTTTCTCACAAGTGTATCGGTAGAAATGTTTCTCCATTTACTATTCAAAGGCGGTTGGTTTATAAAATCAGTGAAATAAAAAACGAGTTGAATTTTATTCCCCTCAGGTCTGTTGATTCCCTTCTCTAAAGTAAAGTCCACAGATTCAAAAAGGTCTGTATAAGATCCTTTGGGTAAAGACAAACCGTTGATCTCACTCTTGGTTTCTTGTTTGTTTGAGGATGAGAGGGTTCGGGGGACAATAAGATTGTCAGCCAATCCGTCAAATCCAAAAAAAGATACATAATCTCCATCCTTAGCAAGATCAACAATTTGAATCACAGCCTTTTTAATGGGTGTCCAAAATTTTTTGACAGTACCTGACCGGTCAATAACAATTATGTAATCCGATGGTTCTTTATTTACTTCATATACCTTGCTAAGAACAGGGAATTCGTTATTTTCATTTTCCTGGCTAAAACAAACTGAAAAGGATGAGAAAAAGAATGTAAAAAGTAAAAGATGATTGAGAATGTTGAATCTTTTCATGAAAGAAAGATTTAGTTTAGAGCTTCTAATTTACGAATTATAATTTTTCTTTCAAAACGCATAATTACTATTTAGTTATTATTTTATACGCGTTGAAAGACTTTATTTCCACTCAATATTTAACCCTATCATAATATCCATATCTATGAAGGAGCTTGTTATTTTTTTCAATTCTTTGACGGATCTGTCTAGTTCCAGTTCTTTCAAATTGCGGTTTTTACTGATGTCCAGGGATTCTATTCTGTTTTGACTGCACTTAAGTCCCTCAAGTAAAGTATTTTGGCTCACATCCAAAGATGTCAATTCATTGAAAAAACATTCACAATGCTTGAGATTTATATTCCGGCTCAGATCCAAAGAATAGATATTGTTGTGGGAACAGCATAAAAAATCAAGCTTGGTGTTTTGGCAAATATCCAATGTCCTGAGATTATTTTCCGGCACACAAAGAGTTTCTAATACTTTGTTCCTGGAAACATCAATTTCGAATAAATTACAATCAACAACAAACATATCCTTCAAATTTAGATTCCGGGTGACATCTAAACCGGAAAGAGGCAGATGTGCACAACACAGAAGTACTAAATCTTTGTTTCGACTAAGATCCAGCGATGTAAATTCGTTGCCGTCGCATATCAGGTCTTTCAATTTTTTATTCTGTGTCAGATCCAATTCGGTTAATTGGTTGTACTCACAAAATAGTGCCAGCAGGTCATGATTGGATGTGACATCCAATTTAGTCAACCTGTTGATCCTGCATGACAGTCTATGCAATTTTTTATTTGTGCTGACATCCAATGATGACAGGCAATTTATTTTACAATCCAGTTTCTCCAGTGATGTTGCCCCGTCCAGGAACAATGAAGACATTTCGTTATTTGCACACCATATTAATTTGAGATTTGGATTCTGCCGCACGTCCAGAGAAGATATCTTGTTATCAAAACAGTAAAGTAATTCTAAAGAATATGCCCCGGTTACATTCAGGCTTTTCAATTCATTCCCGCAACACCATATTTCCCTCAAACGGGGATTATGACCAAGATCAAGACTCGATATGAAATTGTTGTTGCAATTCAGCTTCTCCAACGCCTCATTTTTACTCAGGTCCAAAGATGTCAACCGATTCCAATCGCATTTCAGGATAATCAGGTTTTCAAGCTGTTCAATACCTTCCAACGATCTGATACCCAGATTTCCACATTTGACCTCTGTTATTGCAGCAGCCTCTTCTTCCGATATTTCA
>JBAZIG010000022.1:0-13419 GCA_041651955.1 Minisyncoccota bacterium | reverse complement strand
GACGATGTGACCGACGTGGACTTTGAAGAAGTGAAGTAAGAGGCGATTAGAAACGACTAACAAATATTAGAAAATCCCTGTAAACAAATAGTTTGCGGGGATTTTTGTTTTTGTAAATTTGTAGATAGCTATTGTTTTTGATGGTTTTTTATCATACATTTGTACCATATTTGTTCCGCGCGTTAATTGGCGACAATGTGCGCCTTATTCGTGCTTATTATGTCTTAACATACCTTAATTGGCGACAATGTAACAGATATTAGATAGATATGGGATTTAGTAAATTGAAAATACCGAAGATTTGCGAGCAATGTGGCAAAGCTTTTGAAGCGAAAACGGTGGTTACTCGTTTCTGTAGCTCTACCTGTGCAAACAAGTCAGCTAAAGAGAAGAAGAAGCAAGCAAAAGAAGCCGAGCAGAAGCAAACTTTATTGGAGCAATCGGCTGAAAGAATTGCAGAAATACAAACGCGCCCTTATATTTCGATTACGGAAGCGACTATCCTATTCGGAATTTCTAAAGATACGATTCGCCGACTTATTAAAGCAGGAAGGGTTCCTGCCGTTAATTTCGGATTGCGACTTACAAGGGTTAGCCGAGTACACCTCGAAGAGATGTTTACGGCAATTGAAATACCTGAAGAACCAAAAAGAAAACCCATGAAGTTGCATTACGAAACAGATGAATGTTATACGATCAATGAAATATCAGAAAAGTACGGCGTTTCTCTCTCTTCCGTTGATAAAATCATTCGCCGAAACAGCATTCCCAAACGTCAAGTTGGGAAGTATGTATATGCCCCCAAGGAACTAATTGATAAAATATTTGCAGGCAAATGAAACAACTCTCCAACACAAAAGTAACTGTTCGCCTTCGCAAAGCGGAAGACCGTAAAGAGTGGTATGTTTATATCGAAAGCTATCCGGTATATATTCCCGGCAAGCAAACTCCGCAACGTGTTCGTGAATACTTAAATCGTTGCGTTACGACTGTAGAATGGGATAAGAAACGAACTGCCCGAACTGACGTTTCCGGAACTAAAACTTACAAGCCTAAACGGGATGATAATGGGATAATCGTTTGCCGAAGTGAAAAAGATCAAGAGATTATGCTCTATGCCGATGGAATCCGTAAGCTTCGCCAACGAGAATACGACAATGCCGATTTATACAGTGACACCGAAAGTGCACAGGTAGAACAAAAAGAACGTGCACAACAGAATTTCATTGACTATTTTGGCAAGGTGGCAAATAAACGCCATGCCAATAGTTCCAACTCCATCCAAACAAACTGGAAACGTACAAAAGAATTCCTAAAACTATTTGCCGGAGGTGATACACTTCTGTTCTCACAAATGGATAATCGAGTAGCCGAGGAGTTCCGTTTATACCTCCTATCCGCTCCATGTGGTGGAAATAGAAGTGGCACTATTTCGCACAACACCGCAGCGACCTATTTCTCTATTTTCAAAGCAGCCCTCAAACAGGCTTTCATTGATGGCTATTTGACCATTGATCTATCTGCCAAAATAAAAGGAATACAAGAACAGGAATCACGGCGGGAGTATTTGACAGTAGAAGAACTCAATACGCTGGCTGCTACTCCTTGCGAACGGGATGTACTCAAACGTGCCGCTCTCTTTTCTGCTCTCACCGGATTGCGACATTGCGATATTCAAAAACTCCAATGGAAAGAAATTAGCATGGATGGCGAACAAGCCAGATTGCACTTCACACAGAAAAAGACCAAAGGAGTAGAATATATGCCAATCTCTCAGCAAGCCTTACAACTTTGTGGAGAACCCGGCGAACCGGAACAGCTCGTTTTCGAAGATCTGCCCGATCCGGCTTGGATATCCAACCCTCTGAAGCGTTGGATTGAAGCGGCCAAGATTACAAAGCGAATTACATTTCATTGTTTCCGGCACACATACGCCACTCTTCAACTTAGCAGTGGCACAGATATTTATACCGTTAGCAAGATGCTTGGTCATACCAATGTAAAAACCACGCAAGTTTATGCAAAGGTCGTGGATGAGAAGAAAAATAAAGCAGCGCAAGCGATTCAATTGAATGAAATAAAAACTAAAGAACAAGATCATGGCAACAGTTATTAAATCAGAAGAAAGAGAATTCCAAGAAAATCCAGGGCGCATAGATCATTTCCGTTTATTGACTGATGTCTCACGTTCAAATAAAGGGATTAACCCTGATAATTTGAATTTTGATATCCGACAATTAAATCCGGGAGAATATTGTTCTGCTTATCATTTTCATCGGTATGCAGAAGAATTGTTTATGATTATCTCTGGCTCGGCAACACTACGTACCCCTCAAGGATTAGAAATTGTTAATGCCGGAGATTTGGCTTTCTTTGAGAAAGGAGAATCCGGAGCGCACCAGCTATATAACCATACGGAAGCACCCTGTATCTATTTAGATATAAGGACTTTTATCGGCTATGACGTTTGCGAATATCCTGATTCAAATAAGGTGTATCTTATCCCCTCAGGTGAGATTTTTAATAAGGATAACAAAATGGGCTACTTTGATGGGGAGGATAATATAAAAGAGAGATGGAAGGACTTAAAGAATAAAGAACTATAATCAATCCATGAATATGAAAAACAACATGCTGGAATACATTATATTATATGTAATCGTTGCCTGCGTAGCTTTAGTCATAGCCACATTGGCTCGTATGTCCGCTGTCTTAATGGGATTTGATAGCTTTACAGCTTTCATGGTTTTCATAATCGTGTTGGTTATTCTGGCAATAGTGTATTTGAGCATCCATGTGGTCCTGCAAAATCTGATGCTGCCTTGGATTGGGAAAGGGTTGGCTAAGATTCCCTATTTCCGTAAGAAGATTGAAGAAAGGCAAGTTTCTCAAATCGCCGTTGAGCCACAGATAGAAGAAAAGGAAACTGAAATTGATCTATCGGAATCGGATGTATCTTTAGACGATATCCGTAACGAACAGCAACAAAATATAGTTAAGGGACAGGAAGAAATACTAAATATAGCTCTGAACTATACTCGGAAATCTTTTGCCCTTTATCTTTCCGATGAAGACCTTGATGTTCTTTGCCAAAATGTCCGTGCATACATGAATAGGCTAGATGAAAAAGAATTAAAGCCAGTTAAAGTCAAAAAACTGACAGCCCTCGATCTCCGTCATTTCGGTTGGAATATCTGGAACTATTTCAAACCAAGAAATCAGATGGATATTGCGAACTTATTGAAAATTGTATTTCCTGATGTTTTCAAGGGAGTAGAAGTGAAAAGTATCAAGCGGCATTTGAAGGATGATGAATTGAAGGGGGTAATCAAGATACGGGAGAGTTTAATAGAACAATAGACAAAAAAATGGATGAGAAAACAATCAAATTTCAACAGATAAGTGACACTATTTTTGAAGATGACAATGCTGCATTAAAACTAATCTCGTTGTTTGAATCTGGAAAAGTTTATTTCAAACTTGCGACAGCTATAGATGATGTTATAATGGATGCAAATATGCTTCGAGAAGATAATGGGGAGTTTTTGGTTCATTTTGACTTGCTTCCAGAATGGGAAGATAAATTCAGAATGGATTATTTCTTTGAGAAGCCAGCAATACTCGCAACACATGGAGTTAGAATATTAATAAACAATACAGATGTTACTGCATTCAAACAATCAATTGGAGAAGGGATAAAACAAGCATCTTTAAAAATCAATGCATTTCGAGGAGATTTAGATGATAATAAATGGAAAAATTCCAAACAATCAGCCTATTATCGATATGACTGTGATGAATTCAAGGCTTATTCTTGTGGTGTATTTTATGATATGACAACGAGTAAGGATCAAAATTCTTCGTGGAAAAATTGCGTTAAAATAGAAATTGACAATCGAACAATACTATTTTTTCATGTGAGAATCGAAGATAACCTTGGATACTTTGTGTTCAAAACAAATGATCCAATTAATCATGATGACTTTCTACATGTTATTAATGCAATAAGAGCAGCATTTTCTCTAATCTCAGGTTTTTATATCGCTGATAGTGCTTATTTTTTTTCTATGCAAAAGGGAAAGAAAGATACATTAACCTATCGTTACGAAAATTTCAATGAGACAATACATACAAAAAGGCCTCTATTAGATAATCATCCATATCAAGATATCTCTCGAGAAAAATTACATTTAAACTCTGACCAATTCGCATATCTTGTAAAGTTGCTATATGAAAATGAGGAATTACTTCGCTCCTGTATATTACTCACACAAGCTAGTAATATAAATGGTTTACCTAAAGGATGTCTGGCGGCAGTTGCATTAGAAACTATAACCAATGTGATTGTACCTAAAAATAAAATTGTTAAACCGCTAATAGAAGATACGGAAATTAGTAGCCAACTAAAACATGAATTTAAAAAAGCACTAAAAAAAATCAAAGGCAAAGTAACAAAATCTATATACGATTCCTTAGATAGCAAATTAGGCAAAATAAATGAACAGTCAAACTCTTCGAAATTAGGCTCTCCTTTTGGGGTTATGAGCATTGATTTAGATGAAGAAGATCTGTACTGCATATCGTGTAGGAATCGTTTTCTGCATGGTTCTTTGCCTGCACCAACGACAGAACTTTTTAAGTCATTAACGGAGGATGAATTATTGAATCTTGTCTGTAATCGTTTGATAATGCTATCCACTATGCTTATTTTGAAAAAGATAGGCTACGAACATAATGTTGTTGATTGGGGATATACAGAAATCGCAATAAGGAGGAGGATGATAAAGGGAGAATCTGTTAGTGGGATAGGTCGAGCGCATAGAACAATTGGCAATTAAAACCAAATAATTATACTTTCCTCTTTTTTATGATTTGCATCTACCAATAACTACAAAATATCACCACTTTAAGTGTTTTCAAAGTGTTTCTCCTGTGTCGCCCAGACACCGCAGAAACACTAGTTTTATTTGCACCGTAACAATTAAAATCAACAGTTATGGTAGCAAATGAAATTTCTTTTGAAAACCTGCCGAAAGCAGTAGCGCATTTAGTCAGCGAGCTGGCTGAAATCAAATCTTTAGTAGAGAAGGGGCAAACACCCGTTGTCCCCCAGAAACGAATCCCGATTGACATTGAAGAAGCTTGCCGGATTATCGGCAAAGCGAAGCCCACTGTGTATGCCCTTGTACGCAAGCGGATGATTCCCTGCTACAAGAACGGCAAGAAACTCTATTTCTTTGAAGACGAACTTCTGGAATGGATTTCCAAAGGCAAGAAGAAAACCTTGCAGGAGATAGAATCCGAAGCAGAAACGGAATACAATAAGCGTAAAAGCTTACGAAAATGAACCTGTTCGACTTATTAGTCAATTTTTGGCGAATAGATGAACAGGAGAATTTCAGCGGCAACGATACCCGGTTGTATTTCTTCTTGATTCATCTGGCTAATCGTTCCTATTGGGCGGAATGGATAGTATGCTCCAACAAACGATTGGCAGCCAATGCGAATATATCTTTGGATGTTCTGAAATCTTCACGCGACCGACTAAAGGCAGCCGGTCTGTTAGATTATGCTTCAGGGGGTGGGCATAGGGTTAAAACTAAGTATCGGATTTTAGCACCTAAGTCCGACTCTAAACTCCCAGTATATAATAATAAGATTAAAGACAAAAATTCAAATACTGAATCTTATGGAAAAAAGAAAGGATTCGTCCATTCGGGAAGTGATTTCGACTAATCAGGAATTTTATCACCTGTTGCGAAAAGATGTTCAGGATATGGTTTCCGGTGAAAAAGAAAAGATGCGGCAACGTCGATTTGTATTGCCGCTGGCGTATCCAGATTTTCGGGATTTGTTTATCTGGTTCGGGAACTATTGCCTATCCCAACGAAATCAGAATATAAGTTTCATTATAGACGAGGATAACGAGCCAATAATAGAACAACTTTATTATTTCGTCACTAACAATCCTTCCTTTTCCGGTGATTTAAACAAGGGATTGATGTTGCAGGGGAAATATAGGTGTGGCAAAACGCTTATCATGGAAACTTATTCTCTGCTTCACAATTATGTGGTAAGGAAATTCGGCCTAAATCAGCCCTTGCTTACATTTATCAAGTCTGTGGAATTGCAGCATCAAATTATTTCGCAATCGGTCAAAACATTTGTTCGGCGACCGCTGATTATTGATGAGTTCGGAAGGGAATCTAAAACGGTTATGGATTACGGGAATATTATTCGTCCGGTATCGGAACTGCTGAGTTTGAGAAGCGATGTTGGAGTCGTTACACATGGCACCACGAACTTCACTCTTGCTACACTTGTGTCCGATGAGTTCTATGGTGGAATGATTGGCGACCGCCTTAAAGTGATGTTTAATTTTATCACTTTGAATGGTGAAAGCCGTCGAGTTTAAGCTTTCATTCTAAGGGGCTCTCTGTTTGCGAGTAATGTAGCAAGAGGGAACTGGACAAGTCCTGTTCTATCCTCTTGCCCTACGGGGTTACTTGCTGTTAATCAGCAAGATATTAAAAACGAGTTTTATAAAGACTCGTATAAACATAATCGCTAATGATTTATTGATTAGGCGATTAACAAAATAAATTCTTATAAAAAAGTTATAATATGGCACAAAATAAGAATAAAACAGCATTAACGACTATTGGAATTGACCATAGCACCAATCGCCAAATAGATAAACTTTGTAAGCGATACAATCTGAAAAAAGGAGAGATAGTGAAGCTCGCTTTCGAGTATATGGATAAGGCGTGTATCAATCCATCCGAGCCGCCGGAATCAGTCAAAACAGAACTGGCGAAGATAAACAAACGGCAAGATGACCTGATCCGTTTTATTCGTCACTTTGAGGAAAAAGAGCTGAATCCGATGATTCGGACTGCTCATTCAATATCCGTCAAGTTTGATTTGGTTGCCAAAACACTTTCGGAAAAACTGGATATGGAAACAGAAAGCTCAAAGAATATCCTAATTCAGGTACTTAAAAAACTGGATGAACACTTTGGTAGACAAGCAGAAGTTATAAATAATCAAGCTCGGGTTTTAGATGGAAACACCCAATCCGTAGAACGACTATCGAAATCATTACAACAGAGTCTGGATCGTCATACAACGAAGCTGTTAAATCTGATTGGTCTCTATTCCGAGCTGGCTGCGTGTGGAGTTATGGATGGTAAACGAAAGGAGAATCTAAAAGCTGAAATCGTCAACCTAATAAACGAATAACATCCATGAATATAGACTTCCCTCCACCGTCCAAAGGGACATACAACAATGCCGGAGGTTGCCGTCAGTTAACTAATTATCTGGAACACGAGGATTTGGAACGTATGGAGAAGGGCATTTATACAGAGGGTTTCTTCAATCTGACAGAAGAAAATCTATATAAAGCCGATATCATTCAAGATATTGACAGTAACATTGGTCAGTTGTTGAAAACCGATGCCAAATTCTACGCTATCCACGTCAGCCCCTCAGAAAAGGAATTGAAAACAATGGGTAACACCGAACAGGAGCAAGCTGCATCTATGAAGCGATACATTCGGGAAGTCTTTATTCCTGAATACGCTAAGAACTTCAATAAAGGATTATCCGCAGAAGATATAAAGTTCTATGGAAAAATCCATTTCGACCGAAACAGATCAGATAATGAACTGAATATGCACTGTCATTTGATTGTCAGTCGAAAAGATCAGTCGAACAAAAAGAAACTATCGCCACTAACCAATCACAAGAATACAAAGAAGGGTGCAATCAAAGGTGGTTTCGACAGAACAAACTTATTTCAGCAAGCAGAAACAGGCTTTGATAGACTATTCGGCTATCAGCGAGATTTACAAGAAACGTTTGTGTACTGTAATATGATGAAGAACGGCAGTCTGAAAGACAAATTACAGATGCAGGAACAAGAATTGAAGGTATCCAATAAGCCTTTAGTTCCTGAGATAGAACTAAATGAGAAACAACACCGCACCAACGTTAGTATGGACATACAGCCAAACGTTCAACGTATGGCCAATCAAACAGCCAGCCAACCGATAAATCGATTAATCAAACAATCGACAGCATTAGCGGAGAAAATGTTTTCTCTTCGTTGTTCTCTATACTCCCAAGTATTGTGGATGTTGGTAATCCCAACCCTGAAGACGAACAACCACTGCGAAAACCCAAGAAAAAGAAGAAAGGAAGAAGTCTGGGTTAATGATTCCTTTTTCATTTGGCAAACAAAGGTATATTCCAAGAATAAAACGTCAACACCAAGCCGCAAGCGGTTTTACGCGAAATCTCCACACCTCGCTCCGCTTCGGGTAGTATTTCCCGCAAAAATGTTGCCTTATTCATTCTTTCCATAGAAGAGGTGTTTACAAAATGTAAAAGGGGAAAAATATGCAGGCGTCTGTATGAGGTTGAATTGGCGACGTTCTTTTTAGTGATTCCTGTTTTTGCCCGTAAAAACAAGAACAATGCTTATGTATATATTTGGTGTTGATAACTTTTGGACACATATGAATGCTGTTTCTCAAATATTTAGTAAATTTGCCGAATTATGTCAAGTCAAATACCTTCAAAGATGTTGTTCGCAGAGAAAATACGCCAGTTACGTGAAGAAAATCAGTTATTACAAAGGCAAGTTTCTGCTGCCCTTGAAATAGATAATGCATTGTATTGCAAGATTGAGCGTGGAGATCGTCTTGCTAAACGAGGACAAGTTGTTAAGCTTGCAGAATTGTTTAATGTTGAGTCCGAAGAACTGCTCGTGCTTTGGCTTGCTGACCAAGTAATGGTAATGCTGAAAGATGAAAAAGAGATTGTAGATAAAGTATTGGAAAAGGCACAACAAGAATTAATAAAATGAAAGTTTCTATTTTGCATATATCCGATCTTCATAAAGAAGATTCAGATAATTATGACAATCTATTACAGTCACTTAAAGATGATTGTGAGAAATATGTCGCCTCTGGAATACAAAAGCCTAAAATAGTGGTTATTAGTGGCGATTTAATTAAGGGTGGAACAACAAATGAGATATCAACTCAGTACTCAAATGTAACATGTTTTATCAATCAGATAGTTGACTTCTTTTTAGATGGAGACAAGACAAGGATTGTTATTGTCCCTGGTAATCACGATATTGATTGGAATGAGTCAAAACAGTCCATGCAAAGAGAAGTCGATGAAAATAAGAAAAAAAATGTCCTAGATCTATTGAGTGCTAACCGCTCTATAAGATGGTCATGGAAGGATTTCTGTTTTTATCAGATTGCGCACAACGATAAGTATAATAATCGCTTTGCATTATTTTCAAATTTTTACAATGGTTTTTATGGAGATGATTATTCTTTAAATCCAGACGAGCAATTTAAACTGTACGACATCCCGCAATTTGGATTAACTTTTATAGGATTTAATAGTTGCTATGGAAATGATCATTTAAATTTATCCGGAATAATAAAACCGGAATGTATATCCAGAGCTTCTGAAAAATTGCGCAAATTCTATAGTCAAGGACGTTTATTAATAGCCGTTTGGCATCATAACACCATTGGACTTCCTTTTGAAAATAATTATATGGATAAGAGGGTTTTAAGGAGCATGATGGATAAACACATACAGATAGGTCTACACGGACATCACCATATGTGTCAAGCCACATATGAATATAAAAATGTCTTTGAGGATGATAAATTGCTAATAATCAGCGCTGGAACTTTGTATGGAACAACAAAGACACTTCCAAGTGGAACGAAGAGACAGTATAATCTTATTGAAATAGAAACAGAGGAAGATAAAGCCAAAATAACTCTTCATTCAAGAGAAGATAAGTCACATGGGGAATACGCAATTCCGTCATGGGGTGAAGGACGGATTGGCGATAGTTCTAAATCATCATGGAATACATGGATAAAGCAGCCGACTCAGCCGTCTATAGAGGAGAAAATTGACTTAATTATAAAAGATACGGAACAGAATCAAGATTATAATTTAGGTGCAAAACAACTACTTAAATTGGATGTTGAGAATTTATTAGTGCGGAAGTTTCTACTTGAATATTTAACTAAAGCAAATGATTATCAATCAATTTATAAGCATTTCAAGAAGCCGCAAAATAACGAAGAAGTGATATCTTTGTTGAATGCTGTTGTCGAATTAAACGACCCGTTGAAAAAAGAAGAAATTTTAGCATTGGATTGTGTTAAAAACAATACAGACCGTTCTGTGCAACACTTAGTGAATCAGATAAAATATTAAATTATGGAGGAGAAGATAAAATTTCAAATAGAAGCAGATAAAGTTTTAAAACTATTATCTAGTGAGATATATGATTCACCATATGCATTACTTCGAGAGAATGTGCAAAATGCGTATGATGCCATTTTAATGCGTTTACAGAAAGAGCCGACTTTTAATCCTTTAATCGAGATTACATTAAACGGAAAAGAAATTACCATTGCAGATAATGGTATTGGTATGACAAAAGATGTTGTTAAGAATAATTATTGGAAAGCGGGTTCAAGTGGTAAAAACAATGAAGAAGCGAGAAAAGCTGGCGTTGTCGGAACTTTTGGAATAGGAGCGATGGCTAATTTTGGAATTTGCAAGCACTTAAAAATGGTTACTCACTATTGGGGAGAGGATGTTACAATTTTGTCTGAGGCAGATAAATCTACATTATCTGTATCTGAAGATTGTATATTAATTAGTGAGCAAAATGAAAGTAGGGAAACAGGGACAAAAGTATATGCCACGTTAGATGATAGTTGTAACCTAAATAGTGCGACTGCTATCCAATATTTGCAACCATATGTTCAATACCTTGAAACGCCTGTGTGTTTTAATGGTAGTATTATTAGCAAAAAAACGTATCGTAGAAAGGATGATAATCCAAGCATAATATATTCCACTAGACAGATTATTGATAATGATGTATCATTCCATTTGGAAATCCAAATACAAAATTATTCTGGAGGAGCGGTTAGTGTTTATGTTGACAATATTTTAATAGGGAAAAATATTATTAAAGGAGATGTTTTTTTAGAACAAGGTAAAAATAATTATATTTATGGATTAAGAAATAATTTTGGTCTCGCTCCTATTCCTGTGAATTCAGTTTTCAATTTTGGAGGAATTGTCAATCTTTCAGTTTTACTACCAACTGCAGGGCGCGAAGCTTTGAGTAGAGAGAGTACCGCTTTTGTAAGCAAAATAGTTAACCTTATAGAATATAACGTTGCCGTAGAGTTATCTAAATATGACATTGCAGATTCTAATAGATATTTTTTGAATTATATTTTTAATAAAAACAGATATGAGTTGGCGAATAAAATTAAAATTCAAATGCGACCAGGAACTTCTCAAATAGCATTTGAAAATATTTCTGCAAAAATAGAAGGAAAAGATGTGTTCTTTTATACTGGAACCGACAATCAAATAATAGAACAATATGCTAATGAAAACACTTCACTTTTAACACTCAGTGCAGATAATCCAAGACGTAGTATTCAGCAAAAAATGCTCGTATTGAAAGGAATTCCCCAAATTCCCGACAAACCAAGTATCTTAAAGGAATATCCCACAATAGAGTTAAGTACGGCTGAATTTGCATTGACTCTTCGTTTAATATCTACACTAAAGGATGACTATCTAATAGGAGATGCTAAAATTATTTTTGCAGATATTAGTCATCAAGTACCCAATATGATCGAGCAAAAAAGTGGTATAGTTATTGTTTATTTATCAAAGAAATCTGGAAATGTCCAACAAGTATTAAAAATATATGATACTGATTCAAAGCTATTTGATGGGTTTGTGAAAGATTTTGTTCGAAATCATTTATATCCTAAATTAGCTCCATTTGTACCATCATCAACAAGACAAGGTGCAGATGCTTTATATCGAATATTACAAAGAAATAGAGAACTATATACCATTGAGTCCGATGAAATGGGAGATATTGAAGCCTTTATGACTGATTATGTTGCTGGGAAAAAGGATTTAAAGGAAATAATACGAATATCTTCACAGTATCAAAAAACTCAGAGGCAAACGGTTAATCAGAATCAAGTGGGAACCGTGGAGCAAGAATTATCAACAGTCATTCAAAATCCTCCATCTCAAGATAATGATATTATTATCGATGAGACGATGGCCATACCTCCGATTAAAATCAGTTCTAATACGGCAAAAAAAATGCTCAAAACACATGCTCAATATCCGCAATTAAACAATAACACTTGTTTTTTAGCTCTGTCAGATAAAATATTTGATCGCCAATTAGATTTCTTTTTGCAGCCTCATACGACTAAAATTATTTGGGGTATGCATAAAATACTATATATGTTTACGCATGCCTCCACTCAACTTACTTTATACTACGAAATTGAATTAAAACATAAACTACAAGAAACTCAAACTGGAGGAAGGAATATCCCAACAACTACAATCATATCAACAAATAGATTATTTGTCCCGATTATCTCTGAATTAATTCCATATTTTGATGTTCAAGAGCAACTTTCATTTTATGTAAGATATGATTTAATTACTGATTTTGACGAAATAAAGAAGTGATAATTATGCCCGAACAACAAAACATAGAATTCAAATCCTCTTGGCACAACGACTATCTGAAATGGATATGTGGTTTTGCCAATGCACAAGGTGGACAGATTTATATTGGTAAAGACGATATTGGTGATATCGTCGATGTCGAAGACTATAAGAAACTGATGGATGAAATCCCCAATAAGATCAAGAATAATATGGGAATAACTACCGAGGTTAATCTTCTGCAAGAAGATGGCAAGCATTACATCGAAATAGTTGTTCAGCCTTATTCTGTTCCTATCTCATTGCGAGGAAGATATTATTATCGTAGCGGAAGTGTGAAGCAGGAATTGACCGGAGCTTCGCTCAACGAATTTCTGCTTAAACGTTCCGGATTGACTTGGGATGAAGTTACAGAGCCAAGAGCAACCTTTGATGATATTGACGAAAGGTCTTTCCGAATGTATCTGGAGATGGCGAAGGAAAAAGGTCGCTTGCCAGATGTGGAAGGGCTGACAATGGAAGAAATTTTTGATAAGTTACGTCTGACTAAAAACAGAGAACTTACACGTGCTGCAATAATTCTTTTCGGTAAAGACCCAAGACGCTTCTCTACAAATGCTTTTGTTAAGATTGGACGTTTCAAGGGGGATGCTGACTTACGTTTTCAGGATGTCGAAGAAGGTAACTTAATCGTTCTGCTGAAAAACGTATTAGAACGGTTAGACCATAAATACCTTACTCGCTCTATTGAGTTTAAGGGTATGCTTCGTTTGGAACACAGTGAATATCCTATTCCGGCACTTCGTGAAATGCTTCTCAATGCGTTGGTGCATCGTAAATATATGGGCTCATTTA
>JBAZIG010000021.1:13496-13808 GCA_041651955.1 Minisyncoccota bacterium | reverse complement strand
TAGTATCCGACAATGGATTACCCATCAACACCCGATCCTGACCATTACCTTGGAAACTATAACTATGACTGGCAAAGCGGATTATCCAACTCATTCAGCTATAAGAACTGGCATTTAAATTTTCTTATTGATTTGAATTACGGTGGAATCAGAACATCTGCTACAGAATCCATGCTGATGTCTACAGGAGGTAGTGAGGCCACGCTATATGGACGGGATGGATTTATTTTTGAAGGCGTAAAGGAGGATGGCACTCCTAACGACGTGACAATAAATGCAGAGGCGTACGGAACACTCGTAGGAGGAAGGAGC
>JBAZIG010000021.1:0-13486 GCA_041651955.1 Minisyncoccota bacterium | reverse complement strand
TTTTTACCCATGAAGCTACCAATTCACGCTTGCGTGAACTTTCATTAGGTTATAATTTCGCGGTTAAGAGTGAACTGATTTCCGCCGTGAGGGTATCACTGGTGGGGAGGAACTTGCTATATTTTTATAACGGATGCGACTGGTTTGATCCCGATGTCACCTACGATACTGGAGCAAATGGGCAAGGAGCTGAGAACTCATTCCTGCCGGGGGCACGCACTTTTGGTTTAAATATTAAGTTATCATTTTAACCATTAAATTCATCAAATATGAAACATCTAAATATTATAAAAAGAGAGAAACTATTCTCTCTGATATGGATATGCATCGTCTGTTTTGCTTGTACTGATCAGTTTGAGAAATACAACCTGAATAAAACCCAATTGATGGAAATTACCGACAAGGAACTTGCAGGCCTTTTTACACGCGCCCAGATTTCAGGGAACTGTTTACTCACCAGCGATCAATACAGCAGGGGTAAAAGCAATATCTCTGATCATTTTTCCGGGTACACAGTCATCGGAGGAGTTGACAGGGAACAAAATGTACTTCATTTATCGCACGAGCAGTCGGTATTCAAGACTTTTTACAGTCAGTCCATTCCAGCTATTGTGGCTATCTTGAACAATACTGTGGATGAAAACCCTACTGCATACCACGTGGCCATGATCTGGAAAGGATATGTAATGCACCGGATGGCGGATGCCTGGGGACCCTTGCCCTATACCGAAGCAGGCAATGGCAAAGATGTAATCCCCTATGAAAGTGTCAAAGACATCTACTACAATATTTTCAGGGATCTGACTGCGGCAGTTGACTATCTGACTCCCGAAGTCAGCAGGAATCCCGGATTAAATGTATTTGGAGCAGGGGATATCCTTTACAACGGTGAAGTTATTCAATGGATAAAATTTGCCAACACCATGCGCCTTCGTCTAGCCTGCCGGATATCCAATGTTGATCCTGAAAAGGCAAAAACCGAAGCGGAAGCAGCGGTTAAGGGTGTGATGATGGAAAATAATGAGGACAACGCCATGATCATGGATCTTCCCTC
Source organism: Minisyncoccota bacterium (assembly GCA_041651955.1). Lineage (GTDB taxonomy): Bacteria > Patescibacteriota > Minisyncoccia > Minisyncoccales > Minisyncoccaceae > UBA2558. The sequence continues at coordinate 12,432 of JBAZIG010000021.1, read as the reverse complement.
GTTCAACGGTGTTCAAAATGGGATGTGCCGTATCGGAGGATGGCATCAAAACTCGATGAGTACTAGCATGGAAAGCGTTTTGAAAGGATACCAGGATCCCCGTCTTCAGGAGTATTTTTCTGTTGTGAAGCAAGAGACTACCGTTGACCAACCTGAAATCATGGCAAATATAGGCGGTTATCATGGTTTGACCAGTGGTTTTACGGCTGAGGATTTTGTTGCATTTCAACTTTATTCCAACTTCGGACCGAGATGGGTTGGAGAAAATGTTGTCTCTACAGAAGTTCCCATAAACGTGAGTAATGCTGCCGAAACCTGGTTTCTGAAAGCTGAAGGTGCCTGGAGAGGATGGCATATGGGGGGGACTGCCCAGTCGTTTTATGAAAAGGGAATAGAGGTCTCTATCAAGCAATGGAGAGGCAACTCCTATCCCACATCTCAAATTCAGGATTATATAAACAGCCTTGCGACACCTGTCGCTCCCGACAATTATCCCTATTATGATCCACCAATGACAGACATCCCCGTAAAATACACATCAAACAGTGAGAAACAATATGAGCAGATCATGACCCAAAAATGGCTGGCTCTGTACCCGGATAGTTGGGAAGCCTGGACAGAATATCGGAGAACACGACTCCCAAAAATCTATCCAAAAAAGAATTCAATGAATCCGAATATTGATGTATCAAGAGGTATGATTGTAACCAGATTACCGTATCCCGATGATGAAAAAACGGGGCAACCCGAGGAAATAGCCAAAGCAGTGACATTGCTGGGCGGTCCTGATCTCGAATCTACTCCTCTCTGGTGGGATGTAAATCCCAATGGTAACTAATACGAAAGACTTCTCTTCTCAAGGGGAAGAAAAGTCTTTTCTTCCCCTATCTTTTTTGGAATAATATCATAAAATGTTATGAATAAGCTATTTGCGATCAGTATAATTTGGACGCTATCGGCCATTTCACTCTTTTCGCAAGGATATCTGCTTCGAAAAGATCGGGCAGCTTCTATCTGGTGGACAGAGGGAGTATACAAGATAATGCAGGAACATAAAACTCCTTCCGTCAAAAAAACAGTTCAGATTTATTCAGCAAGAAATGAATCCGAATCATTCCAGGTCGTCCTCACAGGCAGACAAACACTGCGCAACGTTGCTGTTACATTAGAGGCTTTTCATGATAAAAACGGAAACGAAATTGATACCTCAAACTTGTCTGTTCGTTTGGTGGAGTATGTGCATGTGAAAAACGCTTCGGGTCTGCAGCATAAATCCGGTCTTTATCCCGATCCATTACCGGCTTACAGCGAGCCGTTTACGGTGAATAAAGGAGAAAGCTTTCCGTTATGGATTACTATATACGTTCCACTTGGAACACCTAAAGGGGATTACCATTCAGTTTTAACTTTTCGTTCCGAAAACTGGGAACAAAAAATACCCATAAAGCTGCATGTTTGGGACTTTGCCCTTCCTGCTTCCCCCTTTATGCGTTCGGCTTTTGGATTTTATGGAAACAACGTAAAAAGATACCATAACCTCACAAATATCGAAGATTATTTGAAAGTTCAGGAGCTCTATTTTCAGACTTTCCGGCAATACCGCATATCTCCACAGGAGTTCTATGAGGGCAATGAGATCAAAAAAAGTGTAACCGGCATACCCTGGTCGGGCGGAACTTACGACCCTGATACTGTATTTGAGGGAAGATACTCCTTCCAGGTAAATGACCGCAACTACAGTTCTCACTTTCCGGCATCATATTCCGAATTGATTAAAATTGATTATAGAAAGCCCTATAACATTAAATTCTGGGTGAAAACGCACAAAGAAAAACAGGTGTATGCTGTCGCCATTAAATGTTACGATAAAAATCGCCAGGAACTACCTTACGACATCAAGCTCAAGCGGTTCTACGGATCAACATCATGGCAAGCCGATTCCCTATACATAAACCCGGATCTTCCTTTTTTCTACAAAGACGAAATGATGATATACCGTCCTTTTCCACGAGAAGCCGTTTATGCCGGCATTCAGCTTTATGCCGTATTGAACGACCCTTACGGTCTTACTGCACAAGAGCCTGTGGGAACCACATGGTTTGACAACATTCTTTTCGAGGATGTCATCACGAAGGAAAACCTTCTTCCTCATGGAGATTTTGAAGTAGACATTCATCAACTAAAGGTGAACTTGAATTTTGATGATTTTGATCATGCTGCTGAAAAGTTTCTCGATGAATATGGTTTTACGGGTTTCAGATACAAAATCCCCGAACTGAGAGAAGGCAATTATTATGGAAGAACAACTCAATATTTCAATGGTTTTGTAGGGGGTACACCAGAATATGAAAAACTGATTACTTCTTTTTTGTCACAATTGCAGGATCACTTAGAACAAAAGGGATGGCTTGGAAAAGAATATCTGTATTGGATCGACGAACCGAAACAGGAATACTACTGGTTTGTGCGGGAAGGGATGGAAATGATTAAAAAGGCTGCGCCAAAACTGACGACGTTGATCACAGAGAACAACCCCGGCCCTGAAATCATGGATGTTACGGATATCGGTTGCCCCGTTTTGGCGAGATTCAACTACGATTCATCCAAACCGTGGATGGACAAAGGCCGTGAGATGTGGTCCTACCTGATGACCTGGCCTAAGCTACCCCATCTGAATCTTTTTATTGATAACCCCCATGCTGTTGATCTGCGTGTATGGGCTTGGTTATCCTACAAATGGGGACTAAAAGGATTGTTGTGCTGGTGTAGCAATTACTGGGATTCACCGTGGATATCCCCTGAAAAACAGTCTGTGTGGGACAACACCATGCAATATTTTGGCGGATACAATAATCCGGTAGGAGGTGCTGCTGAATTTGGAAATGGAGACGGCATGTTTTTCTACCCACCAAACCGTCAACCCGAAACAGATAAAAGAGCTTACATCACAGGGCCCGTTCCTTCCATTCGACTGTCGGTTATTCGCGATGGAATGGATGACTATGACTATATGAAGATATTGGAAAATTATGTCTCAAAAGCCTCTCCTGAGGAAGCCTCTTTGGTAAAACAGGCAAAGGCGCTACTGCATATAGGTGATGAAATAGTTGCCAATGATACTGTTTATGCAAAAGATCCTCATATTCTTTTAAAAAGAAGACAGGAAATTGCTGAAATGATTGAAATATTCAAAACTAAAAAAAGCCAATGAGATATCTACAACCTATCATTCTTCTTGCAACATTGTCTGTTATCTGTTGTACCTCTCCAATAAGAGTACATGATAATCCGTTGAATTATGTCGATCCGTTCATCTGCACCGAAGGAGATAACGGCATGCTTTATCCGGGACCAGCCATGCCATTCGGATTGGTACACCTTTCACCCGAAACCGAAGGGGATTCGCACGTCGGATACTATTACGAGGACGATTCGATTGAGGGATTCTCGCATACCCGTATTGCCGGTGCGGGCTCCAAGGGAAAGGGAGGCGGATTGCTCATCAAACCCGGCATAGGCCTGTTTACCAATCAGATTGAGAAATTTCGCGAGCCGTTGGTAAAAAGTACCGAAGAAGCCCGTCCGGGTTATTACAGGGTCAAGCTTGAATCGGGGGTAAATGTCGAGTTAACGACCTCGGACCACGTAGGGTTTCATCGCTATACCTTTCCTAAGGATCAAAGAAAAAATCGCTATGTGGCTGTTGACCTATCACATAGTTATGTGGGAATGCTGGATGCAAAAATAAATATCAAGAGTGAGAACGTAATAACAGGTTATTTCAAATCACTACATAACAGTGGAGGGGGATATCATACACTCTATTTTGCAATCGTCAGTGATCAACCCTTTGAAACATTTACTTCATGGGATGGTGCAGATTGTGGAAAAGTAAATGAAAGACAAGGTAAACAAATTGGTGTATGGTTGGAATATCCCGAAAACGGAAAAAACCAAGTTTGCCTAAAAGTGGGTCTGTCGACAGTCGATGAGGAATTGGCCTATGAAGAGGCTCAGAACGAGATTAAAGGATGGGACTTTGATCAGGCACAGAAGCTTTGTGCAGGTCGTTGGGAAAAAATGTTACGGAAAGTGGAGGTGATCGGAGGTTCGGAAGAATTGAAAACTATTTTTTATACGCATTTGTACCATAGCTACTTGGTGCCACATTTGTCAAGTGCTTCAAATGGCGACTATCGCCCTTTGAACCAACCTAATATGGTATTGAACACAAAAGAAACTGCTCCCGACTTCACATATTACTCTGCATGGAGTCTCTGGGATGATTTTCGAAAATATTCATTGGTGTCGTTGCTTGAACCTTCATACACCAGAAACATTGCCCGTTCACTGGTTGACTATTACGCACACAAGAACAAGGAGGGAAGAGATGCAAAATACTCTCCCACACCCCATATCCGCATGGAGTTCAATAGTACGGTAGTAATGGATGCCTGGAATAAGGGGATCAGGGATTTCGACGCATCAATTGCCTATGAAGGGATGAAAGAGTATGCTTTGAATGCAGAGGGAGAGCGTATCAGTGACCAACTGGAACATTTTTACCACGCTTATGTTGCCATGTTGATGGCGAAAGAATTGGGGAAAGAAGAGGATGCCGAAATGTTTCGAATCAAAGCACTTGGATATAGAAATGTGTGGTGTGCCACGCAAAAAGATCGGGAAGGGACGATGCGTGGCTTTTTTACTCCTGCAGGAAAAGAGGTGGAAGACGTAGAGGATTTTGAAAAACATGTGTACGAGGGACATCTGTGGCACTATCGCTGGTTCGTGTTGCATGATGTGGAGGGATTGGCGTCGCTGCGCGAAGGCAAAGAGCAGTTGGCCCAAGACCTGGAGTACTTTTTTGAAAATGACCTGTTTATGATGGTCAATGAACCCGATATACATGCCCCTTTCCTGTTTAATTATCTCGGGAAGCCCTGGTTGACCCAGAAATGGGCACGAACCTTTACAACCAAAGAAGTAACGCAACGCTACCACAACCATGGTTTATACGAAACACCCGTCGTATCACGCATATTCAGGGCAGACACCAAAGGGTATATCGAAACCATGGATGACGATGCAGGAGCAATGGCTTCCTGGTTTGTGATGAGTGCCATGGGGTTGTTCCCCTCAGATCCTGCGATGCCTTATTATCTAATTGGGTCTCCCATATTTCCCGAGTACCGGATTCAGCTGGAGAAAGGAAACGTCTTCACGGTTAAAGCAAACAACGTGAGTGAGGATAATTTCTATATCCAATCTGCCACGCTAAACGGAGTGGAATTCGATCAATGCTGGATATCCTATGATACCATCGTGTCGGGTGGAGTGCTGGAATTTGAAATGGGAAATGTACCCAATAAAAAGTGGGGTAAGTCGGGAGATATTCCTTCCGGCATGAAAGAAACCTTCTGAATAAGAGCTGATCAGATGGATCCACATATTCGAAATTGATATAAATTATTTCAAATGGAAATTATAAAAAGTACTTTTTTAAAAAGAAGAAGATGGTACCCGATGTGGATGTTATCTGTGTTGCTTATTATTCATGCCAATTTATGCTTCTCTCAGGAAACTGTTTTTCGTGTCGCAAAGATATGGGATCACGCGAACCACAATGCATTTACTGATTTAATAAGGCATGAGGGGAAATTTTATTGCACATTCAGAGAAGCTGATTCACATTTGATCTTTCCTTCTAAACAGAATGGAAGAATCAGAATTCTCTCTTCTGAGGATGGATACAACTGGATATCGTTTGCTTTGATAAGCAAAGAGGGATTCGATCTGCGCGATCCGAAACTGTCGAACACTCCCGAAGGGCGACTGATGTTGCTTGTGGGTGCCCTGGAGTGGGATAAGGATAAAGAAAAACAGATCAATAGTCGTAATACACAAGTGTCGTTTCTGGATGATCAGACAAGAAGATTCTCCGCTTTGCAAGAGATTATCTTCGATGAAAACTTCACAACCGGGCATAATTGGTTATGGCGTATCACATGGTGGCGTGGTACAGGTTACGGAGTGGTCTATACAGACAATGCTGTATATCTGGTACAGACAAGCAATGGTACCCATTATTCATTCATTACCAAACTCAACATTCCGGGATCTCCGAGCGAAGCGTCTATTGCTTTTAAACGCAGCGATGAAATGGTGATGGTGATCCGGCGTGATGGGGATAATGAAGAGGATCGAAAAGGATATATCGGCAGATCATTCAAACCATATACAGAATGGACATGGATACCCACAGAACGTCTTGGGGGACCGGCGATGATCAGGTATACCGACGAACAGTTCATTGTAGCGTCCCGTTCGTATAAATACGAAAAGGAGCATACGACCCTTTATCTCCTTGGTGATGACAACCGGTTAAACTGTATAACCGAATTACCTTCCCACCGGGATTGCAGTTATGCCGGCATGGTGTTCTACGATAATAAACTATGGGTATCCTATTATTCGTCTCATGAAGGTAAGTCATCGATCTATATGGCAACAGTACCTTTATCGTATATTGAGCATAATATCTGGTAATAATGAAGCTGGTTTTTATATTATTGATGTTGTTTATTCCGTTAATCGGAAGAGGACAAACTGTTTTCACTTTAAATATACAGGAGAAAGCGGGAATCAATCACTATTTCTGGAAAGCTGCCGGACACGATTTTATGTTTCAAATGACTGATGATGATGCCGGAAAGTATCTTTTATCCCGAATTAGCAGTTACAATTCCATTAAATACATACGGAGCCATTTCACTTTCAACAGCGACGATAAGGGTGGCCAGATTGTAGTATATGATCCTGATGGAAAATACCATTACGATTTTTCAAAGATAAATCATACTTTTCAAAACTATCTCACACACGGAATCAAACCCATAGTTGAATTCGATTTCTTTCCCGACAATTTTGCTAAGCCATTGGGTAACGACACCAACAATGAAGGTTTTACAGGGAAAAATGCACAACCGAGAGATTGGTTGGAATGGGAACAGTTGATGAGAGCTTTTATGGAAAACCTGATAGAAACATTTGGGAAGGAAGAGTTAAAAACCTGGTATTACGAGGTATGGAATGAACCCGACAATTGGCCAACCGAACATCTTCATATTTTTTTCAGGCTTTATGATACATTTGCTGATGTTGTGAAATCATATGATCAGGATTTTAAGGTTGGTGGACCGGCAACTTACAATTTGTATGCATTAAAAGCATTTTTAGATCATGTGACATCAGGGACAAACTTTGTAACCGGTGAAGTAGGTTCTCCCATAGATTTTATTTCCCATCATATTTATGGATTATCCGGAGGATGGTTACATGCTCCTCCGGAAATTGTTCCCCAGGTAAGCCGTTTTTCGCAAGAGTTGCACTGGATCAAACGTTTGCTGGATAAATATGAAAGTATAAAAGATATTGATTTTCATCTGAATGAGTGGGGTGTTTGTTCTAATTTTCAAAAGGCACAAGCGCAATATCCACAGCTTGAATACCGTAACAATGAGTTCTCACCCTTATTCATGACAAAGCTGATTGACTGCCTGTATGCACTCGAAGACAACTACGATTTTAAAACTTCCATGTTGCTTTACTGGGGCTTCTCGTGGGAAGATCAAAAAAATGAAATGTTTACCGGAAACCGGGAACTGACTACCGGGGGTCATACGCCCAAACCCATATTGACGGGATTTGAGCTATTGGCCAAACTGCAACCCGAGAGATTAAAGGCAATTGACAACGTCCCGGGTGACCGCTTGGGAATTATCCCGACCATCGGGTCGAAGGAATTGGCTTTCATCGTATACAATTTTAATGAGACCGATGATGATTTGTCAAAAACAGATCAACTCAGGATCGACGTGAACGGACTGATTCCCAATACAGAATATCAAACTAAAATATATAAGCTGAACAGGGAGTATAATAACAGTTATGCGAAATGGTTGAAAATAGGTTCACCTTCAGTACCCGGTAGACTACCCGCTGATTGGTCCGCAAAAGTGAGCAATTTGGAGCTCGAAAACGAAATTATTATATCCGACCATTCAGGTACATTATCGTTTAATGTCGTTTTATCCCGACATAGTATGAATTTGTACACCATCGACTTAACATTGTAACAAGTAAAAAAATGGGAAAATACAACAGCGTATGGATAATAATCCCCATCATATGTGCCTTGTTGGCAGTATATGGCTTCGGCATGTTTTTTAGTTTCGGCGTTGCCCTTTCATGTATCGTTATTCTCTGTATAGTGTACAACATGAAAAGGAGAAAAGAAATATGGATTTTCATTGCTGCACTCTTATTTTCAATCATTGGTGACTGGTTCCTAAGTCACAGGAAGGGGATTCCCATTCGTTTTATTTATGGGATCATTTGTTTCTTCGTAGCGCATTTGGGATATCTATGGTTTTCATTGAAAAACGGAAAAATCAATAAAAAGGTGTTGTATGTAATCTTAGTTGCATATCTTGTTTTTTTCTTTTTATTAATTTATCCCTATATCGATGACAAGATATTAATAGCAGCAGTTCTTAGCTACCTGCTAATATCGTGCGTTTCATTTGCTACTGCAGCAGGTATACGATTCCCTATACTTTCAAAATGTTTGTTTGTGTCAGGCCTCGCCAGTATCCTATTTTCCGATACGATCATTGCTTTCAGAGAATTCGCGGGTATCAACGAATCGAATTTCCTGATTATGCCCACTTACTATTTATCCCACATTCTGATGACCCTCGCATTGATCTTGACTGCAAATAACGAAAAGAATCATCAAATAAACACCAATTAAAATAATTCACAATGACACGCAAAATATTTTATCTTTTGATACTCACCTTACCGGTTGCTCATCTGCTACAAGGACAGAACAGATTCATCGTTGAGCCCTATATCCAGCATGTTACCGATACCTCATTTCATGTATTGTGCGAAACAGCCGAAATAAGCAGGCCCATTGCATTCCTGGCTGTTGCCGAACACAATACGCTGAAAGCAAATTTTAAACAGGTAGAACAGGAAAGCAAAAATGGATTGTTGCACAAGGTGACTTTCAATGGATTAAAAACAGGCGAACAGTATGTTTACCGCATTGCTACGATAGCAGGCAGGGATACTTTATGGGGCCCTATCAGTCGTTATGCTGTTCCCGATTTCCACCGCCAACCTGTTGTATGTACCGTTATCGGCGATACGCAAAACAGTCCCGAGATGTGGGGACATTTTTCCGAAATGATTGCACAGGAACGTCCGACCTTTTTACTGCATGTAGGCGATATGATACAGTATGGGCCAAATAAAGATGATTGGACGGATGAATTCTTCTATCCGGCTCGAGACCTGTTTCGTTTTTATCCACTCTATCCCGTCCTTGGAAATCACGAAGGCAACAGTGCTTTTTATTACCAATATTTTGATTTACCTGAACCCAAATGGTTCTATACGCAAAAAAAAGGAAATACCCTGTTTATTTTTGTCAATACCAATATGGATATTCTTCCCGGATCAAAACAGTATCGGATGCTTGAAAATGCACTCGCTTCATCCGATGTACAATGGAAAATAGCACTCCATCACCATCCAGTTTATGTCTCCTCGGGATACTATAACCTGGTCGAACAAAAGACCATTACCGGTGACCCGAACACCACGCAGCTTCGATCTTTGTATGAAACCTATGGGGTAGATCTCGTTTTCAACGGACATATTCATAATTACGAGCGTACCATGCCTATTTATCAGGGACAGATTGATACGGAAAAAGGGGTAACGTACATTACCACTGGCGGTGGCGGCGGCAAGCTGGATGAAGCAGCCATATCCAGGACGTGGTTTATGGCCGAAACCAAAAGCAGACATCATTACATCAAAATAAAGATATGGGATAATACACTTTCTCTCGAAGCTATTGACAGTACAGGTTTAGCATTCGACCGTTGGGAAAAAGTCAAAGACAGGACATGGTTAACAACTCCACTTATTGAGTGTGATTCGTTCTCTTTTATGGAAAAAACAAAAGTGATTGTTAGAAATCCGAATCCGAACAGCACTTTGGTCGTTCAAGCAAATGGGACATATCAGTTAACCACCTCGGAAGAAATGCAAGTGACGTTGAATGAAACAACCATACTCACTGCATTTGTGAAAAACAATGCTGGAGTAGAAAGTCGTCCCAGTACCCGTACATTTTCAAAACTTACATTGATGCCGGCACAAAAGAAAGCAAGAAAAACAAAAATAAAAGCTGAGTATTATGAGGGCTTTTATACAGTACTTCCTGATTTTGACAAACTAAAACCCTTGAAAACTTTCATGACAGATACCCTTTCTCTGGATGTGATACAACCGAGAGTTGAAAACCATTGGGCTGCACGATTTCAGGGGAAATTCACCGTACCTGAGACAAAAATATACAGATTCCTCCTGGAGTCGTACGATGGTAGCCGCTTGCTGGTTGACGGCAAAGAGATCATTAACAATGACGGAATGCATTACGAAATCAGAATGGATAATTATGTTGCTTTGGAAAAAGGTGAACATACCTTCGAGGTACAATACTTCGATTTTACCAGACGTGAAACCCTCCGTCTCTGGATGAATCCGATATACAGTGATTTAATAGAATTTAATGAATATCTCAGATGACCTATCATAAGCCCATTTTGAAACAAGCCTGTATGAAATATGCTTTATTATTCTCTCTATTGTTCTTGAGCAACACTTTACTTTACAGTCAAATTCGATATGACTTTGATTTGGAACAATCTGTAGAACACGCCGATTTGATCCATTCAAAAAAATGGTCTGATGAATTTGGAAAACAGGTATTAAATATCAAAGCATCGGGGAATAAAAGGGAGTTAAACTTAGCAATTGAAAGGAATGATGTGGATTGGACAAGAGTGAAATACATGGTGTGTGAAATATACCATCCCAATGCGCACACACTCTTGTTAGATATTTGTTTTTTTCGTAAAAATGAACCCATTCGGAAAGAAAAAGAGGGATTAATCAAACCTTGGTTGAAGTGCACGATAGGAGTTTTGCCAAAACTGAAGACGCAGGTTATCTTCCCTTTTGAATATTTGACCTCACAAACGATTTTCCTTCCACGTTTTCCCCGTCAACTGAAAGGGGTTCTCACAGGCAGCCGCATTGACATGGAAGAGGTGGAACAATTCAGCCTCCGTTTTTTCCCTTCATTGGAACCCAATTTTGCTCCTGAAATTGAGATTGCATCAGTTTATCTGACCGATCAAATACCCAAAAATTACAAGGCTCCACAGAAAAAATATGTTGATCAATTCGGTCAGTGGACTGGTCGTGAATGGAAGGGAAAAGTACACAGTGAAAAACAATTGGAAAAGAACATGCGTCAAACTGAAAAATCGATATCTCACGCATCCTTTCCAAGTGGATGGAGTCAGTACGGTGGGTTGAAAGCCATTCGTTTCGAAGCTACCGGATTCTTCAGGGTGCATCACGACGGTAAACGTTGGTGGTTTGTTGATCCTGAAGGTTGTGCTTTCCTCAGCACAGGTATCAACTGTATCACATCCTCACAGTCATGCGTATATAATGAGATGGAAGATCTGTTGGAGTGGATGCCTGAAAAAGAGGGAAAGTTCGCCTCTATCTATTCCTTACAGGGCCCTTTAAAAAGAATTGATTATTTCCAGGCCAATCAAATGCGCGTATACGGCGATCAATGGCTGGAGAAGTGGAAGGTAACGACACCAAAAATGATGAAAAAATGGCGGTTTAATACGGTAGGGAACTGGAGCGAAAAGAATTTTGGAAAAGAAAGCAATCTTCCCTATGTGCACCACATGAATGGATTCCCGTCGACCGAAGTATATCTGTTCAGGGATTTTCCGGATGTATATGCTCCTGAATACCGTAACAGCGCTGCAGAATATGCTCTTCAGCTGCTTCCCTTGAAAGATGACAAACAATTATTGGGTTATTTCCTGTGCAACGAGCCAAAATGGGCTTTTGGCGATCATGTGATAGCTTATGAGATGTTCGCTACAAATCAGCTGAGCTACAGTAAGCTCGAGTTTGTCAGATGGTTGAAAGATAAATATAAAGATATCCATTCCTTTAACATAGTGTGGAATTTATCTTTGAGATCCATCGATGAGATATTGTTGAAAACCTTCAAAAAATATCCATCGGAATCATCCATAATTGATTTTAGAGAATTTACTGCTATCATGGTCGATGAATATGTAAAAGTAGTATGTGAAGAGGTAAAGAAGGTCGATCCAAACCACTTGAACCTGGGTATGCGGTATGCATGGATTAGTACCGATATTTTGGTGAAACCGGCCCGCTATTTTGATGTATTATCGATGAGCGCCTACACGTCCCCGGTGCCTACTCCAACAGAAGAGATATCCCGGATAA